>NZ_JBEPLY010000015.1:0-123053 GCF_040545495.1 Martelella mangrovi
TCCTCGCCGTAGCTATGGCTACGACTGCGGTTTTCGCCTAGCCGGCTTTCAAAATCGCTCCGGTCAGATGGGTCCTAATCATTGACTCTTGGTATCAGTCGAAGGTCACGGCCTTCAGCTTGTCGATCTTCAGCGCCTGCAATGCGAGTTTCTCGTAGAAGGGTTCGCTGATGCCGGTCTTCACCTTGCGCAGGAAATATTTTTCAAAGCCCACCTTGGCGGCGTGCACCCAGCGCCCTTCCGAGGCCCAGTTGACATTGCGCGGCGGAATTTGCGGCTGCGCCACGAAAGCGACTCCTCCATCGCCGAAATCGGCCAGGCAGACGGCGTTCCATGTGGCCTGAACATTGGGCTGTTCTCCGGCGATCAGCCGCGCGATATTGCCGACCGTCGCGGTGGCCATGGATTCGATCATGAAACCGGTTTTCGGCACGCCGACGGGCACCGCCGTCTTGCCCGTCGGGGCAATCGCGACGCAGACGCCGATGGCGAAGATGTTTTCAAAGGCCGGGTTCTGCTGATGCTCGTCGATGATGACGAAGCCGCGCGGATTGGTGAGCCCTTCAATGCCGCGAATGGCCGGGACACCGCGGAAGGCCGGCAGCATCATTCTGAATTTTGCCGGCAGTTCGTGGCGTTCCTTCACCGCGCCGTCTGCGCCAATCTCTTCTGCAACCACGCTTTCCGCGGTCATGTGATCGACGCGGGCATTGGTGATCCACTTGATGTGGCGTTCGCGCAGCTCGCTTTCCATCAGCCCCTTGGTGTCGCCGACGCCGTCGAGGCCGAGATGGCCGATATAGGGTTCCGGCGTGACGAATGTCATCGGCACCCGGTCGCGCACCTTTGCATCGCGCAGGGCCTTGTCGAGGATGAAGGCGAATTCATAGGCCGGTCCGAAACATGAGGCCCCCTGAACCGCACCGACGACCACGGGGCCGGGATTTTCAATCAGGGCATCGAACGCGGATTTCGCCTCTGCCGCATGCCCGGTTTCGCAGATGGACTGCGAAAACCCCGTCTCCGGCCCGAACCCCTCGATCTCGTCAAAGGCCAGTTCCGGCCCGGTGGCGATCACCAGATAATCATAATCGACCGAACTGCCGTCGGTCAGTTCAATCCGGTTTTCCGCCGGGTGCAGCCTTTCAGCGCCTTCGGGCCGAAGCGTGATGTTGCGCTTGGCAAACACCGGCGCCAGGTCGACCTGAACCTCTTCCTGCGTGCGCCAGCCCACCGCCACCCACGGGTTCGAGGGGACAAATGAATAGACGGACCCCTTGTTGACCACGGTGACCGTGTGTTCCCGGCCGAGTTTCTCGCGCAGTTCATAAGCGGCGATGGTGCCGCCGAGGCCTGCGCCCAGTATCACGATATGTGCCATGTCTTCCTCCCTTCTAGACAGGGCCGGGCAGTCACATCGATGACCGCCTCCGGTCCTGTCGGCACTGCCGCTCCCAGGCAGTGTACGATGCAATATAAATATGTATTATTTTGAAGATACGCAATATCGTATATTTTATCTGCCATAAAGGCGGCTGAAAGGGTGATTTCGGGTCTTGCGCTTAACAAAGGTCAATTTCAAAATTGACCTTGATCAATGCGCAGGACAACCTGTGGCGCGAATGTCGGGGCAACAGGCCAGTAGGCCCCGGGCCGTCACAGATGTGCCGAGAAGCAAAATGTCCTTGTCGGGAGGGACACGGTTCGGGAAAGGAGAAAGCAATGTTCAAGAAAATTATCGTTCCGGTTGACATTTCGGTGCTCGACAAGGGGCTCGATATTCTCACCAAGGCCAGCGAGCTGGTTGATCCGGAAGGCAGCATCGTGCTGCTGCATGTGGTCGAGGAAATCCCCTCCTATCTGGCAATTGATGTGCCGGTGGATCTGATGGACAATGCCGTCAACGATGCGCGTGACAAGCTGCAGGAACTCAGGTCCCGGGCCAAGGTGGATGCCGAGATCGAACTGCGCACCGGCCCGCCGGCCCGCGAAATCCTGGCCAGCGCAAAGGCGCATCAGGCCGATCTCATTCTGGTGGCCTCGCACCGCCCCGATCTCTCCAACTATCTGATCGGGTCCACAGCCGACCGCGTGGTTCGACATGCGGCCTGCTCCGTTCTCGTCCGCCGCTGAAGGCGTCGAACGCCGGTTGCGGGAACAGTATCAAGGGAGGAAGTCATGGACGCGATGCACTACAAGGCTCTGCTCGAAGCCCGCAAGACCGAGATACTGACGCGACTGCAGAAGATCGATACCGATCTTGGCCGGACGCGCAATCCCGACAGCCAGGAGCAGGCTGCCGAAGCCGAAAATGATGAGGTTCTGGAGGAATTCGGCCATGTCGGCTCGGATGAACTCAAGGCGATCGATGCTGCATTGCAGCGCATCACCGACGGCACCTTCGGCGTCTGCGTGAAATGCGGCGGCGAGATCGCCGCCGAAAGGCTTGAAGCTGTGCCCTATACGCCTTTCTGCAAGGATTGTGCGGCCAGTCTGGGGTAGGGCAGGCACTGCCTGTTTTGATTGCCGGCGAAAGGGCGCAGTGCACTGCACCCTTTCGCCGGATGTGTTTTGGCGCTAGAATCGGAAAGCATCGGGCCCGCCCGGGCCCCGTCACATTCGTCCGTCATGTTCATGCCAGCACGTCTGAGCCAGGTCTCTTATGAAGCAATTCGCACGCCGCGGCAGCCCGTATGATCTTTATGAACTCGTCGCCGATGGCATTGTCCACGGTGTTGGCGTCGTCTTCGCGCTGATTGGCGCGACGGTGCTGATCTTTTACGCCGCCGTGTGGACCAGCGCGGCGCAGGTTACCGCTGCCGTCATCTATTCGGCCGGGCTGGTGCTGACGCTTTCGATTTCGTTTTCCTATAATCTCTGGCCGCCGAAAGCCGGGCGCAGCAAGGCGATCTGGAAGCGGCTCGACCACAGTTCGATCTTCATTCTCATTGCCGCGACCTATACGCCGTTCCTGCAGCGCGGCATTGACGAGCCGATGATTTTTGGGCTGCTCATCGGCGTGTGGCTGATCGCCGCGCTTGGTATTGCGCTCAAGGTGTTGTGGCCCGGCCGCTATGACCGGCTTGCCATCCTGCTTTATCTTGCCATGGGCTGGAGCGGCATTGTCGTCGCCTGGCCGCTGTTTCCGCTGCTGCCGCTTGCCACCAGCATTCTCATCGTCATCGGCGGTGTGATCTATTCCGCCGGCGTGCTGTTTCATGTCTGGGAAAAACTGCGTTTCCAGAATGCCATCTGGCATGGATTTGTCGTGACGGCCGCCGCCGTGCATTATGCTGCGGTGTTGACCTGTTTCAGCCTGACGGGCTGAGGCTGGCACGGTCGCGGAACCGGGGCGGCCCCTAAGGTTTTCAGGAAGACAAGCAAAAAACATCTGGGAGAGGAATATGCGGATTGCAAAGGCTTTGACGGTGGCGGCGGTGCTGGCGGCTTCCCCTGCACTGGCTGAAGATGAGGTGGTTTATTCGGACGATCTGGTGGCCAAATGCGTCGACCTTGCCGAAACCGAGGCCGACATGAGAGCCTGTGCCGGTGTCTCTGCTCAAGCCTGCCAGAACGCCTCGGATTATGGATCCACCACGATCGGGCTGCAGGAATGCTCGGCGCTTGAGACGAAATTCTGGGATAGCTGGCTGAACCGGACCTATCGCAAGCTTCTGGCGCGTGCCAAGGCGGCCGATGCCGAAGCCGCCGACGATCCGCGCGCCAATGGCGAGGCTGCCGAAAGCCTGCGTGACATGCAGCGGGTCTGGATCACCTTCCGGGACGCAACCTGCGAATACGAGGCCAACCAGTATCAGGGCGGCACCATTGCCGGACCGGTCTATGCCGGCTGCCTGATGCGGATGACGGCCGATCAGGCGATCTATCTGGAAAATTCCTGGCCGACCTATTGAAGCACGTCGTTTCATCATGGACGGGCCCTGGGTGTCGTTCTAAAGGGAGGACACAGATGCTCCGGAATGGACGGGAACACCATGCTGATACGCGATGCGAAAGAGGCCGACCTTCCGGTCGTCCTCGAAATTTACAATGATGCCGTTCTGCACTCCACGGCGATCTGGAACGAGATCCTCGTCGATCTTGAAAACCGCAAGGCCTGGCTTGCAGCCCGCAATGCGCGCGGTTTTCCGGTTCTGGTGGCGGAGCGCGAGGGGGCGGTTATCGGCTATGCCAGCTATGGCGACTGGCGCCCGTTTGACGGTTACCGCCATACGGTCGAGCATTCGGTCTATGTGCACAAGGATCGCCGTGGCGGCGGTGCAGGCCGCGCGCTGATGGAAGCGCTGCTTACCCACGCGCGCCAGGCCGGCATGCATGCCATGATAGCGGCCATCGAGGGCGACAATACGGCCTCGATTGCGCTGCATGAACGCCTCGGCTTTTTCCACGTTGGCCGCTACCCGGAAGTCGGCACCAAATTCGGCCGCTGGCTTGATCTGGTCACGATGCAGTATCGCTTCGCCGATTGATCAGATCGGCCCCAGCGTTCGCTGCACCGCATTCTTCCAGCCCTTGTAGAGCTTTTCGCGGGTTGCTTCTTCCATGGCCGGCTTGAACTGGCGGTCGACGGCCCACGAGGCGGCGAATTCGGTAAGGTCGGGGTAAAGCCCGGCGCGGCTGCCGGCAAGCCAGGCCGCGCCCAGCGCTGTCGTTTCGACAACCTGCGGACGGTCGACAGGCACGCCAAGAATGTCGGCGAGAAACTGCATGGTCCAGTCATTGGCGCTCATGCCGCCGTCGACCCTCAGAATATTTGCCGAATCGTGACTGCCCCAGTCGTCGTGCATCGCTTCCAGCAGGTCGCGGGTCTGGTAGCCGACGCTCTGGAGCGCGGCTCGGGCAAACTCCGCCGGGCCCGAATTGCGGGTGAGGCCATAGACCGCGCCGCGGCATTCGGCATCCCAATAGGGCGCGCCGAGACCGGTGAAGGCGGGCACCATGTAAAGCGTCTGTTCCCGGTCGGCGGCGTTCGCCAGCGCATCGGTTTCGCGGGCATGGCGGATCACCTTCAGCCCGTCGCGCAGCCATTGCACCACAGCGCCGGCGATGAAGATCGAGCCTTCCAGCGCATAGGTCGGCTTGCCATCGAGCTGATAGGCGATGGTTGACAGCATCCGGCTTTCGCTTTTCACAAACTTGTCGCCGGTGTTCAAAAGCGCAAAGCACCCCGTGCCGTAGGTCGATTTGATCATGCCGGGTTCGAAACAGGCCTGGCCGACGGTGGCCGCCTGCTGGTCGCCGGCAACGCCGAAGATCGGGATTTCGCGGCCGAAGAGATCATGGCGGGTCATGCCGAAATCGGCGGCGCAGTCCTTCACCTCCGGCAGCAGCGACATCGGGATATTCAAGAGCGCGCAGATATCCTCGTCCCATTTTCCTTCGCGGATGTTGTAGAGCATGGTGCGCGCGGCATTGGTGGCGTCGGTGACATGGGATTTGCCATCGGTCAGCCGCCAGATGAGATAGGTGTCGACCGTGCCGAAGGCGAGCCGCCCCTTTTCGGCCAGTGCCCGCGCACCCTCCACATTGTCGAGCATCCAGGCGATCTTGGTGGCCGAGAAATAGGGATCGAGAATGAGGCCGGTGGCGGAGGTGATGAAGGCCTCGTGGCCTTCCGCGCGCAACCTGGCGCAGGTATCGGCGGTGCGGCGGTCCTGCCAGACGATTGCGCGGTGGATCGGCCGGCCGGTCGTCCGGTCCCAGATCAGCGCGGTTTCGCGCTGGTTGGCAATGCCGATTGCGGCGACATCGGCGGCATGGATATCGGCGCGCTCGATTGCCTCGCGGCAGGTGGCGGCAACCGTCGACCAGATGTCGGCGGGCGCGTGTTCGACAAGGCCGGAGGCCGGATAGTGCTGCCGGAACTCCTCCTGCGCGGAGGCGACCAGCCGCATGTTCGCGTCAAACACGATTGCGCGGCTCGATGTGGTGCCCTGGTCGATGGCCAGAATATGCTTCATGCCGTTTCCTCCCCGATCCTTTTTATGGCGCGACCGTCAGGTGATCCGCAAGCCACACATCCAGCGCCGCAATCTCTTCACCGCTCATGCGCAGACCGAACTTGGTGCGACGGAACACGATATCATCGGCCCGGCGGGCAAATTCCCTATCCACAAGCCAGCGCACTTCGGCCTCGTAAAGCCCGGCGCCGAAATGCCGGCCGAGATCTGCCGGTGAGGCGGCGTCGCCGAGAATCGTCCAGCAATCGGTGCCATAGGTGCGGATCATGCGCAATGTTTGCGCTTTTTCCAGAAAGGGATAGTCGGTTTGAAGCCGTGCCGGCAGTTTTGTCATCTCGCTCACCGCAAAATCGCCGCCCGGCAGCGTAGAGCCTGCCGTCCAGTCGCCGCCGGCCTGTGGAAAATGAGGGGACAATTTGTGGATAGCCGCTTCGGCAAGCTTGCGGTGCGTGGTGATCTTGCCGCCGAAAACGCTGAGCAGCGGGGCGCCGTCCTCACGCAGCGATAGCACATAATCGCGGGTGGCCGCCGTCGCTGAGGAGGCGCCGTCATCGTAAAGCGGCCGCACGCCGGAATAGGTCCAGACGATATCCGCGCGCGTGACCGGCTTTTCGAAATATTCCGAGGCGAAACGGCAGAGATAATCCGCTTCTTCATCGGTGCATTGCGCGGCGGATGCGGGCCCTTCGTGGTCCTTGTCGGTGGTGCCGATCAGGGTGAAATCCTGCTCATAGGGGATGGAAAAGATGATCCGTCCATCACTGCCCTGAAAGAAATAGCAGCGATCATGATCGTAGAGTTTTTTCGTGACGATATGGCTGCCGCGCACCAGCCGGACCTTTTCGGCGGTGTTGATACCGAGCGCGCCGGAAATGATATCGGCAACCCAGGGACCGCCGGCATTGACGAGCGCGCGGGCATAAACCGGCGGCAGCGGACCGTTTTCATCTTCGAGATCAATTTTCCACAGCGTCGTGCCGGACATGTCGATCTGCGCGGCGTGGACGACTTTCGTGCGCACCATCACCTTGGCGCCGCGTTCGCTCGCATCGCGCGCCATCAGGCTGACGAGACGGGCATCCTGCACCCAGCAATCCGAATATTCGAATGCGCGCCGATATTCGCTTTTGAGCGGTTTTCCGGCGGAATCCTTCGCAAGATCAACGCTGCGGGTTGCCGGCAGGATTTTTCGCCCGCCGAGATGGTCGTAGAGAAACAGCCCGAGCCGCAGCAGCCACCACGGGCGCAGGCCCTTGTGATGCGGCAGCACAAAGCGCATCGGCCAGGAGATATGCGGCATGGCCTTCAGCAGCACTTCGCGCTCGATCAGCGCCTCGCGCACCAGCCGGAATTCGTAATATTCGAGATAGCGCAGGCCGCCGTGGAACAGCTTTGTCGAGGCGGAGGAGGTTGCCGAGGCCAGGTCGTTCATCTCGGCAAGAGCGACGGAAAGACCGCGACCGGCGGCATCCCGGGCGATACCGACACCATTGACGCCGCCACCGATGACGAAAATGTCGATGGGCTCGTTCGGAGTTGCGCAGGGCATGCCTTTGTTCCTTGCTGATGGATCTGCCACGAATAAACGTAAAAAATTCGTTTTGTCAAATTTTATGTTCGTTTTTATTCGTTTTTAAGCGCGCATGCTCTGTCTGCGAAGGTGGCGGTCTCCTCCACCACCCGAGTGAAATATGTATTCTGTTAATAGCATGATTTTTCAGCTCAATTCATCAAACTCAGTTGATCTTCATTTCAAATCGGCTAGTATGTTAGATGCGGCTGTTGTGGCAACAATGGTCCATTTGGGAGGTTCTACATGACAATCGATTTTCGGGCCCGCGCACTGCGTGTGGCCGTTCCTGTTTTTGCGGCATCCATGCTGGCGTTCGGGGGCGGTGGCGCGTCTGCTCAGGAGCCGCTGGTGAATGAACAGGTCATTTCACTCTGGAATGGCCGCCCGGCCGGGACGCCGGATACGCTGGAACCCTATATTGTCGAGCGCAGCAAGGACCTGTTTCGCGCCGACAGGGCTTTGATGGGCATTGCAGATCCATCGCTCACCGTTATCCTGCCCGAGCATCCCAACGGCACTTCGCTGATTGTCGCGCCCGGCGGTTCCTATCGCCGTGTCGTGCTTGACAAGGAAGGCATCGAGATTGGCAAAGTCCTCGCAAACGAGGGGGTCACGACATTTCTGCTGGCCTATCGTCTGCCCGGTGAAGGCCATGAGGCCGGCCCTGATGTGACGCTGGCCGACGGTCAGCGCGCGGTGCGTCTGGTGCGCGCCCATGCCGAGGAATGGGGTCTTGAGCCGGACCGTATCGGCATTCTCGGATTTTCGGCCGCCGGTCATCTGGCGGCTTCGGTTGCAACAGCTTACGACCGTGAAGCCTATGCACCTGTCGATGCAGCCGACAGTCTTTCCGCTCGGCCGGATTTCACCGTTCTCGTCTATCCGGTCGTAACCATGGAGGACCCTTACGCCCATGCCGGTTCGCGCGAGGCGCTGCTGGGCAAGGAACCAACCGCCGAAGACGAGGCGCTTTATTCGCCGGAGCGGCATGTCACGGCGCAAACGCCACAGACATTCATGGTCCTTGCCGACAATGATCCCTCTGTTCCGAGCCAGAATGCCATCGACTTCTATCTTGCCCTGCATCAGGCCGGTGTGCCTGCCGAGTTGCATGTCTTCAGCGATGGCCGTCACGGTTTCGGCATCAGGAAGGCTGCGGATCAGGGCATGCCGGTGGCCGGCTGGCCGGCGCTTCTTGGCGACTGGATGCGCTATAACCATTTTATCGTGGAGGATACCGAATGAGACGTCTCACCCTGACCGCAATAATAGGTATCGCCATGGCTTCGACCGGTTACGCACAGTCCACCCAGTCTCCGCTGGAACCCAAATCGGGCAGTTTTTTCGAAACACACCCGATCACGGACGGCAATATGCCGACCTTCTTTTCCGAGTTGAAGGCGAAAATGACCTATCCGTTGGCCTATGACGGCGGTGACCCGGCGGCCTGGCGCGAACGGGTGCTGCCTGCTGCGGAGGCACTGATGCTGCCGTCGGAGGATACGGTGGCATTCAAGCCGGAGGTCATCGACCAGATCGACCGCGGCGCGTTTACGGCGATGCGGGTTGCCTTCAATATTACAGATGAAAGCCGGGTTGCCGCTATTGTTCTTGTTCCGGAAGGAGAGGGGCCTTTCCCCGGTGTCTTGATGCTGCACGACCACGGCGCGCGTTTCGACATCGGCAAGGAAAAGTGGATTCGTCCCTGGTATGACGCGGCGCGACTGAAGTCGACCACACAATGGTCTGAAAAATATTTCTCCGGCCTGTTTCCCGGAGAAGAGCTTGCCAAACGTGGCTATGTGGTTGTGGCTACCGATGCGCTCGGCTGGGGAGACCGCGCCGGAAACGGTTACGAGGCGCAGCAGGCGCTGGCCTCCAACCTCGTGAATCTCGGTTCGTCACTTGCCGGCATTATGGCACAGGAGGACGTGCGGGCATCGGAATTTGTCGCCAGTCTGCCCGAGGTCGATCCCGAGCGTGTTGGCGTCGTCGGGTTTTCGATGGGGGCATTCCGCGCCTGGCAGGTCGCCGCTCTGTCTCCGGTGGTCAAGGCCACGGTCGCCGATTGCTGGATGGCCACCTATGACGGGCTGATGGTGCCGGGCAACAACCAGCTCAAGGGGCAATCCGCATGGTATATGAGCCATCCGGGACTTGCCAGAGTGATGGACTATCCCGATGTTGCCTCACTTGCTGCTCCCAAGGCGCTCTATTTTATGGAAGGGGTGGATGATCCTCTCTTCCCCAAAGCGTCTGTCGAGCATGCCTATGCAAAGATGCACACCGTCTGGGATGCCTATAATGCTGACGACATGCTGAAGACGGAGTTTTTCGAGGGCGGGCATATCTTCACCGAAGACCGCCAGAAAGCGGCATTCGACTGGCTTGACGGACAGCTGAAATAAAGGAAACGACGCTGCGCCGGCTGTTTCATTCAGCCGGCTGCCTGTTTCTGTGGCCGGAAACCGCAGCGCCGGCTTCACGGTCAAGGCGGAGAAGAGGGATGATGGCGATAAAGGAAATGATCGAGACCACGAAGAAAGCGACGTGGAAGTGCGCCACGGTCAGCGATCCGCCGGTAAAATAGCCTGTGATTTCAAGGATGACGGCGGCAAAGGCAACGCCCAGAGCAAGGCTTACTTGCTGGAACATCGAGGTCATGGCGGTCGCCTGGCTCGCCTGCCGGTTGTCGATATCGGAATAGCCGAGCGCGTTGACGCCGGTGAAGAAGAACGAGCGGCAAAGTCCGGTCACGAACAGAATTCCGATGATGACGAGATGCGGCGTCGTTGCTTCGAACCAGATGAAGGAAATGGTGAGCAAGGCTGCACCCAGAGCAGCGCTCAGCAGAACCGTACGGAAGCCGAAAGCTGTGAAGACGCGCGGCGCAATGAATTTCGTTGCCAGAGCGCCGATGGCGCCGACAAAGGTGATCATGCCGGATTCGAATGGGTTGAGGCCGAAGCCGATCTGTAACATCAGCGGCATGAGAAACGGAAATGCGCCGGTCGCCATGCGGAAGAAGGTCGAGGACGCGATGGCTGTCCGGAAACAGTCATTTTGAAACAGCGAAAGGTTGAGGAGCGGCCGTTCCTTGCGCCGGGCGTGACGCACATACCAGATGGCCGCCAGAACGCCGATGCCGGTGGTGATGAACCCCGTTGCGGGCGGCAGCGCCGGAAGCGAAATGACGGAAAGCCCGAAAACGAGCCCGGAGGCGGCCAGCGCCACCAGAAAAAAGCCCTTCCAGTCAAGATTTGAAGGTGGTTGATCTTCGATAACCGGTAGGAATATGCCCGTCATGATGAGGCCGACAATGCCGATGGGCACATTGATCAGAAAAATCCAGTGCCACGAGAAATAGGTGGTGATGAAACCGCCCAGCGGCGGCCCGGCCATCGGCCCCACCAGCGCGGGGATGGTGAGCAGCGCCATGGCACGCACCAATTCCGAACGATCCGTTGTGCGCAGGATGACGAGCCGGCCGACCGGCGTCATCATCGCGCCGCCCATGCCCTGCAGGAAGCGCGAGAGCACGAATTCGAGAAGGTTGCCGGAAAACGCGCAGCAGACCGATCCCAGCAAAAACACGATGATTGCGAGCCTGAATATCCGTTTGGCGCCAAAACGGTCGGCCATCCAGCCGGAAACCGGAATGAAGATCGCCAGCGCCACCATGTAGGTCGTCAGCGCCAGTTTCAGCGTGATCGGCCCGACGCCCAGATCGGCGGCGATTGCGGGAAGGGCAGTTGAGATGACGGTGGAATCCATCTGCTCCATGAAGAGCGCGACGGCCATGATCAGCGGAACGACAGGATTCATCGGGTGGCGACTGCAAAATAATGTGACAAGAGCAAGTGTCTTAGCCTTCAGGGACGCAAATGCCAATGGCCAAAACCGATCTTTGGCTCACGCAAATGTGACGCCTTGCATGGACCAAATACAGCCGTCCGGCTTGAAACCTGCTCATTGACCCCAAGATTTTCGGTGTATGTTTGATTTCAAGGAGGACGACCGATGACCACCGATAAAGGCATTCACCGTCGCAGCCTGATGGCCGGCGCGGGCCTGGCCGCCATTGCCACGCCTTTCGTGGCGGGCGCGACGCGCACGCATGCGCAGGACATGGAAAGCGACAGCATGCAGGTGGCCGATCCGCCTGCAAGCGACAGTTTCAACCTCGGCGACTTCAAGCTTCTCGTCGTCGAAGACGGCAGCCGGGTGATGGACAATCCGGGCGATACTTTCGGAACCGGGCAGGACCCGGAAACCGTTGCCGCGCTGCTGGAGGAAAACTTCCTGCCGCCGGACCAGATGGTCAACGGTTTTGCTCCCGTTCTTGTCGACACCGGCAGCGAGACCGTGCTGTTTGACACCGGCATGGGGCCGGCGGGCCGTTCCTGGGGTGCGGGCCGGCTGCGCGACGGACTGATTGCCAACGGCTACCAGCCGGAGGATATCGATATCGTCGTCATCACCCACATGCATGGCGACCATATTCTGGGGCTGATGGAAGAGGACGGCCCGGCCTTTCCCAACGCCCGCTATGTCTTCGGCGAGAAGGAATATGCCTTCTGGAGCGATGATGCGCGCATGGGCACGCCGGCCGAAGGCGGCCACGAAACGGTGAAGAAGATGGTCGTGCCGCTTGCCGATCAGGCGACCTTCATTGGCGGCGGCGACGAAATCGTGCCCGGCATTACCGCGATGGAAGCATTCGGCCATACGCCCGGCCATCTGATCTTCATGCTCGAATCGGGTGATCGCAGACTGCTGCTGGCAGCCGATACGGCGAATCAGTACGTGCTGTCGCTGCAGCGCCCCGACTGGCATGTGCGCTTCGACATGGACAAGGAGATGGCTGCCGAAACCCGAAAGAAGGTGTTCGACATGGTGGCCGCCGAACGCATCCCCTTCCTTGGCTATCACATGCCGTTTCCCGCTGTCGGCTATGTCGAAAAGACCGGTGAAGGCTACAGATTCATGCCGAAGACCTACCAGTTCAAACTGTAGCAAAGCGGCGGCGCCCACGCGTCGCCTTCACAATCCTGCCCGATCCGGAAACAACATTTCGGATTGGGTATTTTCAACACGTCATCTTCGTGTTACGAGCACTCGCCAACTTCCAGACTTATCTGCAAGGGACCGGACGGGACAAACCGCCCGGCCATTTCGTATTTGAAAAAGGAAATTGGCCATGGCTCAGATTATTCAGGCCGCTACCGGAATGCAGGCACTCACCTTCGATGATGTGCTGCTGCAGCCGGGACATTCAGAGGTGATGCCGGGGCAGGTCGACGTCTCGACCACGATTGCCCGCGATATCGATCTCAACCTGCCCATCCTGTCTTCCGCAATGGATACGGTGACCGAAGCCCGGCTTGCAATTGCCATGGCGCAGGCCGGCGGTATCGGCGTTATCCACCGCAATCTGACCCCGCATGAGCAGGCCGAACAGGTTCGCCAGGTCAAGAAGTTCGAAAGCGGCATGGTGGTCAATCCGGTCACCATCGGACCCGATGCGACGCTGGCCGAAGCGCTGGCGCTGATGAAGGCGCATCATATTTCCGGCATTCCGGTGGTCGAGCAGGGCACCAGCGACGACAATACATCGGGACGCCTCGTCGGTATCCTGACCAACCGCGATGTCCGCTTTGCCTCCAATCCCGAACAGCGCATCTACGAACTGATGACCCGGGAAAATCTGATCACCGTGCGTGAAACGGTCGATCAGCAGGAAGCCAAGCGGCTTCTGCATCACCACCGGATCGAAAAGCTTCTGGTCGTGGACAATCGCGGCCATTGCGTCGGCCTCATCACCGTCAAGGATATCGAGAAATCGCAGCTCAACCCGAACGCCGCGAAGGATGCGCAGGGCCGCCTTCGCGCCGCCGCCGCCATCTCGGTCGGCGATGACGGTTTCCAGCGCGCCGAAATGCTGGTCGATGCCGGTGTCGACATGATCGTGATCGATACCGCCCACGGCCATTCGCAGAAGGTTCTGGATGCGGTCGGCCGGGTGAAGACGCTGTCGAACTCGGTGCGGATCATGGCCGGCAATGTCGCCACCACCGATGGCACGAAGGCACTGATCGATGCCGGTGCGGATGCGGTCAAGGTCGGTATCGGACCGGGTTCGATCTGCACCACGCGCATTGTCGCCGGCGTCGGCGTGCCGCAGCTTGCCGCCGTCATGGCCGCTGCCGAGGCCGCGCGCGATGCCGGTATTCCGGTGATCGCCGATGGCGGCATCAAGTTTTCCGGCGATGTGGCCAAGGCGATTGCCGCCGGCGCGTCCGCCGTCATGATCGGCTCGCTTCTGGCCGGTACCGACGAAAGCCCGGGCGAGGTCTTCCTCTATCAGGGCCGCTCGTTCAAGGCCTATCGCGGCATGGGTTCGGTCGGCGCCATGGCGCGCGGCTCGGCGGACCGCTATTTCCAGGCGGAAGTGCGCGACACGCTGAAGCTCGTGCCCGAGGGCATCGAAGGCCAGGTGCCCTACAAGGGCCCGACCGGCGGCGTTCTGCATCAGCTTCAGGGCGGCCTGCGCGCGGCCATGGGCTATGTTGGCGGCAAGAACATCGTCGACTATCAGGAAAAGGCGACCTTCGTGCAGATTTCCAATGCAGGTCTGCGCGAAAGCCATGCCCACGACGTAACGATCACCCGCGAAAGCCCGAACTATCCGGGCAGCGTGTAAGCGGCAACGTCAGCGATTATTCACCGGGCGGCACCTCGCAAGCCGCCCGGTTTCTCCGGCAGGCATTTCCGGGCATTTCTGCACCGCTCGCTCCAGCCGCTCCGCCTCTCGGCCTCTCCGTCTCCCAGCCTCTCCGCCTCCTTCTGCCTCTCCTCCTATTCGGCGTCATTCTCGGGCTTGACCCGAGAATCTACGCACCGTGCCCCACGACAGGCGTTTTCGGTTGTTGTGAAGTCCCTCGCAATGTCTTTCCAGATGTCGCCAAAGCCACTCGCGTGGAGCGGTGGTTAGATCCTCGGGTCAAGCCTGAGGATGACACGTGTTGAGGGGATTGCGCGTGCCCGGAGGCCGAGTTCCCGGCTGGCGCTTTCAGCCATGCCTGCGCCATTCTCTCCAGCCTCTCGCCCTACGCTGCGCCATCCTTGGGGCTGACCGTAGCGTATCCTGGATGTGGGCAGCTACCAATCAGCTCTGGCTCTGTGACTGGCTCTGGCCGGCCACCTTGAGCTTTACCGCGAGGCTTTCCTTGCCGCCGCCGATGGTCATGCCGGAAACGGGGGCGGCGTCGGTGTAGTCGAGGCCGCAGGCGACGCGGACATAGCGCTCGTCCGGGCAGACCTTGTTGGCGGCGTCGAAGCCGACCCAGCCGAGACCTTCCAGATAACATTCCGCCCAGGCATGGCTTGCCGTCTGGTTTTCCGTGTCGGGCATGTAGAGATAGCCGGAGACGTAGCGGGCCGGCACCTTCATCTTGCGCGCTGCAGCAATCACGATGTGGGCGTAATCCTGACAGACGCCGGATTTTGCTTCCAGCGCTTCGCCGGCCGTTGTCGCCACGCTGGTGACGCCGGGCTTGAAGGCCATGGTCTTGTGCAGCCGCTCCATCAGGTTGTGGAGTTTCGCAAGATCGGAATCGCCCTCCAGTGTGCCGACCAGGGTCTCGATGGCCTTGTCGGCAGTGGTCAACGGCGTCTGGCGCAGGAACAGCCAGAGCGGAATGTCCGGGGAGGCCGGGCCGAAAATGCCGTCGGTATCGCGGGTTTCCACGGTGCCGGCGGCGATCAGCCGCACGGCCGGGTGCTCGCCTTCGACGGAGACGAGGCGGACATGGTTTTCGTACTGGTCGATATAGGAGACTTCGCTCTTGGCGCCTTCGATGGAGACGGTCCAGTCACGGATTTTCTGGCCGGCACTGTCGACCGGCGTCAGCCTGAGCCGCTGCAGCGAGAACTGAACCGGCGTTTCGTAACTGTATTCAGTCACATGGTTGATGTTCAAAAGCATCGCGTTTTTGTTCCTCTTCACGCTTTTCCGCATCATGCGTAGAAGCGATACCCCTCGCTGATTTGCTGGCTGAGCTTATTGTTGCGGCTGACGAAGTCCTCCAGGAACTGATGCAGGCCGTTATCCATGATCGTCTTGATTTTCTGGCTGCGCAGAATGTTGCGGATGGCATGGGCGGTTTCATGCGCCTCCAGCCGTTCGCCGTAATCGGCCGCCAGATAATCGAGATTGAGCACGATCTTCTCGTAGGAATAGGCGAGCGAGCGCGGAAGTTGCACGTCGAGGATCAGGAATTCGGCAATCTGGCTTGGCCGGTATTCGCCATTATGCACCCAGCCGTAAGCCCGGTGGGCCGACACCGAGCGCAGGATCGATTCCCATTGCAGATTGTCGAGCGAGGTGCCGACATGGTGCACCGAGGGCAGCAGCACGTAATATTTCACGTCGAGAATGCGGCTGGTATTGTCCGCGCGCTCGATGAACGTGCCGATATGGGCGAAATTGTAGATCTCGTTGCGGAGCATCGAGCCGTGAAACGTCCCGCGGATCAGCGCCGTGCGGTGCTTGATGACGTCGATGACCTTGGGCAGGTCGGACGGCTTCAGCTTGGCAGCGAGCATGCCGCGCGCCTCGATCCAGCATTCATTGGTCGCTTCCCAGGTTTCGCGCGTCAGTGCGGTGCGCACCAGCCGGGCATTGTTGCGGCCGGATTCCAGACAGGACATCACGCTTGACGGGTTGCGGCGGTCGCGCAGCAGAAAGTCGATGGCGTTGTCGGCCGTCAGCTTGTCGTGCACCTCGAAATAGGCTTCCTGCACGCCCGCGCTTTGCAGCACGCCGTCCCAGTCGTCGGCGCCGCTGGAGCGCGTCAGCGCCACGCGCTGGCCGGCATCGATGAGACGGGCGATGTTTTCGGCGCGCTCGATATAGCGGAACATCCAGTAGAGGCCGTTTGCGGTTTTTCCAAGCATCATCAGTCCTCCAGCACCCAGGTGTCCTTGGTTCCGCCGCCCTGGCTGGAATTGACCACCAGCGAGCCTTCCTTCAGCGCCACGCGGGTCAACCCGCCGGGCATGATCCGCACGCGGTCGGAGACCAGAACATAGGGACGAAGGTCGACATGGCGCGGCGCGATGCCTTTCTTGACGAGGATCGGCACGGTGGAGAGCGAAAGCGTGGGCTGGGCGATATAATTGGCCGGCCGGGCGCGGAGCTTGGCGGTGAAATCCTCCAGCTCCTTCTTGCTGGCCGCCGGGCCGACCAGCATGCCGTAGCCGCCCGAGCCGTGGACTTCCTTGACCACCAGATCGGCAATATTGTCGAGCACATAAGCCAGGCTCTCCGGCTCCGAACAGCGCCATGTCGGCACGTTTTCCAGAAGCGGTTTCTGGCCGGTGTAGAACTGGACGATCTCCGGCATGTAGGAATAGATCGCCTTGTCGTCGGCAATGCCTGTGCCCGGCGCATTGGCGATAGTAACGTGCCCTGCGCGATAGACATCCATGATGCCGGGAACGCCAAGGGCTGAATCCGGACGGAAGGTCAGCGGGTCGAGGAAATCGTCGTCGACGCGGCGGTAGATCACGTCGATCGCCTCATAGCCGCGCGTGGTACGCATCTTCACCTTGCCGTCGATCACCCGCAGGTCCTGGCCTTCGACCAGCTCCACGCCCATCATGTCGGCCAGAAAAGAATGTTCGTAATAGGCGGAATTGTAGATGCCCGGCGTCAGCACGCCGACGCGGGGCCTTGTGCCGGAAAAGCCGGGCGGCGCCAGCGTTGCAAGGCTCTGACGCAGAAGCTGCGGATAGTCTTCCACCCGGCGCACGCGGTTCTTGTAAAACAGTTCGGGAAACATCTGCATCATGGTTTCCCGGTTTTCCAGCATGTAGGACACGCCGGAGGGCGTGCGGGCATTATCCTCCAGCACATAGAACTGGTCTTCGCCGGTGCGCACGATATCGGTGCCGACGATGTGGGTATAGACGCCGCCGGGCGGCTCGAAACCGATCATCTGCGGCAGGAAGGCATCGTTTTCCTCGATCAGGCGGCGCGGCACCCGCCCGGCCTTGATGATTTCCTGCTTGTGGTAGATGTCTCGCAGAAAGGCATTGAGCGCGATCACGCGCTGCTCGATCCCGGCTGCAAGCCTGCGCCATTCCTTGCCGGCGATGATGCGCGGGACGATGTCGAAGGGGATAAGTTTTTCCGAACTGTCGGCATGGCCGTAGACGGCGAAGGTGATGCCGGTCTTGCGGAAGATGTTCTCGGCGTCGCGCGATTTCGCGATCAGGGATGCCGGATTCTGCTGGCTGTACCAGTCATGATAGTCTTTGTAAGGCTCGCGCGGCTGGTTGTCCGCGGTCATCATTTCATCGAATGGCAAAGCGTTCATCCCCCGATTGTTATTCTCGCATATCAATACAACATCATCAGCAATGCAAGGACCGTGCCTTCCTGCAGATGTTGCTATTCGCGTGGCATTATTAAATTAACGCGCTGAAAATCGGGCAGTTCCCATCACGAGGCGCTGAATAAATGGGCAAAAGCATTTTCGGGTATGCAAAGCGCCTGAAGGCTGCAAGTTCGGGCGGGTTGCCGCCGCGGTGCAAGGTGATCGTAATGCTGATGGGATATCTTGTATGATAAGTGATTGAATCAATCCTGCGGAATGTTATTCTCGCCTTCCATTTTGTCATGGGAGGAAAACATGAAATCACGAACCCGTATCGTCACGGCCATTGCGGCGCTGTTTCTGACGTCCGCTTCTGTTTCCGCCATTGCGGCGGATGCACCCTTCACGGTCGAACCCGGCCTGATCGACGCTGCCAATGAGGATACGCTCGGTCTTGAGACGCCGCCGGGCGTTGAAACCGTTACGGTTTTTGCGCCGGGCGCCGACGACTGGCAATTCGTCAACGGCATCGTGCTCACCGCATTCAAGGGCAAGCTCTACGCCCAGTGGCAGAGTTCGAAGAAGGATGAGGACGCGACCGAGACCGTGGTGGTCTATGCCGTCAGCGAGGACGGCAAGAGCTGGAGCAAGCCGGTGGCGCTGACGGCGCCGTGGAACGGGGGATACCACAGCAATGGCGGCTGGCTGACGGATGGCGAAACGCTGGTGGCGTTTTTGAACACCTGGCCGGATACGGTCAGCCCGCGCGGCGGTCACGTTGAATACAGGACCAGCAAGGACGGCGAGACCTGGAGCAAGGCGCGGCCGGTGCTGATGGCCGACGGTTCGCCGCTCATGGGCATTTTCGAACAGGCCCCGCACGCCCATTCGTCCGGCCGCATCATCAACGCCGCCCATATGCAGCCGGGCCTCACCGGCAAGCCGATCTATACGGACGACCCGCTGGGCATTTCCGGCTGGCATGTCGGCGAAATGGAAAACCTGCCGCATGAGGGCGACATTACCCGGGAGCTGGAGCCGAGCTGGTATGAACGCGCCGACGGTACCGCGGTGATGGTGTTTCGCGATCAGGGCGGATCGTTCCTGAAGCTTGCTGCCGAAAGCACGGATGCAGGCAAAACCTGGACCAAACCGGTGGAAACGGAAATGCCCGATGCCCGCACCAAACAGGCAGCCGGCAACCTGCCCGACGGAACCGCCTATATGGCCGGAAGCCCGACAGGGCATAAGGGCCGTTTCCCGCTTGCCGTCGTCACCTCGAAGGACGGCGCGCATTTTGATGCGGCCTTTTTGCTGCGCTCAACCGGCGACATGCAGGAACAGCGCGGCGAGGGGCGGGCCAAACGTCCGGGCTATCACTACACCAAGAGCCTTGTGTGGAACGACCGGCTCTGCGTCAGCTACGCCACTAACAAGGAAGACGTCGACATCACCTGCGTTCCGCTTTCCGCCATTTCCCGCAACGGCGAATAGGCGCGCATCGGGATCAAACAAAAAAGCCCCGCCGGTCTTTCGGCGGGGCTTTCATATTCTGTCTTGTCCTGAAAATCAGGCGCTCTGGCGACGGTCGTTCTGGCGGTTGCGCTGGCGGCGCGGGCGTGATTTTGCCGGGCCGTTGCGGTGGGCGCCATCGCGGGCGTCACCGGCATGGCGCTGGCCGCCATTATTGCCGGAGGGGCGTGCACGACGGGCGGGCTTGCCGGACGGATTGCCGCGGCCACGGCCGCCGCGCCCGCGGGCAGGGCGGTCGGCGTGGGCATGGGGTTCGCCGGAGGCAACGGCAATGTCGATGCCGGTCAGCCGCTGGATATCGCGCAGGAGGCCCGATTCTTCCGGCGTGCAGAAGGCGATGGCCTTGCCGTCATTGCCGGCACGCGCTGTGCGGCCGATACGGTGGACATAGGCATCCGCCACTTCCGGCAGGTCGTAATTGTAGACATGGGTGACGCCGGGAACGTCGATGCCGCGTGCGGCGACATCCGTTGCAACCAGCACGTTGATCGAGCCGTCCTTGAACGCCTTCAGTGCGCGCTCGCGCTGGCCCTGGCTCTTGTTGCCGTGGATCGAGGCCGTGGCAAAACCGCGGCTGTCGAGATGCTTCATCAGCTTTTCCGCGCCGTGCTTGGTACGCAGGAAAACGATCGCGCGGCCTTCCGGATGGCTGGTCAGCTCCTGACGCAGGAGCTCCACCTTTTCGGCCTTGCCGGCGACGAAGTGGACAGCCTGGTCAATCTTGTCGGCCGTCTTGCCGGGCGGCGAAACCTCGACCCGTTCCGGGTTGGAGAGGAAGCTCCGGGAAAGATCGGCGATCGATTTCGGCATGGTCGCCGAAAACAGCATGGTCTGGCGCTGGTCGGGCACCAGGGCGGCGATCTTCTTCAGGTCGTGGATAAAGCCGAGGTCGAGCATCTGGTCGGCCTCGTCGAGCACCAGAAAGCGGACCGCGTCGAGCCTGAGCGCGCGGCGATCCAGAAGGTCGAGCAGACGGCCCGGAGTGGCAACCAGAATGTCGGTGCCGCTGGAAAGCTGATGCTGCTGGCGGTTGATGGATGCACCACCGACGACGATGTTGACCTTCAGCGGCGTCTTGCGCGCGAAGATGCGCAGGTTCTCGGCAATCTGGTTCACCAACTCGCGGGTCGGAGCCAGGATCAGGGTCTTCACGGTCTTCGGATCGGGCTTTTTGCCGTTTTGCAGCAGCATGTCGATGATCGGAAGGCCAAAGGCCGCCGTCTTGCCGGTGCCGGTCTGGGCAAGGCCCATCACGTCACGACCTTCAAGCACCAGCGGGATCGCCTTTTCCTGGATCGGGGTCGGCTTTTCATAGCCTTCCGCGCCAATGCGGGAAACGATCTGGGCGGAGAGGCCGAGTGCGGAAAAATCTGTCAAATCAAATGCGCCTTTCAAGGCATACCGAAATGCCACCTGAGCCAGACCATCACGGTCCAAGCCGGTGTTTTCGGTTTCAAGAACCCCGCGTGAAGTGGGAACTTATGGGTGGAAAATGCCTTCCGCGCGCCGGGTGGGAGCCCGGTCTTTCATCAAGCGCTTGACCTGACCTTGCCGGAACCGCTCGGGTTCTTCAGTGGCGGGCATGCTCACGCGGCATGCGAACAGGTGGAAAGCCTGAGCGCTACATGAGGCTCGGGCTTGCAAAAGTCAAGCCGCAAGTTGGTTTTGCCCTAAATCAGGGCGTTTGCGGCCTGTATCCGCAAAGCATTTCCCGTTTTCCCGCAAAACCCGGCTGTCGGGCGACGGAAAAGCCTGCGGCCTGAAGGTTCCGGCGCACAAAGCCCGCTGCCGTATAGGTGCCGAACGTGCCGTCCGGACGAGTATGGTCGAACACGGCCTGCATCAGTTCTGTCGACCACATTTCCGGATTGCGCGAAGGAGCAAAGCCATCGAGAAACCATGCGTCGAACTGCTCACGCGTTGAACGGAGCGCCGTCAGTGCATCATCACAGCGAACGATCAATCGTGTCTGCTGGTCAACATCGATCGTGATCGCGCCGTGCGGTGCATCGGGCCAGCAAGAAACAAGCGCATCGCGCTCATCGGCAATCTCCGGCCAGCGTGACAGCGCGCGGGCAATCTCATCTGCCTGCATCGGAAAACGTTCGAAGGAGGTAAAGCTCAGATGCGCGTCCGGCCGGCGCAGCGTCTTCCACTGGCGCCAGGTCTCGCAGAAATTGAGCCCCGTCCCGAAGCCAAGCTCACCAATCGAAAAGGTGCCGCCCGCTTGCCAGCGCCCGGGCAGGCGGTTGGCGGCGATGAACACATGGCCGCATTCGGCGCGTCCGTCTGCCTTTGAATAGAAATGATCCTGAAAGGCCGGCGAAAACGGCATGTCGTTTTCGTGCCAGACAAGCGCCTCTGCGCCGGTTTTGCTTGCATCCGCTTCGTGTTTGTGGTCCGCATCGCCCATGATGAATGGCGATAATGCGAATAACACCTCCCGTCAAACCGGGATGGCTGATCTTGTGATCATCGGCGGTGGGATCATGGGGCTGTGGGCGGCCTATCACGCCGAAAAAGCGGGAATCGATACGCTTCTGATCGACCGCGCGGCCCCCGGCGGCGGCACCAGCAACGGGCTTCTCGGCGCGCTGATGGCCTATATGCCGGACCAATGGGACGAAAAGAAACAGTTTCAGTTCGAAGCGCTTGTGGCGCTCGAACAGCAGATCCGTGTGCTGGAAGCCGAAACCGGTATCGCCACGGGCTACCGCCGCGCAGGCCGGATCATGCCGCTTTACAATGATCGGCAGGTCAAGACAGCGCGTCTGCGCGAGGATGCGGCGGCGCAGAACTGGCGGATCGGCGAGCGTCGTTTTGACTGGACCGTGATCGAAACGCCGCCCTTGCCGGGCTGGCCCGGAAAAGACGAAAACGCGCTCGCCTATGTTCACGAGACCCTTGCCGCGCATGTATTTCCGCGTGGCGTGGTTGCCGCGCTGACAGCCTTTCTCCGCTCTGCACGCCATGTGCGGATCATGCAGGCAAGCGTTGCCGGCATTGATGTGATGGCCCGTCGCATCAGGCTTTCCGATGGACAGGGTGTCGGTTTCGGAAAGGTCATCGTTTCGGCCGGCGTCGAGGCCTTCTCGTTGTTGCAGCCCCTGTGGGCACCGGAAGGTCAACCGCTCGGCCGCCCGGTCAAGGGGCAGGCGGCGTTGCTGCAGGCCGATTGCGATCCGGCGCTTCCCATCATGTTCGACAACGGCCTTTACGTGATTGCCCATGAGGGCGGCAGGGTCGCCGTCGGCTCCACGTCCGAGGATGAATTCGACGATGCCTTTGCCACCGATGACAGGCTGGAAACGCTGATTGCCGCCGCGCGTGTGGCCATTCCAGCGCTCCAGGATGCACCGGTGATCGAGCGCTGGGCGGGGCTTCGTCCACGCGGCGTCCATCGTGAGCCGATGATCGGCGCGATTGAAGGCGTGCCGGATGTGGTCGCGCTTGGCGGCGGGTTCAAAACGAGCTTCGCTATCGCCGGCCGGCTGGCCGCGCATGCCATTGCGCTTGTCAGCGATAACACGCCGGCGCTGCAGGAATTGCCGGCCATTTATAACCCGGGAATCTACTTGCAGAGAGCCAATAGAAAGACAAAATAATTCAGTAACGGCAGTGGTTTCGTCGTATCAGTGTCATCACGGTCGCGTATTGCAAGGCATGTTCATCCGCCCTTATGCGTGCCGCAATGTCATCAGACCAGCAACGATATGCCATCAGTTTTACGCCTGCGCCGCATGAAGCGCTCGGCATTGTCGGGGCCAGCTGGGTCGGCCGCAATGCGTTTTCGGGCGCGTCGATCGAACCGCCGATGATTGGCGGACTGTCACTGGCGGAAACGTCCTTTCATACGGCCCTGCCGCGCCGCTACGGGTTTCAGGGCATGCTGAAATCGCCGTTTTATCTCGCTGACGGCATGAGCGAGGCGATGCTGCTCAATGCGCTGATGCGCTTTGCCACAGGCTGGCAGCCGTTCTGGCTGCCGCGTCTGAAGGTCGTGCAGCGGGGCGGCATCCTGGCCTTCGCGCCGGCTGTGGCCGTGCCCGAACTCGATGATCTGGCCGCCGCCGTGGTCTGCGAACTCGACCCCTTCCGCGCGCCCTTGAGCGAGGCGGAACTGGAGCGGCGCGATACCGGACTGCTGTCCCCGGTGCAGTTTACCAATCTGCACCGCTGGGGCCAGCCGGATGTCATGTCCGCGTTTTCGTTTCACATACCGCTGACCGGCCCGCTTGATGCGCGCGAGATGGCGCGGATGGAGCGTGCGGTTTCGGAATTTTTCGGGCCGATCCTGCAGGAACCGGTGGAATTTGAAAACATCGCGCTCTTTGTTGAAGAAGAGCCCGGCGCGCCGTTCTGTGTCCACTCACTTCACCCCATGGGCGCGCTGCCTGCCCGTAAGATTGCCTGATCGTCCTGATTTCTGTGACCTTTGCACCTTTCCTCTTTCGGCATTCGGACTGGTGGAGTACCGTCGGCCGAAAAATGAAAATGAGGGTGTAATGACTGCTGAGACTGGCGCATATCCGCGTGAACTGATTGGCTATGGGCGCAACACGCCGGATCCGAAATGGCCTGGCGATGCCCGCATCGCGGTGCAATTCGTGATCAACTATGAAGAGGGTGGCGAGAGCTGCATTCTCGACGGCGACCCCGCATCGGAATCCCTGCTTTCCGAGATCGTTGGCGCCGATGCCTGGCCCGGCCAGCGCAACATGAACATGGAATCGCTCTACGAATACGGCTCGCGGGCAGGCTTCTGGCGGCTCTGGCGCATTTTTACCGGCTTTAAAATTCCCGTCACGGTTTATGGTGTTACCCAGGCCATGGCGCGCAACCCGGAAGCGGTCGCGGCGATGAAGGAAGCGGGCTGGGAAATTGCCAGCCACGGTCTGCGCTGGCTGGAATACAAGGATTTCGACATCGAGACCGAGCGCGCCCATATTCGCGAGGCGGTGCGGCTGCACACCGAAGTGACCGGCGAACGCCCCTATGGTCTTTATCAGGGCAAGCCATCGGTCAATACGCTCGATCTGGTGATGGAGGAGGGCGGCTTCCTCTATTCCGCCGATACCTATTCCGATGATCTGCCCTATTGGGTGAAAACGCCCGAGGGCAAACCCTTCCTGCTTATTCCCTATACGCTCGACAATAACGACATGCGGTTTGCCACCCCGCAGGGCTTCAATTCGGGCGATCAGTTCTTCACCTATCTCAAGGATGCCTTCGACACGCTTTACGAGGAAGGCCGCGAGGGCGCGCCGAAGATGATGTCGGTGGGGCTGCATTGCCGGCTTGTCGGCAAGCCGGGCCGTGCGGCGGCCCTCAGGCGTTTCCTCGATTACGTCCAGACACACGACAAGGTCTGGCTTCCAAGGCGTGTCGAGATCGCCCGCCACTGGTATGAGCATCATCTGCCGGCGGGAGATGGGGCATGATTTCACGCGCGGAATTTGTCAGCCGGTTCGGCGGCGTGTTCGAATATTCGCCGTTCATTGCCGAACGCGCCTATGATCAGGGGCTTGTCAGCGAGCCTTTGACGGCATCCGGCGTGCATGATGCGCTGTGTACGGTGTTTCGCGCGGCAAGCGATGCGGAGCGGCTTGGCGTTTTGCGCAAGCATCCCGATCTTGCCGGAAAGCTTGCCGTCTCCGGGGATCTGACGGAGGAAAGCCGCCGTGAACAGGCCGGCGCCGGGCTCGATCGCCTCACGCCGGAAGAGCACACAGAGTTTACGGAACTCAATTCCGCCTATATAGAGAAATTCCAATTTCCTTTCATTATTGCAGTCAGCGGACTCAATAAGGACGATATTCTCGCCGCCTTCAAAAGCCGAATCGACAATTCCGCCGAGGAGGAACTGGCGACGGCCTGTCTTCAGGTCGAGAAAATCGCCGGGTTCCGCCTGCAGTCCCTTCTCGCGGAGTAATTGATGTCCGAACAAGAAATGAGTGTGGCCCTGCCTGATTTTGCAGTGGGAGCGATCAACCTCGCCTCGGCCCGTCTGGGCGCGCGTGCGCTTTATGCCACCGACCAGTTTTTTGCGCCGCTGGCGCGTATGCTGAAAGACGATTCTCCTGTCTTCCTGCCCGGCGAATATGACGAGCACGGCAAGTGGATGGACGGCTGGGAAAGCCGCAGAAAGCGCGTACCCGGCCATGACTGGGCAATCATCCGTCTCGCCATGCCGGGCCGCATTCGCGGTTTCGATGTCGATACCTCGCATTTTACCGGCAATTATCCGCCGCAGTGTTCCATTGAGGGCTGCTATATGGAAACCGGCGAGCCGGACGGAAATGCCGACTGGCAGGAGGTCCTCAGCCGTTCCGATCTCGGTCCCGACAGCCATCATTATTTCGAGATGGATCAGGACCGGCGCCAGAAGGTGTTCACCCATCTGCGGGTTCATATCTATCCCGATGGCGGTATTGCCCGTCTCAGGGCCTATGGCTCGGCCTATTTCAACTGGGACAAGGTCGGCGACGGCGAGGAAGTCGATCTCGCCTATATCTTCGGCGGCACTCACGCCCTGCACTGGTCCGATGCCCATTACGGCCATCCCGACCGCACGCTGGCGCCCGGCCGCGGCGTCAATATGGGCGACGGATGGGAAACCGCGCGCCGGCGCGGCCCCGGCCATGACTGGATGATCCTCAAACTCGGTCACCCGGGCATCATTCGCCGCATCGTCGTCGATACCGCGCACTTCAAGGGCAATTTCCCCGATACCTGCATGCTGCTCGGTGCCAATCTGCCGGATCAGAATGACGTTTTCACGCCGGAAGAGATCACGGCCTCGGAAAACTGGGAGCCGATCCTGGACCAGACCAAGATGCAGGCCGATCATATTCACGAGTTTTCCGGCGCTGCGGTGAAGAATATCGGCCCGGTGACCCATGTACGGCTGGCGATGTTTCCCGATGGCGGGATCAGCCGTCTGCGTCTTTACGGAGTGAAAGGTTGAGATGAGCATCAGGCTGCCCGTTGAGAAACTGACCCCGGAAGCCTTCGCGCCCTTTGGCACGGTGATCGCGCCCGATCCGGCGACGGCAAAGTCCATCAACGGCGGCACGACCACGCGTTTCCATGCGCTGGCGCGGTGCGAGGCGCTTGGCACCGATGCCGGGGTGATCATCAACATCTTTCGCGGGAGCCCGCGCCGGTTTCCCTATCAGGTGGACATGATGGAGCGGCATCCGCTGGGCAGCCAGAGCTTTTCGCCGCTTTCGCCCCGGCCGTTCCTCGTCATCGTCGCCGAGGATCACGGCGGCACGCCGGCCAAGCCGCGGGTTTTCCTGGCCGAGAACGGGCAGGGGGTCAATTACCGCGCCAATGTCTGGCATCATCCGCTGATGGCGCTTGGCGAGACGAGTGATTTTCTGGTTGTCGACCGGGACGGTCCCGGCAACAATCTGGAGGAATACATCTACCCCGCCCTGTTCACCATCGAGGAGACTGAGTTTTGACCGGCCTGACCACGCATGTTCTCGACACCGCCCTCGGCCAGCCCGCCTCTGGCATGAAGATCGATCTTTACCGCCTGAACGGCGCGGAGCGGACCTTCATCAAGTCGGTTCATACCAATGATGACGGGCGTATCGACGGCGGTCCGATGATTGCATCGGATGATATCGAGGTGGGGCAATATGAACTGGTCTTCCACGCCGGTGATTATCTCAGGCGCACCGGCGCCGCGGTCACCGAACCGGCGTTTCTGGAGGATATACCGCTGCGTTTTGGGATTGCCGATGTGACGGCGCATTACCATGTGCCGCTGCTGGTCTCCGCCCACGCCTATTCCACCTATCGCGGAAGCTGAACCTCATGAAGATTGCCGCACTCGCCGATATCCATGGCAATATCGATGCGCTGGAGGCCGTGCTGGCCGATCTCGAGCGCCACAGGCCGGATGCGATCGTCAATCTCGGCGACAGCCTGTCCTCGCCGCTTGCCGCCGGTGAAACGGCCGAGCGGCTTTTGCCGCTGTCGCTGCCGACGGTGCGTGGCAATCACGACCGGGCGCTGGTCGAAGGCCCGGAAAGCGAGATGGGGGACTGGGAGAAACCGGCCTTTCCGGAGCTTTCGGAAGCCCATCTGCAATGGCTCCGCGATATGCCGAGTGCGCTGGTGGTCGAGGGCGAGGTTTACATGTGCCACGCGACACCGCAAAGAGACGATGTCATGTGGACCGAGGAATTGTTGCCGTCCGGCCATTTCGCGCTGAAATCCCAGGCGGAGATCGAAGCGCTGGCCGAGGGGATTTCCTATCCGTTGATCCTGTGCGGCCATTCCCACACCGCGCGTTCGGTATTGCTGTCGGAGGGCCGTATCCTCGTCAATCCCGGTTCTGTCGGCTGCCCCGGTTTTGCCTATAACGTGCCTGTCGATCACAAGCTGGAAGCGGCAAACCCGTTTGCCTGTTACGCGATCATCGAAAAGACAGACGCCGGCTGGCAACCGACCTTCCATCAGGTCCGCTACGACACGACCCGCATGGTCTCGCTGGCGCGCGACGCCGGCTATGAGGATTGGGTGAAGGTGATTGCGACGGGACGGGTGGATTAGAGCGCTGCAATTGCCGTTGTTCGCGGAGACCTAACCCAGATAGACCGTACCGGCGGGATAACCGATCCGGCTGGGTTTTCGGGTGGCGAGCAGGAAGCCCAATGTTATCGGGCCGACGCGGCCGATGAACATGACCACCATGATGATGGCCCGGCCCGCATTGTCGAGATCGCCTGTGACGCCCTGAGACATGCCGACTGTGGCGAAGGCAGAGACCGTTTCGAACGCAATCGCGAGAAAATCGCCTTCGTGAAACAGCAGGAGCACGAAGATCGCGGTCATGATGAGCAGGATGCTGGTTGTGGCAAGCGCCAGAACTTTCATGACCTGATCCAGTCCGAGTTCACGCCCGAAGACCTGAATATTGGCCCGCCGTTTGAAAAACGCGACCGTTGCCAGCAACAGGACGATGAAAGTCGTGACCTTGATGCCGCCCCCGGTTGAAGTGCTGCCGGCGCCGATGAACATCAGGGTCATGAACATCAGCGCGGTGGGGTCGGACAGGTTGCCGATCTCGACGGTGTTGAAACCGGCGGTGCGTGTTGTGGCGGCCTGAAACCAGCTTGCCCAGAGCCGGTCAAACCATGGAAGCGCCCCGAGGGTTCCGGGGTTCGTCCACTCCATCAGGGCAAATGCAAGTGCCGACCACACAAGCAACGCCACCGTGCCGGTCAACATCAGCTTGGTGTGCAGCGAGAACCGGCGCCAGCTGCGAACCCGCCAGATGTCGGAGGCAACCGTGAAGCCAAGTCCGCCCATGATGAACAGGGCGGGAATGGTCAGGTTGATGATCGGGTTGCCGACCCAGCGGCTCAAACTGTCCGGAAACAGGGCGAAACCTGCGTTGTTGAAAGCGGAAACCCCGTGAAACAGGGCCTGCCAGAGACCCTCGCGCCACCCCGCTTCGGGCACGAAAACCAGGGCCAGCAGTCCGGCGCCGACCAGTTCGCATAATAGCACGACCTTGAGGATCATGCGGGTCAGCGCCAGCAGGTCCGTCGCCGAAGTCTGGTTGAGGTCTTCCTTCAGGTAAAGACGGTGGGTAAAGCCGACCGGCAGGCCAAGCATGGACAGGATCAGGACGGCAAATGTCATGAGGCCAAGGCCGCCGAGCTGGATCAGGAGCATGACAACAACCTGACCGAAAACGGTGAAAATGCTGCCGGTATCCACGACGACGAGACCTGTAACCGTGACCGCCGACGTCGCCGTGAAAGCGGCATCGGACCATGTGATCGGGCCGGTGGTCGCAAGGGGGAGTTTCAGCGCAGCCGTGCCAAGGATAATGCAGCCGGCATAGATGAGGATCAGGACGAGCGGCGGGGCCAGGTGCGGCGTCTGGCGTTTCGCGTAGATGCGTATCATGCCTCAGTTTCCGTCCCGCAGATCGTCTCCGAAATGGCGCAGGTCCGCGCGTTTGCCGAGCAGGAGAAGCTTGTCGTCTTCCATCAGTCTCAGGTCGCCATCGTCACAGGACAAATACTGATTGTCCCGCATCGCGCCCAATGCCCTGACGTTATATTTCTCGAAAATAGCGGCCTTGCCGACCATCTTGCCGTCGAGCTCGGCAGGCACTTTGAAGTCGACCACATGATAGCCGTTTCCGAGGCTGACATAGTCGCGCACAAGCGGATTGTGCAGCATCTGCGCAATGTGCTGTCCGATTTCCTGCTCGGGCAGGATCACACGGTCCGCGCCAAGCTTGGTCAGGATGCGGTGGTGCGTCCGGTTGAGGGCCTTGACCCAGATCGTCTCGACGCCGAGCATCTTGACGTTCATGGTGCACAGGACATTCGCTTCCAGATCTTCCCCGATCGCGACAATGGCGACGTCGTAGTCTGCGACGCCTGCTTCCTTGAGCGCGACTTCGTCCTTGCCGTCGGCAATCACCGCTTCCGTCAGCGTTTCCGCCAGCCTTGTCACGTATTGTCCGTCAATGTCGATGCCCAGCACCGGATTGCCGAAACGGGCAAGCTCACTGGCAACGGTGCTGCCGAACGTTCCGAGGCCGATCACGGCGAAGCTGCGGGTTTTCATGGTTTTGACCTTTCCGCTGTGGCAAGTGACGGCAGAAAGCGTCATCTCGACCAGGAATGCAAGTCTTGCGGACCGACGGTCTTTGCCGATTGCGTGCAAGCGTTTCAGGCAGTCTATATACTGAAGAACCCGCCGGTCAAAACCGGCGGGTTCCCATGACAGGCGTGGACGATTCTATGCGGCCATCTGGAACCGGAGGGGGTGTTCCGTCAGGTCGCCGAGCAATTGCAGCCAGCGGTCTGCAAATATTTGCTCTGCCTCCTTCGCCTGCTTTCTTCGGGATACGGCGCCCCGTCGAAAGGTATTGACTTCAAATTCATCCAGAAAACGGGCCCAGCCATCCGGCGTATTGTCGCCGACACCGGCTGCACCGTTTGCGATATGCCCGGCAAGGCCATCGGCGCCCGAGGCAATCACAGGACGGCCGGCTGCCATCGCCTCAAGTGCCACCAGCCCGTAAGGCTCGAAGCGTGAAGGCATGGCGATCACGTCGCACGCGGCCATGGCGGCCGCCGGGCTTTCCGCATAGCCCTTGAACACGATGCGCGGATCCTTGCCGGACAGTTTTTTCAGGTGCTTTTCGTCCGCGCCGCTGCCGTAAACATGCAGTTCGATATCCTTCCGGTTCGAACGGCGCAGGCCTTCGATGAGAATGTCGAAGCCTTTCTGGCTATCGAAACGACCGATTGCACCGATGACTGTCTTGCCGGCCGGCAACCTGTCAGGCAGGGCGAAAAAGTCGTCGAGCGCAACACAGGGTTCGATGACGGCAAGGCGGTTGCCCGAAACAAATTTGCGACCGAGCCACTGCCCCTGCTGGGCGCTGACGGCGACAACCTTGTCAAACAGCGCATAGGCTGCCGACAGGAGGGTTTCGAACCGGTCACGGTTTTCGACACGCGCGGTGACGAAGCGCTCCGAATAGCTGTGCTCGACATGGACCAGCGGCGTTTCGGCATAACGGGCCCGCAGCGCCGTCATCAGCGGCATGTTTTTCCAGCAGACCGAAAGATGCGAGACGATATGGCTGGCATCGGCAAGGCGCGGCGGCGAAAGCTGACCGCGTTTGACACGCACGAGCTTGTGTTCTCCGGCGCCCTGTCCGAGGGCGCGGGTGAGGTGATCGAGCATGCGGTTGACACCGCCGAAACCGGCATCATCGACGAGGTGGTAGATGGTCATGGATCTGGTCTCCCAAAGGTCAGGCGTTGCTGGTGCCGAGAAGGCGGTTTTCAACATGGGCGTAGAGGCCGTCGCCGGCGAGCGCGATAACGGCGGCGGCGGCGAGCGTGACAGTGGTCTTCACCGGCTCTTCAATGAGCGGGCGGTACGATGCTTTCAGCGAACGCAGCGCGTAGCCGAGTGCGGCGCGGCCCTGTCGCAGGGAAACACAGCGGCGTGCCAGATAGCGCAGCTGATAAGCGGCGGCACGGTCACCATGGCGCTCGACAAGGCCGGGGGCGAGCCGGGCGATCTTGTCGCGCATGGCAAGCCAGGTCTGAAACTGCTTTTCGACATTGGCCGAAAGGCCGCCGATATGGATGCGGTAAAGCGTCAGATGACCCGGAATTCCTTCGATCTTCCAGTCCTGGGTGACGATGAAACGCAGCCAGCCTTCGATGTCGTCCGACTGGCGGAAGTTTTCGTCAAACCACCAGTCGCGCTCGGTCTCTCCGGCCGGACGATAGCCGAAGCCTTGAAGTGCGGCGGCGCGGATAACGGCGGCGGAGCCGTTGCCGATCGGGTTGCGGCAGAAAACGTCGGCCGCGGTGATGTTCTTCAGCTTCGGTGACTGGTTGATGCCGACGGACTTGCCATCGCGATCGATCATGCTGGACCCTGCAAAGCTGATGCCGACATCCGGGTTGTCCTCAAGGTGGCGGATGTGAAGCTCAAGCTTTTCGGGCAGCCACAGGTCGTCGGCATCGCAAAAGCCGACATAGGCGCCCTTTGCGGCGGCGATGCCGGTGTTGTGGGCGCCCGCGAGACCCCGGTTGGCCTGCGAGATCAGACGAATGCGCGGATCGGCATACCCTTTGACAATGGCAACCGTACTGTCGCTGGAGCCGTCGTCGACAACGATGATCTCGAAATCGGTGAAGGTCTGGTCGAGCAGGGAATCGAGGGTTTCGCGAATGGTTGTCGCGGCATTGTAGGCCGGAACAACGATGCTGGCGGCGGGAAACAGGTTTTTCATGGCGACGTTCTCCGGGTGATGATCAGTGGTTTGCCGAAAGACGCTTGAAAGCGCTCGGGCTCAGGGCTTCGACAGTGGCTGCGCCGAGGGTCAGGACGCCCCGGCTGGGCTGTTTGAAAAAGGCGCGCGGGCTGAGGCAGAGCGCCTTGAGTGCAAGCTTGAGCGCGGTGCCGCGCGTGCTTTCCAGCCGCAGCGCGCGGCGGGCGAGATAGCGCAGATGCGTTGCTTCGGCCGCATTGATCTCGTTTTGCGAGAGGGCAACGTTCAGCCGGCGGGCGGTTAAAAGCGCGGTTTCCCAGGAAAAGCGCATGGCCGCCAGATCGGATGAAAGGCCGCTCCGGCTCGTGCGGTAAAAGGTCAGCACCGTGTCGATCCCTTCGATCCGCGCGCCGCCGGCGGCAAGCCGCACCAGCCACTCGACATCTTCGCCATGCACGATGTTCGCGTTGAAGCCGCCGGAAGCGATGAAGGCTTCACGCGTGACGACAATGTTCGACATCGTGCAGGTTTCGTTTTCGGCGATCAGGTTGGCGACCGTCAGCGGGGTGTTCGAAACCGTGGAATAGGTCTCGACATCCGCAACGCTGTTGGCGAAAAACGCAACGCGGCCATAGGCAACATCCGGGGCATTCGTCTCGGCGAACCGCCTGTCGAGAACATTCAGGCGGTTGGCGGGCCAGATATCATCGGCATCGAGGAAGGCGATCAGCTCGCCTTCGGCGTGGTGGAAGACCGCCCGGTTGCGGGCGATACTCGGGCCACCATTGGCCTGCTGTACGATCCGGATCCGTCTGCTGCGCTGGGCAAACCAGCTGGCAATGGCGACGGTTTCGTCGGTTGAACCATCATCGATGACGATAACCTCGAAATCAAAAAAGGTCTGGTCGAGAACCGCGTTCAGTGTTGCCGCGATCGTTTCGGCGGCGTTGTAGCAAGGGATGACAACCGAAAATCTGGTCATGATCAGGCTCCCTGAAACGAGGGTTTGCAATGGGCCACGGTGCGGACACCGAAAGCGCGAAACAGTACCGGTAGCGAAACGGCGCTCTGGACGATCGTCGCGGCGGCAAGCGTTGCCCAGGCCAGGGCCGTCAGGCCGTAGGGGGCCGCGACAACAGCTGTCGCCGTGATGATGGTTCCGGCAACCAGCGACAGGGCCAGTTCACGATCGGCACGGCCACCGGAGCGCAGCCACTGGGCGGTGACCGACCACAGCATGTTCGGGATCGCCGTCAGGCAGAGAATGGCGACCAGCGGGGCAACCGATGCCCATTTGGCACCGAAGACCAGCGAAACATAAGACGATGCGGCAAAGCTCTGGGTCAGCGCGACGACTGTTATCGCTGTCAAAGCCAGCGTGAGGCCGCGCTTGAGCGCACCGATACGGTCGCCGGATGTCGACAGATAGGGAAACAGGACCGTCGACAGCGCGGTTGCCAGCGAGGTCGAGATACCGACCCCGGCATTGAAGGCAAAGAAATAGATGCCGAGCGCTTCCGTTCCGAGGACGGCGCCGACGATCAGCTTGTCGGCCTGTGCCCTGACAGCCTTCACGAATTCGATGCCGAGTACCGACGCGCCGAAGCGGGTGAAGGCGGAAAGCGGGGCCGGCGCGATGCCGGGTGCGGGCTTCCAGGCGACCAGGCGGCGCATGCCGATCAGCCAGACCGGTGCGGAAATCAACTTCGGCAGAACCACAGCCAGCGGGCTCGGGAATATGGCGACGAGCAGGACGGTCAGCAGGTTGGCGCTGACATTCTGTGCGCCGGAGACCGCGGCCGTGCGGGTCAGCAGACCCCTGCGCATGGCAAGGGCGCACTGGACAAGGCCGCCGGGCATGAACAAATATTCCAGCCCGAGCAGTGCGATCAGGGCGAAGGTCATGATGCTGCCACCGGCAAGCCAGACACCGGCGCCGACTGCGATCTGCAGAACGGTAAGCCCCGTGCACCAGACCCAGAAGATCTGGCGGGCGCGATTGCAGACGGCGTCAAGCTCGTTGTCGCCGGCGATGATGATGCGCTGGCCAACGCCGTTTTCGGCGAGAGATTTGAGGATTTCCGAGCCGGCCATGGCCGCCGCCGCGATGCCGAGTTCCACGGGGGAGAGGAAGCGGGCCATCGCGACGACGACCGCGAGCCGGGAGGCTTTCGCGGCAGCCTCCGACGCGAGATAGGCCGAAGCGCCGCGCAGAAGCGGCGAAGAAGCAGCGTCAGCAATTTTCTGTCTGAGCATGTTCATCCTGGTATCGGCCTTGTGTTTCAAGCGGTGGACGTCGGGTTTCGTTGTGTTAGGTTTATAAGTGAAAGGAGGGCGGTCTTTGGGGGTGCCGAAGGTCATCGGAACGCACATTCGGCTCTGTTTCCTATCCTTTGGTATAGGCGACAGGCGGTAGAGCCATGTGATTATTGGGTGTGTCAGCGGCCGGCGGAAAAGGCCGCATTGCAGTATGGGTCAAAAGCGTTTGGAAAACCGACTGAAAACGGCTTGCTGCCGCGTCGCGCTCGTGTCGCTTCTTGCCTTTGCGCAAGGGTGTGCCACGCTCGAGCCGATTGAAAACAGCGAAAACGTCAAGCAAGGCGAAAGCTATCAGGCTCAGTATCGGGCGACGACCTCCGATGAGGAGGCCGAACGCCTGCGCAAATCTTCCGTTTTGATGAATGCCCAGCGCTGTGCGCCCGACCAGAAGCTCGGGCCGCCCGGCAGCCGGATGGTGCCGCCCGATATCGACATCCTGTCGCCGGGCGATCTGATCGAAATCTCGATTACCGACGACGATGTGATTTCAGGCAAATACGAAGTGTCGCAGGACGGCATGTTGCGGCTGATGCATGTGCCGCCGGTCCGCGCCCAGGGACGGTCCGTCGATTCCATTGAGGAATCCGTGCGCCGGACCCTGATTGACGAGGGGCTTTACAACACCGTGCCATTGGTCTCGATCCGCGTGATGGATTTCGCGCCGGCGCGTGTCTTCGTGGCCGGCGCCGTGTTCGAGCCGGGATCGGTGACGATCGGCTCGGTTGCCGCAACGTCGCTGGACCGGCTCCGGCAGGAAACGGCCGGCGGGCGGACCAGCGCGCGGCGACTGGCGCGCGCCCTGCAATCGGCCGGCGGCGTGCGCCCGGATGCCGACCTTTCGCGGGTCTCGGTCTGGCGCGGCGGACACAAGAAAGTTTATGACATGCGCCCTGTGATTACCGGGCATGCCTACCCCGATCCTGTTCTGCTGGAAGGCGATCAGGTCGAAATTCCAAGCCGTCACTGCTTCCAGGAAGAGCTGGTGGCGCCGTCGGCGGTTTCGCCGCCGGGCGTCAAGGTGTTCATGTCCAATCTCGCGGTGCCCGCCACATCCAATTCCCAGGCCGCGATTTCCAAGGATACGGTCGAACTGCGCTACGGGACGCGCTTTCTGCAGGCCGTCTTCAGCCTCAACTGCGTCGGTGGCACGCGGCTGACGAATTCCAACCGCTCGGCGGTGCTGTTTACCCGTAACCCCATCACCGGCCAGTCGATCGTGATCGAACGCAATCTCGAGGAACTCCTGCGGCGCGGGGATCGTGACAATTTCGATCCCTATCTGATGCCGGGGGATGCACTGGCCTGCTATGATTCCTCAGTGATCAACATTACCGACCTTGCCACCAAGCTGGGGATTATCGGCGCGCTCGGCGTGATCATCTGAGCGCTTCAGCCTGTCATACCAAGAGTCAATGATTAGAACGCGTATGACCGGAGCGATTTTGAAAGCCGGCTAGGCGAAAACCGCAGTCGTAGCCGTCGCTACGGCGAGGATTTTCAACGACGCGGGCTTTCAAAAGCGCTCGGCCCTGAAAGGGTGCGGCTGGAATGGCCACCGAGGGCGTCAAAATCCTCGCGCGATGCTTGAGCATCGCTCTGCGGTATTTTCCTACTCGGACGACCATTCCAGCGCGCATCATATGAGTCCTAATCATTGACTCTTGGTATCAGTTCCGACAGGGCTTTCAGCGTTCTTTCAGCCGTTTCACGCGCGGCGGCGCAGAGCGGGACAATTTGTTCGCGCGCGCCGTGCTTTGCCGCCGATTCCACATCCAGCAATGTGGCCCGCAGGGCAATTGCGCCGAAAACGGCGGCAGAACCCGCCATCTTGTGGGCGCAGGCGGCGAGGTCTTCGAGGTCGGTGTTCTGCTCGGTATCGCCGCAGAATTTTGACTCCGATTCAGCCAGTTCCGTCTTGAACCGTTCAAGCTGGCGCTGGAACAGTTCGGGCGGCAGTGCCTCGGTCAGGTCCGCCAGCGTTTCATGATCGATCAGATTGAAATCATCCGATACCTCATCGTCATCGGGGAATGCGTCGTCGGCAGCCTCGCGCCGGCGCATCAACATGCCGATCACCTCCCGCACCTTGGCGCTTCGAAGCGGCTTGACGATGCAGTCTTCCATGCCTGCGTCTTCGAGCTTGCGGCGCTCATCCGGCAGGGCATGGGCGGTCAGACCGAATATCGGCACATTGCGCGACAGGCCGTTGCCTTCACGGATGGCACGGGTGGCGCCGATCCCGTCGAGGCGCGGCATGCTGACATCCATGAAAATCACGTCGAAGCGCTCGGCTGCGGCCTTGTCGACACCTTCGATGCCGTCATGGGCCTCCACGATCCGGCAACCGTGCTTCTTCAGCATTTCACGTGCCACGAAGCGGTTTGTCTCATTGTCTTCGACAAGCAGGACGGAAAGTCCCGCCTGTTCGAGCGGTACGGGCGCGCTTTCGGTTTTTTCGACCTCCACCGGGCGCTGTTCCGACACCGCAAGCGGCGGCAGGCGCAGATAGAAGCGGCTGCCCTGACCGGGCGCGCTTTCGACGCCGATTTCGCCGCCCATCAGTTCTACAAGCCGGCGCGAAATTCCTAGGCCGAGACCCGAACCGGGCGCCGTCCGTTTATAGGATGGGTCCAGCATCACGAAGTCATCGAAAATACGTGAAACATCCGCTTCACTGATCCCGATGCCGGTATCGCTGACGGAAAACTCGACCCAGCCTTCTTTGTCATATGGGAGAGCGCTGATCCGGATCGTGCCGTTTTCGGTGAACTTCACGGCATTGCCGACGAGATTGATCAGCACCTGACGCAGGGCGTGGCGGTCCTGATCGAAAAACGCTGCTTCTTCCGCAGTCCTTATCTCTATGGTGTTTCCGCGTCTTTGCGCTGCCGGATCGTTCATTTTCTTCAGTTCCGTCATCAGCGGAAGAACTTCGAAGTGAACCGGATTGAGCCGGGTGACGCCTGCTTCGATGCGGGTGATGTTGAGGACATCGTCGATATGGCTTTGCAGGATTTCGCCGGACGCGATGGCCGTTTCGACATAGTCGCGCTGTTTGCGGGTCAGCCGGGTTTCGTTCAGCATGTCCAGCAGGCCCATGACCCCGTTGAGCGGGGTGCGCATCTCGTGGCTCATGACGGCAAGAAAGTCGGATTTCGCCTTTGCCGTTGCCACGGCATCGTCGCGTGCCTGGGTCAGATTGTCCTGCGCGCGTTTGCGTTCGGAAATGTCGCGCATATAGGTCACGATAATGCGTCTTTCGCCGCGCCGGATCAGGCCGACCGACACTTCCGCCGGGAAGACTTCGCCGTCAGCGCGCATCGCGTTGATTTCCAGCCGTCCGGAAAGGTTGGTTTCGCTGCCGCGGAACCGGTCGAGAAACTCGACGCGCCTGTCCCGGTGAAGCTGAAGATCCTCCTTCGGGATGATCAGCTTTTCCGCCGTAACGCCAAGCGCATGTTCGCGCTTGTAGCCGAAAAGCTGTTCGGCGGCGGGATTGAAATCGAGGATGCGTCCTTTTTCGTCCGAGACGATGATTGCATCCAGCGAGGCGTTGATCGCGCTTTCGTAAAGCAGGTTCTGCGTCTGCAGGTCCTCGGTTCGAAGCCGCGCAATGCGGAACTGCCAGACGGCGAGGAACAGCGCCAGAAACATGGCCGCCATAACGCCGGCTGCAACCAGCCCGGTGCGCAGCAAAAGACTGGAAAAGGCCTGCCGGTCCTGATCGGATTGCGCGGCCAGAAGGCGCACGCCGGTCAGCGCGATGTCGCGGACGTCGTCACGCATTGCATTCAGTGTCGGCTTGAGCGTCGGCAGGGCGCTGGCGAGCGCGTCATCGGGTCCGTCAATGAGGGGAATGGCGCGGTTGAGCGTATCGGTAATCCGGTTCAGGGTCTGCCGGGCACCCGCCTGTCGCGTGACGTTGCTGAAGACCGATCCGCGCCGCAAAGTGTCGATCCGGCTGTAGAAGATATCGAAGCGCTGGCGAAGCTCGTCAAGTGTTGCGGGTGTCGGATTCCGGGTCGCATCGTCGACGGCGCTTTCCAGCACCAGCAGTTCGACCTGGACCTGCGCCATCTGCCACTGGACATTGTCGGTCGAAGCCGAGCGCAGACGCGCCAGTTCCTGCATCAGCTGTGCAGCAAGCAGGCTCAGCACCAGCGTCACCGCCAGCAAAAAGAGACCGGCGGCGACGTAAACGCCTCTCCAGTCTCTCGGTTTGCGGTCGCGGGCGGCTATGCCAGCCTGTTCCTGCATCAGATCAGTCTTCCACTTCGATCGACTTCAACTGCCATATGCTACGCGAATATGTGATCTCTGTCTTGTAGGCCGGCTTGTCATCAAAGGGATAGATCACCCAGACCGGTCCTTTATCCCGCACCGAAAGAGGGTGCCCGTCAACCCGCGTCGCCAGGATCGGCCCGCCGGAAACGGCCTCTGATGCCGGGACATCAATTGCGTAGTCGTTGAGCGCGGTCATCAGCAGTTGAGAGCCGTCGGCATCGACGGCCTCGAGCAGCGCCGACAGTTCCACGCCGGAATATTCAGCCGCTTTGTCGGTCCAGATCGTCTCTGTCGTAAAACGGGTCTGGGGCAGGGCGTCCAGCATGGCGAGATCGAATTCGGCCGCGCCGTCGGCGTTGGTCACGCCGATATTGCCCGAAACGGTCAGGATGACCCGGCCCATCGGTGCGGGCAGGTCCTCGGCCGATGCGGTCGCAATCAGAAGAAACGGCGTCAGCACTGCGGTCAGAAAAAGTCGTTGGAACATGATCAGCAACCTTCCAGGTTTGCGGAATTGATATTGTGATTTTACGCGCAAGCCGCTCCGGCTGATGGGCAAACAAGCGTGGTTGCGCTATACGGAAGGATAGGATCGGCGACGCGATCGTGACGTTGGATCGCGCGCCGGACCTTTTGTTTTCAGTAGGCGCCGCGCCCGGAGAAGACCGCGCGCACCGTCAGCGCGATAATGGTCAGGTCCAGGACGATACTGCGCGAGCGGATATAGGCATTGTCCATCTGCAGCATCCGCTCGAACCCGATTTCGGCGCGGCCGGAAACCTGCCAGAGCCCGGTGATGCCCGGCTTGGCGGCAAGCCGCGACATGGCTTCCGGCGCGTAGGCGGCAACTTCCTGCGGCAGCGCGGGGCGCGGGCCGACAATCGACATATTACCCTTCAGCACGTTGATCAGCTGCGGCAGTTCGTCGATCGAAAGCTTTCGCATGATCCGGCCGGCAGGCGTGACGCGCGGGTCCTTGCGCGACTTGAAGCAGATGCCTTCGCGGTCACTGGTTTCCAGCAATGCTGCGCGGCGGGCTTCTGCGTCGCGGTACATCGAGCGGAACTTCAGCATGGTGAATGTCTGGCCGTTTTCGCCGACACGGGTTTGACGGAAGAACACGGGCCCCCGCGAGGTGGCCGCCACGGCAAGCGCCGTGCTGGCCATCAGCGGCGACAGCATCAAAAGTGCCGATGAGGCAACGGCAATGTCGAGCAGGCGCTTGCCGCGAACATTTGCAGCAGCCGTCGCCCCGGCGCGCACCGTGCGGGCCTCACGCCAGGCATTGAAAACGAAACGGAAATTGCCGACGAGATAGCGTTTGGCCATCCGCTTCGGTTCCATCATCAGCCGCCAGACCCACTCGCATCCCGCCTTGCGGAAGAGCAGAGGCGCACGGGTGACCCGGCCCGACCAGAAATCGAACTGAGCGCCGACGCCCATGACCATGCCGGCGTTGAGCTTGTGGCGGTTGCGGGCAATCCACACGTCCTGCATCGGCACGCCAAGCGCGACAAGCACGATATCGGCGCCCGAACGGTTGATGGCGTCGATGATGCCGGCTTCGTCGTCACGGGTGAAATAGCCATGGCGGGTGCCGGCAATCTTCAGGCCGGGCGCAAGTTCGCCGGCGCGCGTGGCCGCAGCATCCGCAACGCCATCCTGACTGCCGAAAAAGTAGATTGAACGGCCAAGCCGTGCGGCTTCCCGACACAGCGGCACGAAAAGGTCGGTGCCGTTGAGATTGGCCTCGAAACCTTTTTTCTGCAGCTTGGCTGCAAGCTTCATGCCGGAACCATCGGGCAACAGGTAATCCGCCTTGCTGACGGCCCAGCGATAAGATGCGTCGTCCTTATGGGTATTCATGCAATGGGCGTTCAGGAAAGCGGCGGTGCGCTTTTCCTGCGGCGCCTCGAGCAGGCCGCTGACCGCCTCCTGCTGGGTAGCGCTAACAATCGGAAGTCCGAAGAGCGAAACTGTTTTGAAAGCGGCCATCTGCCTCTCCATCATGCGTGTTGTTGTTGGGGAGAAGATGTCGGAAGCGCGGGGCCTGCGCCTTATCGAGTAAGGTGATGTTTTACGCCAGGAAGCATAGGAGATTGCGCGCCCGCAACGTTGTCTGCTGCTTTCGGATGGCACACCTATCCAAAGGGCATATTCACGCGAACCAGCCTATCCCTTGGAGCCCTTCAGTTTTATATGGAAACAGTTCTGTTTGCCCAAACCGGTCATTCCACGCGAAGAAGCCCGCGCGGCATAGCCATAGCTATGGCGAAGGGTTTAGACAAAGTGGAGGGCCGGTTTCGGCAAACCCGCAAGGGCGGCATTCCATGATCTCCAGATCATGGAATGAACACGCCCGCGATTTAGTCGGTTCAGCGCGTCAAGCGCGCTGAACTGGGCGGCATGAATTTGCACCATTACCGGCGGTCTTCGGCTTGGACATAGCTTCGGCTATGCCCTGCGCCAAAGCCCTTGGTTCTGGTGCAAATTCCTTGCCGCAGAACGATTCCATATAAACCTGAAGGGCTCTAGGCTATATCGATGCCGGGCGACGGTGACAGGTCATACCTTTTTAAGTTATGGGTGAACTTTGAGGCAGAGGTCATGAGAAGGGGAAGCTCATGAAGATATTGATAGCGGACGACCACGAACTGGTGCGCGACACCATATCTGCCTTTCTGTCGAACGAGCCGGGATTGCGCATTTCCGTGGCGGCCGACTTTGACGGCGCGGCCAACCTGATGAACAAGGAAGGTCCGTTCGATCTTGTGCTGCTCGACTACGCGATGCCGGGGATGAATGGTCTGGAGGGACTTGCGAAAGCCAGGGACCTGAATTTCGGCAGTCCTGTCGCCATCCTTTCAGGCACCGCCTCGCGCGATGTGGCGGAAGAGGCGCTGGCGTCCGGTGCGGCCGGATTTCTGCCGAAAAGCCTTCCGGCAAAGTCGCTCATCCATGCGGTGCGCTTCATGGCAGCCGGCGAGCAATATGCGCCGGTGCAGTTCATGACGGAAAAGGAAGAAAAGACGACCCATCCGCTGGAGGAAAAACTGACCCGGCGGGAGATGGAGGTTCTGAAAGGGCTTGTCGAAGGCCATTCCAACAAGGAAATCGCGCGCACGCTCGATCTCCAGGAAGTGACCGTCAAGCTTCACGTCAAGACGCTTTGCCGCAAGCTGGATGCGCGCAACCGCACGATGGCGGCGATGATCGCCAAGAATGCCGGTCTGTTCTGAACCCTATCCCAAAGGGTAGCGATGAACGCGAAAGGGCGTGCGGTTAGTGCCATCGTGCCGGCACGATGGCACAGGGAAGTCTTTATTAAAAACGCGAACTCGAACCGGGGGACCGTTTGATGAAGACCAGCAGCTCTAAAGAGAATTCGCAGTCCGCAGGCCGTATGTCGCGCATGCTCACGCCCTTTGTCTGGGGTTTTCGGGGCGTGAAGGCGGTTGTGCGCGGTTTCCTGTCCGTTCCGCGTCTTCTGCACCTCAGCCGCGGAGGCAGGCTCAGCCTCTGGCGTGTCGCCAGCGGCGGCAAGCTGGACGATTCCGGCCGTCTGCCGCGCTATGTGCTGCTAGGGGCAATCATGCTGGCCGCCATCTGGACACCGGTCATCAGCTACGTCCGCTACGCGCCGCTCACCTATTCATCGGATATGGCGCTGATCCTGCCGGGTGCCGGCGCCTCGACGTCCATCAACCTTTCCGATATCGGCCAGGCGTCCTCTTCGGCCAACTCGGCCTATTCCAGTTCGACGCTGAGCCCGACTGTCACTTATCAGAGCCTGCTGTCATCGCCGCAGGTCCTTGAGCGTGCGGCCGATGCGCTGGGCAATGATCCGGCGGCTTTCGGCAAGCCGCGGATCAAGCTGCTCGACCAGACCAGCTTCATTCAGGTCGCCATCAAGGGCAGTTCGCCGGAACAGGCCCGCGCCCGCAACAAGGCGCTGCTCGATGCCTTTCTCCTTGAACTGGACACGCTGCGCAATGATGAGATCGCTCGCCGCGAAAGTTCGGTCGTCAATGCCATCGATGCCTATCAGGACAAGGTCGAGGACGCCCGCAAGGCGATTGCCGATCTGCAGCACGAAAGCGGCCTGAAATCGAACGAACAGTATGACGCGATTATTGCCGACAACGAGGACCTGCAGCTGGAAGTCGCGGCCGCCGAAGCCCGGCTCGACCAGCTCGATCAGCGGATCGCGACACTCAGCCAGACCTTGGAAACCACGCCGGAAATCGCGGCAATCATCCTCAAGCTGCGCGCGGATCCGCAATATGTTACGCTTGCCGATAATCTGGCCCGTGACAATGCGGCCCTGGCCAAGCTGACCGTTAATTTTGGCCCGAAACATCCGAAAGTCGTTGGCGCGAACAATCGTGTCAGCGGATTGCGTGGTCAGCTTTCCGGCCGGGGTGTCATTCTGGCGGGGTTCGATACACTGGAGCTTGCCGGTGAAGTCGATGCATTGGCCGATGGCCAGCGGGCAGGGCTGTTGTCCAGCCTGGTTACATTGTCCGCCGAGGCGCGTGGCCTCTCCGCGGAAATATTCTCCATGCGGGCAACGCTCAAACGTGGCGAGGCGCGTGTGCGTGCATTGTCAGCCTCTGCTGCGCGGCTTGATGCGCTGAAGCGTGAATACAAGGTAGCCGAGGCCGTGTTTGCATCAGCGCTCGCTCGTATCAATACGGCGAAGTCGGATATCTTTGCGTCCTATCCGATGGTGCAGGTCGTCAGCAGTCCGTCGATTGAGTATCAGCCGACCTCGCCGAACATCAAGATCGCGATTGCCGGCGGCGTTGCGGGCAGTGCATTTGCTCTGTTCAGCCTGCTTCTTGCGTGGATCCGCCAGCCGATCCTTGGCCGGGCCGTCAGGCTCTTTACCGAAGGCAAGTGAGATGAGCCTTTCATTTCCGCCCGAAAACCTCCCGGAGGCCATCGTCTACAAGACGCTGGTCTTCACCTGGCTGTTCTACGCCTTCGGCGCGCTCTACGTGGTCGGGCCGGTCCTGGGGTGGTTGCTGTTCGCGCTTGCCGTGATCGCGCTTTATTTCGGGCCGGCGCTCAGGCCATCGCTGAGGCCGGCAGGCCCGGTGCCGTTTATCGTCTGGCTGTGGATTGCAGGTATGCTGGTGATGTTGATCGCCCTTTGGGGCGGTCATCTGCAGTGGGGTCTTGGCCTCAAGCAGACCATCAAGTCGAGTATCGGCTGGGCCAAGGGCTGGGCGCTGCTGGCGCTGTTTCCGCTGGCCGGTGCTGTTCTTCAGGTGCGGCGCGAAGTGCTGGTGCGCGGCCAGTGCGTTATCGGCCTGTGGACGCTGATCCTGCTGCCGGTGATGTTTGCCGCGCCGTATATCGGTCTGCCAGAGCGGATTTTCGTTTCACCGCTCAAGGCGGTCGGCGGTCCGGGGCCGGAATATTTCTCGGTCTATTTCTACACGCTCGACCCGTCGACCTGGACGCCGCGCTGGCAGTTTTATGCGCCGTGGTCGCCCTTTGCCGGTCTGCTCGGCATCGTCATGGTCGCCTTTGCGCTGGAAGAAAAACAGCCTTTCTGGAAAACCTGCGGCATCGTCGCGGGTCTTGCCATGATCATGCTCACCAAGTCGCGCATGAGCCTTGTGGGCGTTGTGGTCTGCACGGTTGGTCCGCGCATGTTGCCGCTGGTGGCGAAGGTCTATGCCTGGCGGATGGCGGCTGCGTTTGCGACGTTGATGGCGATTTTCGGCGGCGCGGTGTTCGCCATGATCCAGGGCGGCATCTATGCCTTCAAGAATGCCCGTGCCGACAGCACCCGTGTCCGCGAGGCGTTGCAGCGCATTGCCTATGAGCGCTGGTCGGAAGCCTACTGGTTCGGCCATGGCACCGTGCAGCCAGGGCCGCATCTGGTGGAATACATGCCGATCGGTTCCCACCATACCTGGTATGGTCTCCTGTTCGTAAAAGGTCTGACCGGCTTTCTGGCCATGCTGGTACCGCTTCTGGCGCAGACCTTCATCGTGCTCGTCGACTGCGTGCGTCATCCGCGCGGGCGGCTGCCGCTTTCGGTCGTATTCGTGATGATTGTCCTGAGCTTCGGCGAGAATATCGAGATCGAAGCTTATCTCATGTGGCCGGCGCTGATGATGCTCGGTATTCATGCACGCGAGATGCGGGGTCAGGCGCGCGCCTGAAGCCCCTATACTGCCTGTTTTCGCGCCGGACCGCTCCGCAGAAATACACATAGCGCGCGGTCTGGTTGCGTTTTCGGGTGGTTTTGAGTTTATGGTTTACAGATTGCAAAAATGATACATGCGCCCGGTTGGCCACGCACGCCGATACCTGCCCTGCGTATATGTCGCAGGAGGTCGGGGTGTGGAAAAATACTTGGACCGGATGCTGATATAGTGTGGGGAACGCTTGTTACGGAAGGTTATCCGATCGTTAGTAAGCCGCTCTTCTACTATGAGTTTAACCGAGCAGACAGAACGTCCGCAAACCCGGTCCGTTCGCTTGTTTAGGAGTTGTTAATAGGCTATCGTCTCGCCGGTTCTTTAGTTTATTTCATGATCGGGAAATGGCAGTTTATGCCCAGAATATCGGACCTGGCCGGTTTCGTTTTACTTACTGCCGTTTGGGGCAGCACTTTTGTGACGACAGGCACGCGGTCTGCCGAGGCGCAGGTGCTTGAAGGGCCCGGTGCGCTGTTTCTCGATCAAACGCCGATCGAAATGATGGCGACCAATTATTCGAGTTTCGAAACCGGATATCTTCTGCCCAAAGGGGCTGTCTATCTGCAATTCGGCTCGCATCAGACACTGGGCGGTAATTCGACCGGTACGGAGGTCTATGAAGGACGGGCAGACTGGGCGATTACCGATCGCTTTCAGGTGAGTGCTTTCGGTCATGTGTTCGACGACCCGCCATTGTGCGGCACTGCCCTGTGTGATGAGAATCTTACTTTTATGGCTGGCGGCGGCGGCGTCAAATACAGCCTGCTCGACAGTTACGGGCTCTCCATGGCGGCTTTCGGGTCGCTTGAGGGCGTTTTCCTCTCCGGAAACCTTTATGAGAATGACGGGGACGGAACGTTGAACCTTGCCGGCAGCCTGCAACTGCCGATCAGCCTCACCGTGACGGATTCGCTGCGTTTGCATGTGACGCCGGGTGTTTCCTTCCTGCCTGACAGCATCAACGGCCAGCCCTATTTCGGCACTGTGCCATATCTCGGCGCCGGTCTGACCTGGCAGCCGGTTACCGGGCTGCAGTCCTATGCAACGGTGATGCTGCCCTACGCTACCGACGGCAATACCCTGTCGAGCAGTGGTGGACTTGAGACGAAACCGGTCTGGATGGCGGGCGTCAAGCTTGCCGTCACGCCAAAGGCCGCAGTGGACATTTTCGCCACCAATGGATGGGGGATGACGCCGGCAACCAGTATCATTGCCTTTCCTCCAGAATCGGATGATATCGCCTATGGTGTCCGCCTGAGTTACACGCCGTTTGTCGGCACGGCGACGCGTGATGTCTATTTCGACAGTTACCGGGTTGACATGCTGAGCCCTGTCACGGACCTGGAGCTTCGCCAGCAGATTGGCGGTATTACACTGCAAAGTGCTGATACACTGACGCCGGGGCGTTTTCTGGTCGAGGCGGGCATCGGAGACCGCGATTTTCGCGATATCCATCTCGCCTTCAGCCCGGATCAGGATCTCCAGCTTGACGCTATTTTTTCGCAATATCCTGCGGGAGGCGCTGCCGGCAAGGCGCGGAGCGTGTGGAACGATGAATGGTCCTATATGTTCGGCGGCAAGCTCCGCCTGATGGACCAGAAATATGGCGATCTGTTTTCGCTGTCCGCTCAGGTTCTCGCCGGACGTGATTTCAAAAAGCCGACAACGGGTATCCTTTACGGCGCGCTTCCGGCAAGCCTTGCCTTCTCGGACAGGGCAAGCGTGACGCTGGAATCGAAATTCGCTGCTTATGACTCCGAGCGTTTGTGGGCTGTCGGCGGTGGTCTTTCCGTGCGCCCGTTCCGCGATCTTGAATTGCTGGGCGAGGTCACGGCCGTTTCCGATGGCGGCGACACGATCTGGTCGGCTGGTGCGCGCTATAACCTCAACGGCACGCCGTTCAGCGCGGACGTCTATGCCACAAATGCAACAGGTCTTCACGGAGTCGGCACAATGCTTGCGCAGGACGACCCGCGCTATGGACTCACGTTGAGATTTGCGTATTAAGGGAGGCTAAAATGTTCCGTATTTCCAGGGCAGCGCGATGTCGGCGACTGGTTGCGGCAGAAAAAGATAATGATGTTATTCGGCCCCGCGTGTTTTCAGTCAGGGGCAGGGTCAATTTCAGTTTATGTGTTCTTGAGTATTTTTATATTCTTGCCGGGCGATCTGCTTGTCTCCAGCGGGGTGATATGTTTTGAGCTTTAACTTTCGGGGCAAGTCGCAGCAATTCGGAGTATTTCAATTGCGTTTCATCACCCTCATCCTTGCCGCGGTCATGATGACCGGATGCAGTGCATTGTATAATGTTTCCGAAGTGCGTCCTGTCGTCGGCGAAACTTCGGTGGTCAAGGTGGTGCCGGTAACGAGCCAGAATGTCATGATGGCAAACGCGATGACGCCGTATACGCCGCGTTCCCTGCCGTCTGTTTTTGACCAGACGGCGACGCTCCAGAGTTCGGCCGTGCCGAGCATCTCGGCCTACAAGCCACAGGCCAGGCCCGGCGCCGTGCCAACAAAACTGCCGCCTGTACAGCAACCGAAAGCCTACAGGATCGGTGTCGGAGATGTGGTGCTTCTGGCGACCCCGAACGCCGATTCCGCGCTGAACGAGATCAATGGACTTCTGGCTGCGCAGAATGCGCGCCAGGGCTACACTGTTCAGGACGATGGCGCCATTGCGATTCCGACCGTGGGGCGTGTTTCGATCGGTGGGATGACGCTGGAGGAGGCCCAGTCCGCCTTGTTCCAGAAACTCGTTCAAAGCCAGATCGATCCGACATTCAATCTGGAAATTACCGACTTCAATTCGCAGCGCGTTGCCGTTGGCGGGGCTGTGGCACAGCCGCAACTCGAGCCGATTACTCTGACGCCGCTTTATCTGGATGAGGCCATTACGGCGGCAGGCGGTGTGGTCGCTGCCGATCCAAGTTACGCGACTGTGCGGCTTTATCGTGACGAACAGACCTATCAGATTTCGGCAAACAAGCTGTTTGCCAAGAACGATATTCCAAAGGTTCTGCTTCAAAACGGCGACCGTGTTTTCGTCGATACCGAATATTCTGTCGAGCTGGCTGAAGGATATATGCGCCAGGAGCTCGATCTCGCCAAGTTCCAACGCGACGTTCTGGATGAACAGCGTGATATCTTCCAGACGCGTGTGGAGATGGATGCGGTCGATCGGGACTATGTTTATGTCTTTGGTGAGGTCAAGACGCAGGGACGCTGGCCGCTGCCGTTCGACCGCACTGCATCACTTGCCGATGCGATGTTCGAGCAGGGTGGCATTCAGCCGGTTACCGGAAATCCGCGCCGGATTTATGTTCTGCGCAAGAACAGGGATACTTCAAGCGGTGCGATGGGGATCACGGCCTGGGCGCTCGATGCGCAGAATACGGCAAATCTGCTGCTGGCCACGGAACTCCAGCTGCGCCCGAACGATATCGTGTTCGTTGCAAGTCAGCCGGTCACCAACTGGAACCGCCTGATTTCCCAAGTCCTGCCGTCGATTTCGATCCTCGGGACTGCCAACGGCATCGTGAACTAACGGTTCAGCTGTTGGTTTGAGTGGAGAAAACTATGGAAAGATTTTCCATAGTCTCTCACCGCTGGTCCGCAGGAACACCGAAAGGCTGATCTGAACTGTTCTGCGGCGCAGAATCGGAATTCTCATAAAAAAGGCCGACTGCTTTTGCAGCCGGCCTTTTCTGATCAGGTGAACAGGAACGGCTCCTGTTCAAAGCTATGTGGCCGTGCCGCTCAATACCCTGCCGGCAGCACCGACAGTTCGTCGCAGGTCTGTTCATTGCCCACAAGCGTGTCACGAATTTGTGCCTGCTGGCGGGCGCGCAGCCGTGCGGCATCGATGTCGGACTGGTCGGCACCCATCGTTCTCGCCTTGGCATAGATCTGTTCGGAGGCGTCCCTGAGCTTCCGGTCGCCCCGCAGGCTGGTATAGCTTTCGCATCGCTGGGCTGCGAGTTCGGCGCGGGCGCCCTGGTCGAGCAGCTCCTGTAGCGGCGTTTCCTGCGCCTCCGGTGGAGCCGTCTGGCAGGCAGCGAGGGCGACCAATGCCGCAAGCGCTGCTGTATGAATCAGTTTGACCATTGCTTGTCTCTCCCAATTGGTTGCTGTCGCCACCATAGCGGAAAATGCAGGCACGGGCTCTGCTTTCTTGCGCGCCCCATGAAGGGCAGGCCGCAGGGGGTGCGTCAAGATCGTACGGCGCAGAAACGAAAAGGCCCGGTGTCTTCAAACACCAGGCCGAAAGAGTTTATTGCCGCCGATCGGTCGCCGCTGATTTACGGGCCGTTGTTGAAGCCGACCTTGTCGACGAGCTCGGATGCCTCGCGGCGGTGATCGGCAATTTCGATGAGCGGCAGATCGTCCGGATGGATATCCCCAAATGACTGCACGATCTCGGAGGCTTCAGCCCCCGGCATCACCGGATATTCGAACACCTGTTCGGCGTAGATTTCCTGGGCTTCCGGTGAGGCGAGGAATTCCATCAGCTTCAGTGCGTTTTCCGGATGGGGCGCATGTTTGGCCATGGCCATGCCGGAAACATTGACGTGGGTGCCGCGGTCATCGGCATTGGGAAACAGGATATCGATCGCGGCTGCCCATTCCTTCTGCTCGGGTTCCTTGTCATTGGTCATCATCAGCCCGACATAATAGGTGTTGCCAAGTGCGAGGTCGCATTCGCCGGACATGATTGCCTTGGCCTGGCTGCGGTCATTGCCGTTCGGGCGTCGGGCGAGATTGGCCTTGAGGCCTTCCAGCCATTCTTCGGTGTATTCCGTGCCGTGATGGGCGATCATTGAAGCGATGAGGGCGATATTATAGGGATGCTGGCCGTCGCGGATGCAGATCGCGCCTTCCCATTTCGGGTCCGCCAGTTCCTCATAGGTAATGGGTATCTGGCCGATGCGGTCTTTCGATGAGTAGACCACGCGACCACGTTTGGTCAGCGCGAACCAGTTGCCGTCGGGGTCGCGGAACTGCGCGGGGATATGGTCATTGATGATCGCGCTTTCGACCGACTGGGTGACATCGGCTTCCCTGGCTTCCGTCAGTCGGCCGATATCGACGGTGAGAATCACGTCGACGGGCGAATTGGCGCCTTCTGCCTTCACCCGTTCCACAAGGCCCGTATCCAGAAACAGCACATTGGTATTGATTCCGGTCTCGGCCTCAAAGGCCTCGAGCAAGGGGGCGATCAGCTCCGGCTGGCGATAGGAATAGATATTGACATCCTCGGCCAGGGCCGCAGGCGCGGCAAAAGCGGCAGTCGCGAATGCAAGAAAAAAACCGGCGGACGCCTTGAGCCTTGTCATTGAATCCTCCTTGTGTTCTTTTAAGTTGAATTATGTCATCAGGTATTCGGATCGAGGTGTCAACCGAGAGCCTTTCTGGACTTGAGTGAAAATTTCTTCTTTTGGAATTGTTCCAAAGTGAGAAACGCGCTATAAAGATGGAAACATTCTAAAGAGGACAATTGGTATGCGCCTGACAAAGCAGACGAATTATGCGGTACGCATGCTCATGTATTGCGCCGCCAATGACGGAAAACTCAGCCGCGTGCCCGAGATTGCCAAGGCCTACGGTGTGTCCGAGCTGTTTCTGTTCAAGATCATTCAGCCCTTGCACAAGGCTGGTATCATGGAAACGGTGCGTGGGCGCAATGGCGGTGTTCGCCTCGGTCGGCCCGCTTCCGAGATCACGCTTTTCGATGTTGTTTGCGTGACCGAGGAAAACTTTTCCATGGCCGAGTGTTTCGATGACAGTAACGAAACGGATTGCCCGCTGGTCGACAGTTGCGGTTTCAACGGAGCGCTGCGAAAGGCACTCAACGCCTTTTTCGCGGTTCTCGCCGACTACACGATCGCCGATCTGGTGCGGCGTCGCGGTGACATTTTCAAGCTTCTCAGCATCGAGGAAAACGAGAAGGTTGAATCCTCAGCCGCCTGATAGCACTGCGCAGATGATGTCTGCGGCCGAAAAGCTTTTATGAATTGGTACGACGAGCGCCGGGATATTTTCCGGCGCTTTTTCGTTGTTCGGGGGAGACATTGCTCAATGGTGCTTGAGCTTCCACCGGGAAAGATATAGCTGTAGGTCGCTAACTCGTAGCAGCATATGCTTTTCATGGCTGAAAAGCATAGGTCGGGCGATGGCAGGTAAGCATCGGGCAGTGGTGCCCTGATCGAAAGATACGGAGTTGCGCCGTTGGCGAACGGGGCAGGGAGGGAACCATGAACAATCATTTCATCGGTATCGATGTCGGAACCGGCAGTGCCCGGGCAGGCGTTTTCGACGAGAACGGTCGTCTGCTGGGCGTCGGCAAGAAGGATCTGATGCTTTGGCGGGAAGCCGGTGATATCGTCGAGCAGTCATCGCATGATATCTGGAGCGCCATCTGCTTTTGCACGAAAACGGCGCTGGCGGAGGCCAATGTCGAACCGGCAACCATCAAGGGGATTGGCTTTGACGCGACATGCTCGCTGGTTGTTCTGGACGCGCAGGGAGAGCCACTGGCCGTCGGCCCCTCGAACGATCCCGAGCGCGATGTCATCGTCTGGATGGATCATCGCGCAATCGAGCAGGCCGACCGCATCAATGCCGGCGGCCATGATGTGCTGCGCTATGTCGGCGGACGGATTTCACCGGAAATGGAAACGCCGAAACTGCTCTGGCTGAAGGAAAACAGGCCGGAGACCTTTTCCGCCGCCGGTCATTTCTTCGATCTCGCCGACTTTCTGTCATGGCGCGCAACCGGTTCGACGGACCGCTCGGTCTGCACGGTTACCTGCAAATGGACCTACCTTGTCCATGAGCGACGCTGGGACGCCGGATATTTCAGGGCCATCGGCCTTGAGGAGCTTGCTGACGACGCATTTGCGCGCATCGGTTCGAATGTCGTCGATATCGCAACCCCTGTTGGCGACGGGCTGACGGATACGGCTGCCACAGAGCTCGGCCTTGTTGCCGGAACGCCGGTCGGCGCCTCGCTGATCGATGCCCATTGCGGTGGCGTTGGCACTTTTGCCTGCGAAGGCCCGAATGGCGAAAACCTGCCGCCGGAAACCCAGATGGCGCTGATCATGGGGACCTCGGCCTGCGCGATGACGCTTGCGAAGGATGCGCATTTCGTCGATGGCGTCTGGGGGCCGTATTTCGGCGCGATGGTGCCGGGCTTCTGGCTTCTTGAAGGCGGGCAATCGGCTTATGGCGCGGCCCTCGATCACCTCGTCACCCTTCATCCGGCCTATCCAGCCATCCGCGAAAAGGCGGCGGCCGAAGGCCTGCCCGTCCCTGTCTATCTGGAGAAACGCGCGATCGAACAGGCCGGCTCGCTGGACGCGGCGACCTTTCTCGGCCGTGACATTCAGGTGGTGCCGGAATTTCTCGGAAACCGCGCGCCTTATGCCGATCCACAGGCAACCGGTGTCGTCAGCGGGCTGAAGCTTGATACGGGGGAGGACAGTTTTGTCGCGCTCTACGTCGCGGGGCTTTGCGGGCTGTGCTACGGCACACGGCAGATCATTGAGGCGGAAAAGGCAGCAGGGCTACCGCTTGAGACCATCGTGGTCAGCGGCGGAGCCGCGCAGAGCAGGCTTTTGCGGCGCATCCTTGCCGATGCGACGGGCCTCAAGGTTGCCCTTCCCGATACGGCAGAACCGGTACTCCTCGGCGGTGCCATCGTCGGCGCGGTTGCTGCGGGGCATCACGGTAATCTGGAGCAGGGCGCGCGACAGATGTCGGCGATCCGGGAGATTATCGAACCTGCCGGCGGCGCGGTCGCTGAGTTGCACGCAGCAAAGTTCGAGGCTTTCGCACTGCTACAGGACGCTGACCGCAAGATCAGGGCGATGATGGCATCCTGACCGCGTAGCCTTCTTGGTGCTGGCGTTTGGCACGCGCCTTGCGATAGACTGCCGGCAGCGGAGAAAAACAGGCTATGGCGAAAACGATTTCCGAGATTGCGGAAGAAACCGGTTATTCCCGGACGACGATCACCATGGTGCTGAGCGGGCGTGCTTCCGAATATCGGATCAGCGCCCGCACGCAGAAGATCATCCGCGATTATGTCGACGAACATGGCTACACGATCAACCAGACTGCGCGCAATCTGAAGACGCAGCGCAGCCATACGATTGGGTTCGTGGCGCCGGAGATCGCGAACCCGTTCTTTGCCCGTTTCATGGCGCATCTGGAAGCCTGCTGCCGGAGTGAGGGCCTGGTGCTGATCACTACGTCGAGCGGGGAGGATCCGCTGGTGGAAGCCCGTGCGCTGCAAAGCCTGCTTGAACGCGGTGTCGATGCACTGGTGCTCGCACCGTGCGCGCCACGCCCGGCGGTTTCGGCCAAAAAGCGCAGCCGGCAGACGCCCATGGTCGTGATCGACCGCCACTATCCGGGCGATAATACGCAGGTGATTGCCAGTGATCACCGGGAAAACGCAAGGCTTCTCACCGCCGCGGTGATGAGCGCGGGCGCAAGCGACATGGTGTTTTTCTGCGGGCATCCGGAAAACCCGGCCATTGTCGCGCGCATTGCCGGGTTTCGCGCGGCTGCGGGCGAGGGTGAAAATGCAAGACTGCTGACAGCGGCCGACGACAGCGTGGCCGCCGGCAAAGCCATGATGCAGACGCTTCTTGAGGCCGGTGGCGCATTGCCCTCGGCGCTTTTGTGCTCTTCGCTGCTCGTGCTCGAGGGCGCCCTGCAACATCTAAGGCGCACACGTTCGGCCGTTCCGCCCGACATGATCATCGCCACGTTCGACTATGACGGCTTTCTGGAACTTCTGCCGAACACGGTCATCGTCGTCCGGCAGGATGAAGAAGCACTGGCGCGCGCTGCCTTTCAGGCGATTTCCGACCGGATCGGCGGCAATGCGGCGGCCGAGGGAACGCGCACGGTCGTCGATGCCGAACTGCTCTATCTCAACGCGCCGGCATGACGCGTTCCGGGCGGCGGTGCAGCAACAGCGCTAACCGATCTCGGCAAAGACATCGGCAACCGTCTCTTCCAGCAGATCGAACATGGTGTCGGTTTCAGCATTGGTGATGATGAAGGGGGGCGCGAGAACCACGGCGGCGCCGAGCGGGCGGCAGATCAGACCCTTTTCCAACGCCTTGTTGGCGATCCGCTCGGACACCCGAAGCTTGCTGTCGAACGGCGCTTTGGTTTTTCTGTCGGCGACCATTTCGATCGCGCCCATGAAGCCGACGCCGCGCACCTCGCCTGTATGGGGATGGTCGCCGAAGCGTGACAGCCGCTCGAGAAAATGCGGCGTCAGAGACCGGACATTGTCGATCAGCCCTTCCGTCTCGAGCACATCGAGCGCCTTCAGGGCAACAGCGCTGCCAAGCGGGCTGCCGGCTGCGGTAAAGCCATGCGGAAATTCCTCTGCCGCCTCTGATGCTTCTTCCAGTTCCGCGGCAAGCTTCGCGCCGAGAATGACGGCGCCCATCGGATAATAACCGGCGGTAATGCACTTCGAGGCGATGATCGCATCCGGCTCTATCCCGTAATAATCGCTGCCCCACATCGTGCCCATCCGGCCGAAGCCGCAAATCACCTCGTCGGCGATCAGCGGAATGTCATATTCCCGAAGGATCGGGCGGATTGCGTCGAAATAGCCTTTTGAGGGTGGAATGACGCCGCCCGCGCCCTGCACCGGTTCGGCAAACATGCCGGCAATGGTTTCGGGGCCTTCGCGCTCGATCAGGTCCCTGAGATTGCGCGCCATGCGCGCGGTAAATGCATCTTCTGTTTCCTCCTCGAGGCCGAAACGCCAGAAATGCGGGCAGTCGGCACGGAGAAAACCGGGCAGCGGCAGGCCGAATTCGCTGTTATAGGGCTTTGCCGTCATCGAGGCTGTGGCCACTGTCACGCCATGATAGGCATTGATGCGGGTGATGATCTTGCGCCGTTCCGGCATGCCCTTTCGCCGGTTGATCATCCACAGCATCTTCACCATGGTGTCGTTGGCTTCCGAACCGGAGTTCGTGTAGTAGACCTTGCCGCTGTCGAAAGGCGAAAGCGAAATCAGGCGTTCGGACAGTTCGACGGTGACATCGGCAATCCGGCCGAAAAACGAATGATAGCCCGGAAAGCGCTGCGCCTGTGCGCAAAGCGCTTCCACAATGCCCGTGTGATTGAACCCGGCGACATTGTTCCACAGGCCCGAATTGGCATCCAGATAGCGTTTGCCGTGCACATCGAAGACATGAATGCCTTCACCATGGGTGAGAACAACCGGCCCGTTCTCCTTCAGCGAAGGAAAATCGGTAAAGCCATGGAAGACATTGGCCATGTCCTTCTCTTCCCATGAATTTCCGCCTGTGTCCGCCATGCCCGGTCTCCCTGTTGCCGTTTGCAAGCCTGACCTTTCCGGGATTAGGTGGCGTCGTCAAGGCACGAACGGCAAAAGGGGCGTCTGGCGGTCCCGATGCGGCCTTTCATGCCTTCCGCCGCGGCAAAGGTTCAGGCGGGGCGAAGATTGCGGGCATCAAAGCGAAAGCCCGGCCTCGTTGAAGAAGTGCAGTTTATCCGGGCGGAAGGAAAGGCCGATATCCTGGCCGCGAATGTCGGCGTCGATTTCTGCAACGCGGATGATGAGCCTGCCGGCATCGCCGCAATCGACATAGAGATAGGTGTCGGAACCGAGATATTCGGAGATCTCCACCTTGCCCGTCACCTGACCTTTGCCGGCCTCGACGACGTCGATGTGTTCGGGGCGGATGCCGAGCGAGGCGGGCGTGCCTTCCGTGCCCTTAGGCATTGGCCCGCTGCCGTGGCCTTCGATTTTATATTCCCCGGCGCTGCCCGAACACGGCAGAATGTTCATTTTCGGTGAGCCGATGAACTGGGCGACGAACAGGTTGTCGGGTTTTTCGTAAAGGTCGCGCGGGGTGCCGACCTGCATGATGCGGCCATCCTTCAGCACCACGATCCGGTCGGCCAGCGTCATCGCCTCGACCTGATCGTGGGTCACGTAGATCATCGTCGTGCCCAGCGTTTCGTGCAGGCGGGCGATTTCGAAGCGCATTTCCACGCGAAGAGCCGCATCGAGATTGGAGAGCGGCTCGTCGAACAGAAAGCCTTTCGGTTCGCGCACGATGGCGCGACCGATGGCGACGCGCTGGCGTTGTCCGCCGGAAAGCGCCTTCGGGCGGCGGTCGAGATAGTCGTCGAGGCGCAGGATTTCGGCGGCGCGGCCGACCTTTTCCGCGATTTCCTTTTTCGGGCTACCGGCGGTCTTCAGCGAAAAGCCCATATTGTCGCGCACATCCATATGCGGATAGAGCGCGTAGGACTGAAACACCATGGAAAGGCCGCGCTCTGACGGCAGCCGGTCGGTCACATCGTCGCCATCGAGCAGAATGCGGCCACGGCTCGTCTCCTCAAGCCCGGAAATCATCCTGAGCAAAGTCGACTTTCCGCAGCCGGAGGGGCCGACGAAGATGACGAACTCGCCGTCGTCGATTTCAAGGTCGATGCCCTTGATGACCTGCAGGTCGCCGAACCATTTTTCCACGTTTTCCAGCCGGATAGAGCCCATCTTATTCTCCTTCAGCCTGCAATAGATCGTCGCCCATGGCCCAGGCGAGATGAATGGCTGCGGTCCATGTGAAAAGCTTGCCGCCGAGACCTTCGCCGGTCAGCGGGTCGAAATATTCGTAAAAGCCGGATGTCTCGACGGCCCTTCGGGTGTCGCCGCGCAGCCGTTCGGCAAGGGCGCCATGGCCCTTTTCGGCAAGGCCGGTGCCAATCATGTAGTTGACCACGGACCAGATGGGGCCGCGCCAGTAGCGCCGGCTTTCAAACTGGCTGTCGCGCGGGTCCCAGCTGGGAAAACCATAGGTGCAGCAATCGAGAATGGCGGTGACTTCTCTCACCAAACGGGCTTGTTGCGCCGCATCTCCGGCATCGGCGTAAAGCGCCATGGCCGACGCATTGGTGAAGGCGGTTGAAAGCGTACCGGAGCGCAGGTCTTTGGCAACAAAGCCGCCGACATCCTCGCTCCAGAAACTGCCGCAGCCTTCCTTCGCGCGTTTCAGCCAGCTTTCCGCCTCGTCGCGGATGCCGGGAAGGCCGAATTCATCGGCGAGTTCGGCCAGATCGCGGTCACCGCGCATCAGCGCGAACTGAACGCAGGGATCGACCATGAAGAACGGCCCGTTGCGGGCAATCTCGAGATGATCCCATTTGCATTCATGGCCGAATTTCACGATGGCGAGATAGCGGTTATATTGCTCCGCTGTCGGCCGTTCGGACGGGTCGACATGGGTGATGTCGCGGCGTGGCAGGTCGCCGAGATCGTCGGGCACCGTGATCTGCTCCATACCGATATCCCAGTCCGGGCAATTGTCACGGCCGGATTCCCACGGGTGGATAATGCCGACAACGCCGGTTTCATCCGGATCGCGGTACTTGTGAAACCAGCGGTGCCAGGCGACGAGTTTTTCGAACAGTTTTTCAGCGCGTTTGCGGTCTTCGGGGCCGCCTGTTTTCATCATCGTCAGCATGGCGCTTGCGGCAACCGGCGGCTGCGAATGGCCGGAGGAGGGCGGCACGGTGTTCGATTTCCACATTTCCGGACCCGGAAAATAGTCCGGATCGGTCTTGTGGAAGATGATATGCGGCACCATGCCATCCTCCCACTGACCGGAAAACAGCGTTTCGATTTCTTCCCATGCCCGGTTGCGGTCGAAAGTGGCAAAGCCAAGTGCGGCGAAGACGGAATCCCATTCCCACTGATACGGGTAGAGGCGCGCCGTCGGCACGGTGTAGCCGCCCCGGTCGTTCATGCGCAGGATGTCGATGGCCTGTTGTTTCAGCGAGGTATGCATGCTCATCCTTTCACGCTGCCGGCGGTCAGCCCTGCCACGAGGAAACGTTCGAACCACAGGAAGATGAACAGCACCGGCACGGTGGCAACCACCGCACCCGCCATAAGATGCTGGCGCGGCACTTCCGATGAATTGAGCGAGACGACCCCGCGCGAAAGCGTGAACATGTTGATGTCGTCCAGGAACATGAAGGCGAACAGGAATTCGTTCCAGGCGATCATGAAGACGTAGAGCGCAACCGAGGCGAGGGCGGGCAGCGCCAGCGGCAGGGTGATCTTGAGGATCACGCCAGGCCGCTTCAGCCCGTCCATCAGCCCCGCCTCTTCCAGCTCGGAGGGCAGTCCCCGGAAATAGCCCTGCAACATATAGAGCGCGACCGGAATGGTGGTCGCCGGGTAGACGATCATCAGCCCGATGAGTGAATTTCTGAGACCCACCTGCGAGAACACCGAATAAAGCGGGATCACCAGCACGATGGCAGGCACCATGTAAATCAGCAGGATGGAGCGCGACAGGAACGCCTGACCGGGAAAGCGAAGCCTGGCCACCGCATAGGCGCCGGGCACGGCAAAGACCAGCGTGATGATGACCGTTGCCACCGAAACGATGGCGGAGTTCATCAGGAAGGTGCCGAAAGAATAGACGGTGAACAATTCGATATAGGAATTGAACAGGCCGGAAAGCCCCTGGCTGAGGTCGATCGAAAGGTCGAGCGGATTGGAAATCAGCGATTGCTGGCTTTTGAAACTGGTCATCACCATCACATAAAAGGGCAGCGCCACGACGATGGTGAACAGCGTCAGGCCAAGCCCCTTCATGAAGCGCAGGAAGATGACTTCGAGGTGGTAACGGCCGATATTGCCGGCCTTCTGGTCATGAAGGGCGGCCACAATCGACCACCAGACGGCCACCAGAAAACCGGCAAAGGCGACAAGCTGCAGCCCCGTTGTGTAGGCGAGCGACAGCCCGAAGGGTTCACCGAACGTGGTCAGCATCAGCACCGCGAAAATGGCGACGATCATGAAAGCCTGTACCGCAGCCCCGCGCGCTTTCGGGCGGTCGCGGGTTCTGACCGGCGACAGCACATATATGGCCGCCCCCACCGCGCCCGCCAGTGCGGCATAGCCAAGCTGCGGTGCGCTTGCCTCACCGGAAAACAGCGTGAACACGAGGCCGATGACGATCATCCAGACGATTGCCCAGAAGGCGCCCAGAAGAATGGCGGCGATGAAGCCGGTTCCGATACGCATCATCCGTCATCCTGTGGTGAGAATTTGAAGAAGACCAGCGAGAAGAACAGCAGGACTGCGAAGACGACCACGGCAACCGCCGCGCCTGCGCCGAGATTGGAAACGGCAAAGGCCTGTTCATAGACATCGACCGTCAGCGTTCTGGTGCCGGCCGCCCCGCCGGTGAGCAGGAAAATGTCGTCGAACTTGTTGAAGGTCCAGATGAAGCGCAGCAGGAACAGAACCGCCAGAATGCCGACAAGCTGCGGCAGCGAAATGTACCAGAACTGTTGCAGCGGCGTTGCACCGTCGATTTCGGCCGCCTCGTAGACATCGGTGGAAAGCGCCTGCATGCGCGCCAGAATGAACAGGAAGGACAGCGGGAAATAGCGCCACGCCTCAAACGCGATCACGGTCGTCAGCGCCACCGGGAACTGGAAAGTCAGGCCGAAAATGGAAATATCGACATCGCGCTGACCGAAGAAATCGATCGGCGCGACAATCATGCCGGAGCGCACCAGAAGCGCATTCAGCGTGCCCGAATAGGGATCGAGCAGGATGATCCAGGTAAACGCAACCGCGATGACCGGCGCCACGTAAGGAAACAGGAACAGCCCGCGCAGCACCGAGCGTCCCTTGAAGCTCTGGTTCAAAAGCTGGGCGGCGAACAGCCCCAGCACCAGCGCGCTCGCCGTGCCGAACACGGTGTAATAGAAGGTCACCCGCAGCACTTTCCAGAAGTCCGGCGAGGAGAAAATGCGGGCGAAGTTTTCGAGCGTGAAGTCGAAATTCGTCAGGATATTGTCGGCCCGGCCCGAGGTTTGCGGCTCACTGTCTCTCAGTTCGACGGGCGATGTCAGATAGGCGGTATCGGCAATCACCTGCATGCGGATGCGGTCCCGGAATTTTTCCGGCAGGTCGCCTAGCGTGCAGCTCAGTTGACGGCCTTCCAGCGTGCAGCGTTCGTCCAGACCGGAGACCTGAAGGCCCTCGGGAATGATATCGACAAAACCGGCATTGTAGATAGAGGCCTTCTGCGAGGTATTGCGCAGCCGGAACTCGATTTCCGCCTCATCGCCGGGGTTTTCCAGATCGCCCCGGAGCCGCTCGTTGATGTTGAGCTGCGGCGGGCGCAGATCGGAAAGCTGAACCGGCTTGAACGATATCCAGAAATTGGCAATCAGCGGCAACAGCACCACGGCCAGCACAATGGCGAAGGTCGGAGCCAGCATCGTATAGGCAAAGCGCATTTCGCGCCGCGCCATCCGGCCGAAACCCTTGGGTGGTTTGGGGGACGGTTCGGGCGCGGGGCTGCCGCTGTCGGTCATGTCTGCCATGTCTCAAGCCTTTTGCGGGAAAAGCGGCCGGGCGTGGGGTTCGCGCCCGGCTGTTCTTTCGGCCAGAAATCAGTTGATTTCCGAAAGCTCCGCATTGAGCTTTTCGACGGCATCCGGTCCGGAAATCTCGCCATCGATATATTCGCGCACGACCTGATTGATGACCTGGCTGTTGACCATCTTCGAGGCGAGCGCTAGCTGGCCTTCCTTCACGCCCCAGCGATTGGCGGTCTCAAGACCGGTGACGATTTTCTGCACCGTCTCGGCTGGGTAGACATCGGCAAGCGGCGCCTTGCGGTCAACGCCGACCGGCAGCGTAGCCCACTCATCGACAAACTTGCTGGGCTCTTCCGCCGTGCCGCGACGGACCGGGAACTTGCCCTCCGGCGCCATCGACAGCGTGTTCATATAGCCCTCATCCATGGAGAACTTGATGAAGTCGGAGGCGACGTCGATATTGGCATCCGCCGTCACGCCGAGATAGCGGATATCCGCCCAGGCCGCGCCATCCGGGTTGGACGGACCGGAGAAGGTGGTGACGACGTCGGTCTTCTGGGCAAGTTCCGTGGAGGTCGGATCATCGTTGATGGTCGGCGGTGCGCTGTCGCGCAGGCCGGCAAGCTCATCGAGGATGAAGGGCGACCAGATGATCATCGCCGCCTTGCCGTCGAAATAGAGCGCGCGCGACTGCTGCCAGTAGAGTTCACCGGCAGGCGAGGCATCGGCCAGCGTCTTGTAGAATTCCAGAACCTCGATGGTCTTGGCCTCGTCCAGAGGCTTGAAGCCGTTTTCGTCCACCGGCGTCACGCCATTGGCGAGGAAGACATGCTCCAGCACCTGGCTCATGAAGTTGTCGTCAATCTTGGTGGCGGCGACGAAACCGTACATGTCCGGCGGATTGTTGAGGACTTCGATCGCCTTGGCGATGTTTTCATAGGAGTCCGGCGGAGCAAGGTCGTGCTCGTCAAACAGGTCCTTGCGGTAGATGATCATCTGCGTCCAGCCATCGACCGGCACGGCGGCGGTCATGCCTTCGAACTGCGCCATTTCGACAGCGCCGGGCGCGAAACTGTCAATGCCGAGGTCGTTTACGATTTCGTCGTCGATTTCCGCATCGAGAATACCGGCTTCCGCCCAGGGCAGCACATATTGCAGGGTCAGGTAGATGACGTCCGGCAGGTCGCCGGCGGCAAAGGCAGCGGTTGCGCGGGTGCCGAGTTCGCTTTCCGTCACCGGAATGACCTGCACCTCATTGCCGGTCTCTTCCATGAACGCGTCGGCGATTTCCTGCTGCTTGGCCAGCCGCTCGGGCTGTTCTTCCGTGGTCCAGAAGCGGATTGTGTCCGCATGTGCCAGGGATGCAGCGCTTGCCGAGAGCAAGAGGGCTGCCGTCAGTTTCGTCAGTGTCTTCATTGTCATCCTCCAAAAGCTTCCACCGGAAAACCTGAAGCCGGTCTTCCGCCACGACCCGGCAAAAGGCCGAACCGGTTTTTCGCGCGTCCGAAAGTGCAGACGACGCAGCGGCCGGGTTTAAAATCCGGGCCGTCACGAGATCATGACGCCGTATGCGTCAGGCCAGTCTGTTACCGATGGATCTCCTCCCATCGCCTGCAGTTTACTTAGGCATTTTTGAAAAATGCCAATTTAATAGACTTTAGCGCTTTCGGGCAAAGGGTCAAGGCGGGCTGTCGTCTTTGTCTGCGCGGCCTCTACGACTTTCGCAGCACCGGAACGCAAGCAGCGGGCAGCTTTCCCGGTTCCGGAACAAAGACTGAAACCGGGCGTTGCTTTCATGAAACAAAACAAAGGGGAACGCCGGATGGCAAAGGGTTCCAAATGGATCAAGCATCTGGCGCGAACGGGATATTTCGCGCGCGGCCTCGTCTATTCCATCATCGGTTTGTTTGCCATTCTTGCCGCAATCGGATCGGCGGAAAGCAAGGATACAAGGGACGCACTGCAAACCGTCTTGAGCCAGCCTTTCGGCTCGGCGCTGGTGGCTGTCCTCATTGTCGGGCTTGTGAGTTATGGTCTCTGGCGGCTGTTCCAGGCGGTCATGGACCCCGATGATCATGGTTTCGGGGCGAGGGGGCTGGCGGTGCGGGCTGGTCTTTTGTCAAGCGCCGTAACCTATGGTCTGCTGGCGTTTTATGCCTTGTCGCTCGTCGGCATTTCCAACGGTGGCGAGGGTGACGGCGCGTCGCTGGCTGAAATGATTGCCGGCTTTTTCGGTTCGCGGCCCGTTTCAATCGCACTTGCAGTAATTTTCGCCGGTGTCGCCATTGCGCACTGGTGGAAGGCCTACAGGCGCAAATATGCCGAACATCTCAAGGCCTCCGATGCGGTCATGACCTGGCTGCACCCGATATCGATGACCGGGCTGGCCGCACGGGGATGCGTTTTCGCCATTCTCGCCATGCTTCTGATTTTCCGTGGACTGATGAGCGAAGATGGTTCCGGCACGCCGGGGATCAAGGATGCGCTTGAATATACCCAGGACCTGCCGTTTGGCGCATTCCTGCTGGCTGCACTCGGCGTCGGTGTCGTGCTGTTTGCCGTCTATTCCTTCGCCGAGGTGATCTGGCGGGAGATCAATATCGAAGATGCGTGACAGGGTTCAGACCTTGCGTTCTTCGCATGTGTTCTGCTGGGGTGGGATGGAAGCTGAATTTCGGAGTGGTATGTGTAGGAAACGGACCGGAAATCCTGTGTATTGGATTTGTGCTATGTAGAGTGCGGGCGGAAGGCCGTCGGAATCCTGGTCGATAGAGACCGTTTACTGGCTTTTGGACCTCCGCCCGCTCTTGATAATCCCAACCTGAACAGTTGATGGAGGCCGTAAGCGCGGACCTCGTAGCACAGGATGAGGCTTGCCATGGTACACCCTGTTTACATCGGATGCGACGTCTCAAAGGCACATCTGGATCTTTTCGATGCCGCAACACAAAAAGCCGTCCGTATCGCCAATACCGGCACCGCCATCGACGAATGGCTTGCTACCCTTGAGGGGCGCGACGCGCAGGTCATTCTGGAGGCGACCGGACGTTATGACCGGCTGTTGTGCTCGGCGCTCGAGAGGTGGCGGCGGCCCTATTGCCGGGTCAATCCGGCGAGAGCCCGCGACTTTGCAAGAGCCACCGGCCAGCTTGCCAAAACCGATACCATCGATGCGCGACTTTTGGCGCTTATGGGCGAAACACTTTCACCACCCGTCACGACACCACCCGACCTGGCCCGTCAGCAACTGGAAAGCCTGCATACAAGGCGTGATCAGCTTGTTGCCATGCGTCAGCAGGAACGGCTGCGCCTTCATACAGCCGCGCCGTCGGAGCGCGACAGCATCGCACGCCACCTCGGCTGGCTCGATACGGAAATCGCCGCGATCGAACAACAGTGCCAGTCGCATGTGCGGACAAATGTGACGCTGAACGAGCAAAGCATCAGACTTCGCTCGATCCCCGGCATCGGTCAGATCACGGCATTCACCCTGATGGCCCACATGCCGGAACTGGGCGGCCCTTCGCCCGGCGGCATGGCGGCGCTTGCAGGCCTTGCCCCCTTCAATGCCGATAGCGGCATTCACCGCGGCCAGCGCCATATCCGCGGCGGACGAAAGCGTGTGCGTGATGCCCTCTACATGGCGGCGCTGGTGGCCTACCGGCTAAAGTCGCCCTGCGCCCGCATGGTCCAGGCCATGCAGGCCAAAGGCAAACCGTTCAAGGTCATGATCATCGCCATCGCCCGCAAACTGCTCGTCATTGCAAATGCCATTCTCAGGGATAAAACCACATTCGAAGCAGCTTGAAATAACATGCATCAATACAGTTGCCAGTCCTTTTCAGTTTACCGACAAACCTATCCTTTTTACGGACGTCATTCTCGGGCTTGACCCGAGGATCTAACCACCGCTCAGCACGAGCGGCGTTGGCGGTCTGTAATGGATTGTTTTAAATTTATTTTTTGCCCGATACGCTTGTCGCGTTCATACGTGCTTAGACCCTCGGGTCAAGCCCGAGGGTGACGAAGGAGAACGGGCGAGCTTTATCAACAAAATGAAGAAACGGACCGAAATTCTTCCGGTCCGTTTCCTTTTTTCAGGCCTTGCGGCGCAATGCCGCCGGGACGAAACTGTGGATCGAAAGGCCTTCGTCGCGGTGTTTGCCGCCGGCAACGCCGGCGAACCAAGCACCGGCTGCGGCCAGAACCGCGCCTGCCGCGGAGGCAAAGGCGGTGATGACCGAGGCATTGTGCATCATCTGCATCATTTCTTCGCTGACCTCGCCGCTGGAAGGCGCAGCACCCAGGCTGGAAAGCGCCGAGATTAACGCCGCGCCCGCGCCGAGCACCAGCGTGGAGAGCGCCCAGACGACAATGCCGTGAATGCCGTCGCGGAATTCGCTTTCATCGGGCGTTCCATCGCCGAAATGTGAGCGCATGCGACCGGCGACATAGCCACCGGCAGAGGCGCTGGCAAAGGCAACGAGGACGAGCCAGAGGCCGATGAGGAAAAGGGCCCATGACAGGCCGTCTTCACCCGGCATCGCATCGCTTACTGCAAGGCCGATGCCCGCGCCGAACTGGCTGAGCACTGTTGCCAGCGCGCCCGCGACGGCCGCGCCGCCGAAGATGGCGCCCCATTCGAGGTAGGAGGCGCCCGGCGCGGCCGGCGTGGTTACAGGATTGTGGTTTTGCTCTGTCATGACTCCCCCTTATGCCAGGCCGAGGACGGACAGGATAAACATGACGACCACAACAAGACCTACGAGATAAATAATACCGTTCATTGTTTCTGCTCCGTTTTAATTCGATGCCTATTCAACGGGCACTGACGCAGAACGTTCCGATGAAATCGCGCTTTTAGCGGGATAGAGGTGTCAGCCACGGCGACAAACCGGGGTGTTGCGGGCTATGAAAGATCGTGCATCACGACCCGATTGCTGATCATATGGAAGCAGAACATGGGAAGTGATGTCGCATGGCGATAGCCGGTTTCCGGCCGGGCCGGCGCCATTGACAATGACTGCCCAGACCGGCGCTTAGGCGTCGTGTTGCGGGCTTGCAGTATTGGGAGAAGGACATATGTCGCAACGTCGCCTGAGGTCTCGGGACTGGTTCGATAATCCGGATCATGCGGATATGACGGCGCTCTATCTGGAGCGTTTCATGAATTACGGCACAACGCCGGAGGAACTGCGGTCCGGCAAACCGATCATCGGCATTGCCCAGAGCGGCAGCGATATCAATCCCTGCAACCGTCACCACCTGGACCTTGCGCGGCGCCTGCGTGACGGCATTCGCGATGCCGGTGGTATTCCCATCGAGTTTCCTTCTCATCCCCTGTTTGAAAACTGCAAGCGCCCGACCGCGGCGCTTGACCGCAATCTTGCCTATCTCGGACTAGTGGAAATCCTTTACGGCTATCCGCTCGATGGCGTGGTGCTGACGACCGGTTGCGACAAGACGACACCGTCGGCGCTGATGGCCGCAGCAACGGTCAATATTCCGGCGATCGTCTATTCCGGCGGTCCCATGCTTGACGGCTGGTATGACGGGGAGCTTGTCGGTTCCGGCACCGTGATCTGGCGTTCGCGCCGCAAGCTTGCCGCCGGCGAAATCAATCGCGAGCAGTTTCTGGAGGCCGCCCTTGAATCCGCGCCTTCCGTCGGTCACTGCAATACCATGGGCACAGCCTCGACCATGAACGCCATGGCGGAGGCGCTCGGCATGTCGCTGACGGGCTGTGCGGCAATCCCCGCCGCCTATCGTGAACGCGCGCAGATGGGATATCGCACCGGCCGGCGTGCGGTGGAGCTGGTCAACGAAAATATCCGCCCGCTCGATATTCTCACCCGGGATGCTTTCCTCAATGCCATCCGGGTGAATTCGGCTATCGGCGGCTCCACCAATGCCCAGCCGCATCTCTCCGCCATCGCGCGCCATGCCGGGGTCGAACTGAAACCTTCGGACTGGCAGGACTATGGCTTCGATATTCCGCTTCTGGCCAATGTCCAGCCTGCCGGCGAGTTTCTGGGGGAACGCTTCCACCGGGCCGGTGGCGTTCCGGCGGTGATGTGGGAGCTGTTGCAGGCGGGGCGGCTTTCGGGCGACTGTCCGACGGTGACGGGCAAGGCTGTTGCCGACAATCTGCAGGGGCGGGAGGCGCAGGACCGCACCGTCATCAAGCCGTTTGCCGAGCCGATGCAGGAGCGGGCGGGTTTTCTGGTGATGAAGGGCAATCTGTTCGATTTTGCCATCATGAAGATGAGCGTTATCTCCGAGGAGTTTCGCAAGCGCTATCTTTCCGTTGCCGGGGAGGAGGGCATATTCGAGGGCAAGGCCGTGATCTTCGATGGTTCGGAGGATTATCATGCCCGGATCAATGATCCGTCTCTCGACATCGACGAACATACCATTCTGGTTATTCGCGGCGCCGGCCCGCGCGGCTGGCCGGGATCTGCCGAAGTGGTCAACATGCAGCCGCCGGACCGTCTTATCCGGAAAGGAATTACCAGCCTTCCGACAATTGGAGACGGCCGCCAGTCCGGCACGGCCGACAGCCCGTCGATCCTCCATGCCTCGCCGGAAAGTGCGGCTGGCGGCGGACTGGCCTTTCTGCGCGATGGCGACATCATCCGCATCGATTTCAATGCGGGCCGCTGTGATATGCTGGTCGATGACGCCGAGATCGAACGGCGAAAACAGGAGGCGCTTCCCGCTGTGCCCGCCGATGCGACGCCCTGGCAGCGGATCTACCGCAATTCCGTCACCCAGCTCGATGAAGGTGCCACCCTTGCCGAGGCCGAAGACTTTCGGGATATCGCATCGCGACCACCCCGGCACAATCATTGACCGGGCCGTTTGCTGTGGCCCGGTCACGCTGCCTTGAGCGATTGGTTTTGTAACGAGGAGGACGACAGGCGATCAGCCGCTGCGGCCGGAACCGGGATTACGGGCAGCGCTGCAGCTGTGCTTCGTAGATCTGGGTCATCTTCTGGGCGCGGGCGGCCGCGCTCTTGGCCACGGGCCGGCTTTTCCAGACACCGCGTGAATAACCGGCATGTCCTGAATGGTAGGCGAGGTAGAGATTGTAGGGGTCGTTGAGCGCAATGCCGTTTCTGATATGGCTTTGATTGTGATACCAGGCGATGAAATAGATCGCATCGCCGAAATCGGTGCGATTGGCGCCGCGCTGGCCGGTCCGTGCCTTGTATTCGCTCCAGGTGCCGTCAAGCGCCTGCGAATACCCAAGAGCGCTGGAAGCGCGCCGCCCCGGAATGAAGCCGAGGATCTTCTTGCGCGGCGGACGGGCATGGCTGTCGAAGGAGGATTCGACGTAGATCGTCGCCATCAGGACCGAAACCGGCACGCCATACTCGCGCGAGGCCTTTTCGGCATCCCGGCGCCAGTTTTCGAAGAACCCGTTTTTCTGGGCAAAAATCGCGCAGCTGTTGCCGACATTGCTGACGGTCGTTGAGCAACCTGTCAGAGTGGCAAGGCAGAGCACTGCGAACACGATCCAAAAGCGCGAAATAGACATGGAACGGACTGTATGCGGGGGACGTTAAGGAAAGGTTCTTAAAAATAGTTAACGCCGGCGATGTCTTCGGGGCGTTGCGCGCTGAGGTTCGGGCGGACGGGCCTTTCGGGCTGATGAAAATTCCTGCAACTTAGTCTTTGACAGACGGGCGGCATGACGATAAGGGGACCGCCTGAAGAACAAGCGCAGCGGTGAACGCTGCTGGATCGGCGAAAGCCAGCCTTCAACCGCAACATGAGAGGGTTTGAACGTGGCGAAAGCGGAACTCGGTACGAAAAGAACATGCCCTGACACGGGCAAGAAATTTTATGACCTCAACAAGGATCCGGTGGTTTCACCCTATTCGGGGAATTCCTGGCCGCTGACCTATTTTGAGGACACGGCATCCATCGCTGTTGTGGAAAGCGAAGAAGAAGAGGAAGTTGCGGAAGTCGACGCCGAAAACAATGAAGGCGCGATGGGCACGATCGAGGCTTCCGACGATGACAGCCCGTCCGACAACATTCCCAATGTCGACGGCGATGACGACGACGATGTGGATGTCGACGACGACGACAACACGTTCCTCGAGACCGATGACGATGATGATGACGATGTTTCCGACATCATCGGCGTTTCCGACGACGACGAGGACAATTGATCTCATCGTTATCGACGCAGCAATGCGGATTTGACACGACAAGCCGCCGGCTCTCGGGCCCTGGCGGCTTTTTCTTTGCCGGGGTTGCTGCTTTGGCGGGCCGGTTGCGATGACTGGCGCGCGGGAAATCCCGTTTTTCCGTCATGCGAAGCCCTGATCTTCCAAGCGGATAGGGGCTTTTGATGTTCGGCGAGGAGGCGGTTTGAATTTTTTTGCAGGCTTTGTTTTTTTATGGCTTGCATCCAGCGAAAATCCACAGTAACAAGCCGCCACCCGACGCGAAACGCGTCGCTTCGAACTGCTCAGGCAGTCTGGAGAATGGGGCTATAGCTCAGCTGGGAGAGCGCCTGCATGGCATGCAGGAGGTCAGCGGTTCGATCCCGCTTAGCTCCACCAAATTTTCCCTTTTGTAATGTGCTACATAGATTGAGCTTTTTGTGCAGGCTTTGACCGCTTCGGTCACTTGGCTTGAGCTTTTGGGCGTTCAACGCTGCTATGCGGGCACGATGGCTAAAGCATCAAGATGGGGTTCGCTCGTCACATGATTGCTTTGCGCGCCCATGTCTGCCGTACAAGGTCTTGGACCCAATTTCTGGAAGCGGCCATTTGCGGCACTCCGCACCATGTTTTTGAATGGGCGGAGATGAGGCATTCTTTGCATGTTGAACCAAAGGCGGCAATGCGAACGAAGCAGACTTACGCGTCACGGACGGGTGTTTCGGCTGATGGAACGTGTCGTATAAGGGCCAAAAGCAGCGCCAAGATCATTGCGCCGTTCAAAACATGCCACATGAAGTGCGTTCCGATTCCCGTCGTGGCGCAGGTCATCAAGTCGATCGTGCGAAAGACCAAGGAAGTCGTGAAACAGGCTGATGCCGTAAGCACAAGCTGTCGGGCAGGATGACGTTTGATAAGCGTCACAAGGGAAAATCCCCAGAGCGCCAAAAGGGCCGGAAGGTATTGCAACGATCCATTCAGGCGTTCGGGATCCGAGACGTCGTTCGTGGTAATGTCTCTGCCTGTCGCCCAGAACGCAGCGCTCACGCAAGCCGCGACGATAAGACATATCCTCAGTGTTCTCAGATAATTTCCGCTGTTTAGTCGAAAAATCACGGTGGCAATATACAACGCGACAAACGTCCAGATCGGGATCACGTCCAACAGCTCAGTTTTGCCGTTGGCAAAGGTGTGAAACAGGAATGAACCGAGGCCGATGGACACAGCCAGAAAAATCAGCACGCGCTCCGGAAGCCCGCGTCGGCCCGACGCCTGAAGCGCACGCCAAGCGAGCAATGCCGCGACCAGGAACGCGGCATTGCTGAGGGCATTGACGGGTTCATTCCAGAAACCTGGCGCAGAACGCTCGCAGTAGAGGTCTATGTAGCCAAGGAATGTCATGAACTCGTTCTCCGCAAGCAATCGGCTTCCGCTTTTCCCCATAGCAAAGCGGAAAGCGATCACCAAGGACTCGGAGGAGACGTTGTCTGCGGATGACACGAAAGTCCGCTCCGGGCCGAGAGTGCCGGAGCACGCAATGTAGGTCGATGTCCGCTTTGCCGCCAGGCCAATCGGAGATCTGCCCGACCGCTCCTGCCCCGCTTCTGCCGGTTTGTGCCCTCAATCCGAACGCTATGGCTGGGTGGTGTTTTTCAGAAGTGGTCGTCTGGCCGTCCCCCAAGCTAAAACAAGCCATTGTTACAAGTTGTGCCTCGAAGGGTAGCTTCTCGTCACAGGGCGGCGGGCTTGTGCCGCTTTCGCATCGCTTCGGAAGGTGCTGTTTTTCTGTTTCTGCCCATAAGATAGGCGGGGCTGAAACTGCGGTTTGATGGTTTTTTGCAGAAAATTGAAATAAAAATTTCATGGATTGGTTATCGTCATCGAAAAATCGCTGTTTTTACAGCCCCGTGAAGATAAGAGTATCTGAGCCTCTGGTCACTTTTTTGCTCCAAAATAGGCAAAAATTACGAATGCATATTTGATGGGCACGGCGCTTAAACTTGATGCGTGGTTGCTATTTGCAAAAAAAATTTCATCGATAAGCTGATCTCACCTTCAGTATCGATGAGACCATGCCATGACTGCCATAAATGCTTCCCTCGCCTCGTCAGGCTTTGCGCCCGACAATCGGTTCGAACGTCTTCTGGATGGCTTTCAGCCGTCCTTCGAGTTCGAGCCTGTCGGCCCGCTGCCGGAGAGTGAATTCGTCGACCGGCTGCGCCGCATCCGGCGGGAGGCCGTGGTTGCCGGTCATGACGTGATCCTGATCCATGCCGATTCCATCGGCTCCTACAAGGTCTCCAATTCCTATCTGCGCTATGTCTGCGACTGGGCGCGCGAGGGCGTTCTGGTCGTGCCGACGGATGACGACAAGCCGTTGACGATGTTTTCGATTTTCAGCAGCTCGGTTCTGCTGCCGCCGGCCGGTGAGCCGGTTCTTGTCGAGGATATCTGGCAGGTCGGCACATGGGGCCGGGAGACCTATAACCGGCCGGGCAATACGGTCGACAAGGTGGTCGAGGCGGTCGGTTCCTTTCTCGAGCGCGAGGGCTTTTCCGTTGCGCAGGTCGGCCTGATCGGCGATGCGACGTCCGCGCCTTACTGGAACGGCCTGAAAACCCGTCTGCCCAAAAGCGCCTTTGCCGATTGTTCATCGGTCATCGACCGGATGCAGAAAGTACGCTCCCCGCGCGAACAGGCGGTCGTGCGCGCTGCCGCCCAGCTTGCCGATATCGGCATTCAGGCGGCCTATCATGTGATCCGACCGGGCGTGACCGATTACGAGATCTATGCCGCCTTCACCTATGCCCAGATGGCGCGCGGCGGGGAGACCGGCGACGGCTACCAGATCGGTATCAACCGTTTCGGCACCCATTGCGGCAAGCCCTATGGCCATGTCGTGCGCAATGGCGACCTGATCAATCTTTATATTTCCGCCGTCATCTATCAGGGCTACACCGCCCAGATCGCCCGCATGATCGCCGTCGGCGACATCACGGACAAGCAGGAAGAGGTTCTGCAGATGTGCGTTGAGGGCGTGGAGAAAGCCGCGGCGAAGGTCCGGCCGGGCAACCTCGTTTCCGAAGTGGCGGACGCCTCCTTCGAGCCCTATCTCGAGCGCGGCTATCTGACATCGGCCGACAGCCGGACGATGCCCTATAACTGGGTTTCCGAAGACGACGGCAAGCCGCGGCTGATCCCGCGCAAGCACGTGCCGGATGAAGACTGGGAGCGCCAGGGCCGCAGGCTGATGCATGTTTACCCGGCAACGCTCGGGCCGCATAACCCCAATGTCGGCCATTCGGTGTCGATGCAGAAATTCAGGAATTACAATATCCAGTCGAACAATCACGACAAGCTGGAAGAGGGAATGACCTTCGTTCTCCATGCCCAGTGGCTCGAGCCGGAAGTGGCGGGCTGCAATGTCGGCGATTGTTATCTGGTGACAGCAGACGGTGCAGAAAACCTGAGCTGCCATACCCCGCTTGCGCCGCATCGCGTCAAAGCGGAATAGCCTCCCAACCCCAAACCAGAACAATAAAGAAAGCTTCAGAAGGAGAACGACATGTTCAAGCAGATACACCGCCGCAGGCTTCTGGCCTCCGCCGTTTTCGTCGGCCTTGCCGCCACGCTCGGCAGTGCCGGAACGAGTTTCGCCCAGTCCGGTGAGAAGGTCACCCTGGTGATTTCCAACTCGCAGTGGCTCGACGCCCTGCGCGGCCAGAACCTCTGGGCCGCCGTCAAGAAATACGAGGAGGTCAATCCGGATGTCGTCCTTGAGCAGGAAGCCATTCCGTCGAAGGAATATGCCGACAAGCTGACCACCGAGATGGGCGCCGGCCAGGGCCCCGATATCGCCATCATGCAGGAAGGCGTGTTCTTCACCATGGCCGATGCCGGCTTTCTGGTGGATGTCGGCGATGCCGTGAAGGGCGTCGACCTCAACAGCACCAACGAGAACGGCGTGATCGATGATGTGCGCTACGGCATCGCATGGCAGCGCGCCGCCTATGCGCTGATCTTCAACAAGGACGTAACCGAGGAACTCGGCGTCAATATCCCGACCACCGTGCAGGAACTCATCGCCTCGGCGAAGGAAGCATCCGAAAAGACCCCCGGCGTCATCGGTTTCACCGCCCGTCACCAGATCAACGATTTCAGCGGCTGGTCGATGGACTTCCAGAACTGGGCCTATGGCTATGGCGTCAACTGGGTCGATGACGAGGGCAATCTGACCATCGACACACCGGAAGCCGTCGCCGCCGTTCAGGCCTTCAAGGATACCTACGCCTCAGGCATCATACCGGTCGGCGACAGCATGCCGACGCAGCGCACGCGCTTCAAGGAAAAGCAGGTCGCCTTCTCGATCGACAATTCCGGCGGCACGCTGAACATCGCGTCCGGCGGCGCGCTTCCGAGCGCCGATATCGGCGCGGCTGCCATGCCGTTTGCCCATCCCGGCGCCCATCAGCAGATCTTCCTCGGCGTCAGCGCCCACAGCGACCATCAGAAGGAAGCCATCGACTTCCTGACCTGGCTGGTAAGCCCCGAAGGTCAGCAGTCGCTGCGTGCCGCTTCCGGCCCGGATGCGCTGGCAACCGATGTGCCGGTCACGGCCGAATTCGCCGCCGCCAACCCCTGGGCGAACGAGTTCGCAGAGCTTGCCAAGCACTCTCGCAGCACGCTCATTCCGGGCTATGAAGTCGAGACCCCGCAGATCATGCGCTACGTGATGCAGGCTGTCGAAAAGTCGATCCTGACCGACACGTCTCCTGCCGATGCGCTTGCCGAAGCCCAGGCTGAGGTCGATCGCGAGTTTTAATCCCCGCTGGCGGAGGAATGGCCATGACAGGCCCGAAACTGAAAAAAAGCATAACCCGCCTGACTGCCTACGGCTTCATTCTTCCGCCCATGATCTATCTGGTGGTGTTCATGTTCTGGCCGCTGGCGCGGCAGATGTATATGAGCCTCACCAAAACGCGGATCATCAATCCCAACCACGGCCGGTTCATCGGCCTTGGTAACTACGAGCGGCTTCTCGGCGATCCGTCGTTTTTCCAGTCGATCCGCGTCACGCTGATCTATGCGGCTCTGGCTGTCATCTTCGGCGTGTCGCTGGGCGTGATTTCCGCGCTGGCAATCGACCGGCCGTTCAGGGGGCGGGCCATTGCCCGCGGCATTCTCCTGTTCGGCTGGGCCGTGCCGAATGTCGCCGCCTCGCTGATCTGGCTGTGGATGTATAACGACCGTTCGGGCATCTTCAATCGGATCACCGAAACGCTCGGTCTTGGCCGGTTCGCGTGGCTCACCAGCACCGATCTTGCGCTTGCCTCTGTTCTGGCGGTGACGGTCTGGCAGGTGGCGCCGTTTGTCATGCTGGTCGTGTTGGCCGCGCTTCAGTCGGTTCCCGGCGAGGTGCGCGAGGCCGCGGCAATCGACGGCGCCGACGGGCTGAGCAGCTTCCGCATGGTCTCCCTGCCGCATATCCGGCCTGCCATTCAGCTGGCAGCGCTTCTGGTCTGCGTCTGGTCGATCCGCCGTTTCGATATCATTTACCTGCTCACCGGCGGTGGACCGGTCGGCTCCACCAGCACGTTGGTGGTCAAGATCAAGCAGGTTGCCTTCGAGAACCAGCAGCTTGGTCTTGCAAGCGCCTATGGCGCGGTCGGCCTGGTTCTGGCGCTGGCGATTGCCGGGATCCATTACTTTTTCGAACAACGCCGCATGAAGTGGATGTCGCGCTGATGACGACGAAAAAACTCACGCTCCGGCTTTTGCGCTACCTGCTGATCGGCGTTCTCGTCGTGCTGGCCGGATTCCCGGTCTACTGGATGGCCGCCACGGCGCTGTCGGAAAATTCCGAACTTTACGGCTCCGGTCAGGTGATCTGGCTGCAGCTGCGCCATTTCCCGCAGCTTTTCAACGATCTCAATCAGGTTCCGATTGGGCTGTGGCTGTTCAACACGCTTCTGGTTGCTGCCGGCGGCACGGTGCTCAGTCTGACGCTCGGCTCGCTGGCGGGCTATGCGCTGAGCCGCTTCCGCTTTCACGGCAAGGGGCTGGTCGGCTTCCTCCTGTTCGTCACCCAGGTCGTGCCCGAGGCGCTTATTCTGGTGCCGCTCTATGCGATGTTCATCACCTTCGGCCTGTTGAACAGCCTTGCGGGTCTGGTTCTCGCCAATGTCGGTTTTTCGCTGCCGGTCGCCTGTTTCGTGCTCAAGGGCGCGATGGATGCGGTTCCTTACGAAATCGAGGAATCGGCGATCATCGACAATTGCCCGCGCTTCAGCATTCTGACGATGATCATCCTGCCGCTGATCATGCCCAGCATGGCCGCAGCCGCCGTCGTGTCCTTCTTTGCCGGCTGGAACGAGTTCCTGTTCGCCTCCACCTTCCTCATGGACCGCGACAAGTGGACGGCGAGCGTCGGCCTTGCCTCCTTCGTCGGGCAGTATGAAACCCCGATGTCCGCCGTCATGGGCGCAGCGCTGGTGTTCAGCATTCCGGCCATCGTCTTCTTCCTCCTTATCCAGCGTAAAATCGTGGCCGGTCTCACCTCCGGCGCCGTCAAGGGATAACGCTCATGCCCGCTTTGACCTTCAGGAACGTTTCCAAGACATTTGGCGACAACACCGTTATCAAGACCTTCGATGCCGAAATTCATGACGGCGAGTTTCTGGTTCTTCTCGGCCCTTCCGGCTGCGGCAAGTCCACGCTGTTGCGGATGATCGCCGGCCTCAGCGATATCTCCTCCGGCGACCTGCTGTTTAACGGCGAGGTTGCCAATGACTGGCAGCCGAAGAAGCGTGGCGTCGCCTTCGTGTTCCAGACCTATGCGCTCTACCCGCATGCCACCGTGCGCGAGAATATCGCCTTTCCGCTGATCATGGATGCCTTCCGCAAATGGTATCATCTGCCGGTCGTCAACATGATCGCCCGCGCGCGGTTGATGAAGCGCGCCGATATCGCGGAGCGGACCTTGAAGATTGCCCGCCAGCTTGAGCTGGAACCGCTGCTCGACCGCAGGCCGGCGAGCCTTTCCGGCGGCCAGCGTCAGCGTGTGGCGCTGGCGCGTGCGCTGGTGCGCAATCCCTCGCTCTATCTTCTCGATGAGCCGCTTTCCAACCTCGATGCCAAGCTGCGCACCCAGATGCGGTCCGAGATTTCCGCCCTGCATCACAAGGTCGGCAAGACATTCGTCTATGTGACGCATGACCAGGTCGAGGCGATGACCATGGCAAGCCGCATCATCATCATGAACAAGGGCGTGGTGCAGCAGGTCGGAACGCCGGACGAGATCTACGACCAGCCGGCCAACACCTTCGTTGCCCAGTTCGTCGGCTCGCCGCCGATGAACCTTATCCCGGCATCGATCCGTGACGACACGCTGAAACTGTCGGGAAAGCTTGTCGCCGACCTTCCCGCCCCGCTGCCGAAGCGGCGGGAAGTCACCTTCGGCATCCGCCCGGAAAAACTGTCGCTGCTTGGCCCCGGCGAGGGCCGGCTTCCGGCCCCTGTCTCGGTGGTCGAACGCCTTGGCGCCGAAACCGTGATCGGTTGCCGGCTGATGACCGGTGATGAGGAAGACGACGGCCGCCTGCTGGAAACCGGGCTGGTGTTCGTGCGCGTCTCCGGCCACCTGCGCATGGAAATCGGCCAGTCGTGCTCACTGGATTACGACGCTGACGACGTCCTTCTGTTCGATGTCGAAAACGGCCAGCGCCTGAAATAACTCGGCGCATGAAATAACAAAGAGAAGACGATGCAGAATTTTCACATTACCGCCACCGGGCACAGCCTCAACTACCTGCCCGAATATGTCGCCGTATGGCAGGGTTTCTTTGCCGATGAAGGGCTGAATGTCACCGCCGAGGTGCCGTCGCCCTGGGACCGGGTTCTCGACGATATCGGTTCCGGCAAGGCGCAGGCCGCACTTGGCGGCATCTGGGTGCCCTCCATGTTCCACGGTCGCGGCAAGCGCTATGTCCCCTTTGCGCAGGTTGCCGCGCGCGCGCCTCTGGCGATCATCGGCCGCGAACGGCCGGAAGATTTCGCCTGGGGCGCGCTGGCCGGGAAGGTGATCGCGATGAAGGGCAGCAACGGCGCCAGTGTCGGCCTGTTCATCAAGATGATGCTGCGCGAAAAGGGCATCGACCCGGCCACGGTCGGCTTCGTGCAGGACCTTGACGGCAAGATGCTGACCGACCTGTTCGTCGGCGGCATGGGCGATTACCTCGTCATCGACTACCCCTCTGCGGTGACGCTCGAGGAGGCCGGCGGCGGCCATGTCGTGCAGCCGCTGTCGATAACCGGCGGCAATATCCCCTGGAGCGTCTACTATACCGAAGGCGAGGCAGATAATGCGCTGCTGGAGACCCATACCCGCTTCGCCCGGGCGCTGAAGCGCGGCATGGACTGGATTCTTGCCCGCGAGGCGGAAGGGTATCACGATTTCCTCGCCGAAACCTTCCCGAAATTTGCCCCCGATCTCCTGGTGAAACTGACCGATATCTACCGCGCCAACGGCATGTGGACGACGCCGCGCATTGACGCCGATGCCTATGCCCGCTGGCAGGGCGGTATCTGTGACGGCCACCTCACCGAGATCCCGATTGTCTATGACACGCTGATCGACAGCCGCCCGACCATCTTCTGAAAAACGCCCCTTCCACCGCAAAAGAGCACAAGACGATGCGTATCGCAGTCATCAACCCCAACACGACGCCATCCATGACGGCCCGCATTGCCGGTGCGGCGCAAGCCGTTGCCGGCAGCGATACGGAGATACTGGGACGCCAGTCGCTGTGCGGCCCGGATGCCATCGAGGGACCTTTCGACGGCGCGCTGGCCGTGCCGGGGCTTTTGAAGGCGATTGTCGCGGCGGAAGCCGAAGGGGCGGATGCGCATGTGATTGCCTGTTTCGACGATACCGGCCTCGATGCCGCGCGCGCTGTTGCCACGCGGCCGGTGGTCGGCATCGGCGAGGCGTCCTTCCACGCCGTCACGCTGCTTGCCCACAGCTTCTGCGTAGTGACGACGCTGTCGCGTTCGGCGCCGGTGATCGAGGACAATATCCTGCGCTATGGTTTTGACCGGCGCTGCCGCAAGGTCTTTGCCTCGGACATTCCGGTTCTGGCTCTAGAAGACCCGAAAAGCGGAGCATTCGAGACCATCTCGGCCTTCATCGAAAAGGGCATCGCGGCCGGCGCGGAAGGTGTTGCGCTCGGCTGCGCCGGCATGGCGGGCTTTGCCCGCGATCTTCAGGCGCGCCATGGCATTCCCGTCGTCGATGGCGTTTCTGCCGCCGTCGGTCTGGCCGAGACGCTGGTGCGGTGCGGCCTGCTCACCGCGAAGACAGGCGTTTGGTCGCCGCCGACGCGGACACAGCTTCTGGCCGCGGAATAAAACCGCAGGGCGGAAGCCTCAGACGGGGCCGCCCTTGGTCTGTGGTGTTGAAACATCGTCCAGCCGTTTCACCAGCCAGTCGATACGCTCGTAGCGCTTGAGGCTGTCATCGCCCATGCCCGTCGCCACGCTCCAGGCCAGATAGTTGATGATGGTGAGCGCCGCGACGAAGGAGTTGAACGGCGAGGGCGACTGACAATGGCAGCGCAGCACATGTTCGGCCGCCTTGGCGCTCTCGGCCGCGCTGAGATCGGTGATCAGGATCGTGACCGCGCCGGCGGCGCGGGCCTCTTTCAGGATTGTCGGCAACAGGCGCGGACGCCTGCGAAAGGCAATCACCAGAAGAACATCGCCTTTGGTAATCGATGCAATCTCATGGGAATAGCTGGCGCCGCCGGTCGGAATGACATGCACATCGCTTTTCATCAGCGTCAGATAATGTGCTGCCTGATGCGCCAGCCCATAGCCGCTGCGCAGCCCCATGATCCAGACCCGCTTTGCCGCAATGATCGCCTTGCTCGCTTCCTCAAGCGTCTTTTCCGGCAATCCTTCCGCCGTGGCGCGGATATTGTTCAGATCCATCTGCATCGTCGTCGCGATCGATAGTTTGGCAGGTGCCGGTTCGTTGGCATCGGCCAGTCCGGCGCGGGGCGATCCCCAGTGCTGGTCTTCACGGATCTGCCGCTTGGCATCGGGATAGGTCTTGTAACCAAGTGTGCGGATCAGGCGGGCGGCGGTTGCTTTCGAAACATGCGCTTTTTCCGCCAGTTCGCCCGCCGTATAGCTCGGCAGGTCCATCTGGAATTGCAGCAGAACCTCCGCAAGCCGTTTTTCCGCCGGCGTCAGGGTCTCGTAAATTGCATAGATTCGGGCTTCGAGAGAGCGTTTTGGCATGTGTCTGTCATTCGGGATTGCGGATGAACGCACGGCAATGCCGTTTGTCGGATGACTGCCGCAGTCAGTCGTATCGGTAGCGGGCAAGCCTGGAGTGTATGCGTTCCTGTTGGTGCCGGCAAGGCATGCCTGGTCTAACTGTCTCTCTGATCTTTGCAGAGGAAGGCGAGGAAGCGCGTGCCCGCACAAAGGATGCTCAGGTTCTGTTTAGCCGCCCTCCGAACGATGCCTGTTCGAATTTCGGGGCGGTGTTTGTTCGACGCCGTGCCTGTCATCGCTCAGTTCCGTCACGGCTCTTTCCCTTGCATTGATTGGTTAGACCAAAAGAAAAGTTGCTGATCTCCTCGAAACTTTAAGTTCGCGTTCATTATCTAAAATTGGCTATAATATGCGCCATTTTGGACCTTTCACACGACAGTATCTGTCTTGACAAAATCGCCGCAATTATATCTGGTCTGTCCAAAGTGGAGGTGCTGCTGCAGTTGCCGGCCGGTTTGTGCGGTCGGCTGCGTGGCGGTTTGGGCATAGCGGAGGATACGTCAAATGCTGCGATTTGCTGTCGTGGGGATCGACCACGGGCATATTTTCGATCAGGTCAAGGGATTGCTTGCCGCCGGAGGAGAGTTCGTCGGCTATTGTGACAAGACTTCCGTTCCGGCTCTTGTCGATGGTTTCAGGGAGACATATCCGGACATTCCGGTAATCGACCGGGATGCGATTTTTGCCGATCCCGATATCGACGTCATCTGCATCGCGGCCATCCCCGCCGACCGGGCCGATCTTGCGATCCGCGCCATGGAAGCGGGCAAGGATGTGATGGTCGACAAGCCTGGTGTAACCACGCCGGAGCAGCTTGCCGCCGTAAAGGCCACGGTCGAAAGCACCGGGCGGATTTTCTCGATCTGCTTTTCCGAACGTCTGTGCGTGCGCTCCGCCGTCAAGGCCGGCAAGCTGGTGCGTGAGGGCGCCATCGGCACGGTGGTGCAGACGCTCGGCATGGGGCCGCATCGCAAACAGTTCGACAAGCGCCCGGACTGGTTCTTCAAGCCGGAGCGCTTTGGCGGCATCATCGTCGATATCGCCTCTCACCAGATCGACCAGTTCCTGTTTTTTACCGGTTCTGCGACGGGCGAAGTCACCGCATCGAGCATCGGCAATTTCGGGACCGAACAGCACGCGGCGTTTCAGGATTTCGGTGAAGTGCTGCTGCGCAGCGATCATGCTTCCGGCTATATCCGTGTCGACTGGTTCACGCCCGAAGGCCTGCCGACATGGGGAGACGGCCGGCTGACCATACTGGGAACCGATGGCTATATCGAACTGCGCAAATATATCGATATTGCGGGCAAACCGGGCAAGGATCATCTGTTCCTCGTCAATCAGACGGGCGTCGAATATATCGACTGCTCGGCTGAGCCGATTGAATATTTTGGCCAATTTATTGCCGATGTGCGTGATCGCACCGAAACCGCGATGAGCCAGGATCATGTTTTCGAGGTTTGCCGGCTGTCGCTTGCAGCGCAGGCGAAGGCCGAGAACATTTCCCCGCGCCGGGCAGGGTAGGGGGCGATCATGACCAGGAAATTTCGTGTCGCCGTCATTGGTGCCGGCATTGCCGAGCGGCACCTGACAGGATTCAGATGGAATGCAGAGCTTTTCGATGTGCCCGTGCTGTGCTCACTGGATGAGGACCGCGGGCGCAAGCTGTGCAATGAATTCGGCATACCGGAATACACGCAGGATGTGGACACGCTGTTTGCCCGCGACGATATCGACATCATCGATATCTGCACCCCGCCGCACAGCCATTTCGAGCTGAGCCGGCGGGCGCTTGAGGCCGGAAAGCATGTGATCTGCGAAAAGCCGCTGTTCGGCTCGGTCGCCGATATCGATGCGATCAGCGATGTCGCCAGGGCAACGGGCAAGACCATCATGCCGATCTTTCAGTATCGCTATGGCGCGGGGCTGCAGAAACTGAAGCGCCTTGTCGAACTTGGTCTGACGGGCCGTGCCTTCCTGACCACGATCGAGACGCATTGGTGGCGGCCGCCTGAATATTTTGCCGTCGAATGGCGCGGCAAGTGGAAGACCGAGCTTGGCGGCGGTTTGCTGGGCCATGCCATTCACGCCCATGACATGCTGAACTACATTCATGGCCCCTGCGATGAGGTCTTTGCCTATGGTGCCACGCTCAACAATCCGATCGAGACCGAGGATACGATGGCGCTGGCGGTTCGGATGAAGAACGGTTCGCTGGCTGCACTCTCCATGACACTCAATTCGCATGAGGAGATTTCCCGCCTGCGCTTCTGCTTCGAGAAGGTGACGGTGGAAAGCATTCTTGAGCCGTATACCGTGGCCCGTGACCCCTGGCGGTTTACGGCCGCGGACGAGGCCCAGCAGAGGCTGGTGGAGGCGGCGCTTGCCGAAATGCCGAAGACCGAGGATGGCTATACCCGCCAGTTCGAACTGTTTTATCATGCGCTCGTCGAAGGCGGCGAACCGCCCGTCACGCTTGACGATGCCCGCAATTCGCTGGAATTGGTAACGGCGGCCTACCACTCCGATCGCACCGGCCGTGCCACGCCGATGCCGATCACCGCGGACCACCCGCTCTATGGCTCGTGGCTGCCACAACAGGGATAGCGAACGCCGTGCAGGAAGACCGAAAGGATGGGGAGGAAAGGACAGGCGATGGCCGCAAGGTGCGCCTGCTGGCCGCCAAACGGCTCTATCAGGTCGTTGCACGCCGGATCGCCCGGATGATCGAGGAAAACCAGGCGACGCCGGACTGGCACCTGCCGTCCGAACGGGAGCTTGCCGAGCAGCTTGAAGTCAGCCGCACGGTCGTGCGCGAGGCCGTCATCGCGCTTGAAATGCGCGGCATTGTCGAGGTGCGCGGGCGCGCGGGCATCATCGTGCTGCCGGCGCATGTCAACGCGCTCTCCTTCGATGCGCTCAACACCGATATCGGTCCGGGGCCTTTCGAGCTGCTGGAGGCGCGGCTTGCACTGGAAACGAGTGCCGCAGCATTCGCGGCCGAGCGCGCCACGCGCTACGATATCATGGAGCTGGAAGAGTGTATCGAGCGCATGCAGCTCGAAACCGACGAAGTGGCCGTCAACGAGAAGGGGGATCGGGAGTTTCATCTCTCCATCGCCAACATGACCGGCAACGCCATTATTCTGTCGATGGTGCAGGCGTTGTGGGACCAGCGGGATTCCTCGCGCATGTGGCAGCGGGTTCATCGCTATATTCATGCACCGCGCCTGCGGGCGCTGTGGATCGGCGATCACTACGCCATCGTTGCGGCGCTGAAAATGCGAAACAGCGAAGCAGCGCGCGACGCCATGGCGCGCCATATCAACAACGTCAAGGATGAGCTCTTGAAGGCCGATGAACTCGGGCAGTTCTCATCCGGCGAAACGGACGAATGAGGAGGTTCTGGAATCCATGTTGAAGGGCTTCGAACATGTCGGCATGACCGTCAGCAATATCGACAAGAGCCTGAATTTCTATGTCGATCTGCTGGGCCTGAAGCTGGTCGTGCGCCGGTCGGGCGACGAGCGGTCCGATGGGGAACCGGTCGACCGGCGGCCGGCCGGCCACCAGCTCTGCTTCCTCGATGCAGGCAATGCCATGCTGGAGATCATGGGGCCGGCCACAGGCGCGCTTCAGGCGGAAGACGTTGCCGCCGGCCGCGCCGGCCTGCGCCACCTGACCTTCTGCTTCGATGATGTCGAAACACTTTACCGCAGGCTGGAAGCGGCGGGTGTGGAAATGGTCGAGGCTCCGCGCCAGGCCTATAACCGGGATATCATCAATAAAGTGGCCTTCTGCCGCGACCCCGATGGCATTCTGATCGAGCTGGTGGAGCGCTGAGGCATTTCTGCTCTGGTGAATGCGAAGCGGCCGGTCTGTTTCTGGTCCGGGTGCCAGACTGCCGGCGGGGCGAGAGACACGGGAATTCGTGTTGCAGTCGACCGTCCCACAGGTGTCATGCTCGGACCTGATCCGAGCATCCATTTCGATCAAGGCATTGAGTTCGCGTAATTTTCCGAAGCCATACGCCATACTGCCTGGATCCTCGGGTCAAGCCCGAGGACGACGCGGAGCGGGGGAAGGCGGGCCAATAATCTGACAGCCGGTCTGTCTCGGGACCGGCTGCTTTTTTTCTGCGTGCTCTCAGAGCATGCCCGCTGCGCGCGGCAGCCACAATGTCAGGCCCGGGATGAAGGTCAGCGCCAGCAGCATGGTGATCAGGATGGCCATGAAGAACCATGTTTCCCGGATCATTTCCGCCAGGGGTATCCCGTTCAGCGCCTTGATGATGAACAGCAATATCCCGTAGGGCGGGGTGATCAGGCCGATCATCATGTTGAAGACGAGGACCACGCCGAGATGGTTGAGGTCGATGCCCAGTGCTGCCGCCGTCGGGATGAACAGCGGGGTTACCACCAGCATGATCGTCGAGACATCGAGGATGCAGCCGAGCAGCAGGTACAGGATGTTGAGCAGGATCAGGAACTGCCAGGTTTCCAGCTGGAAGCTCTCGAACAGGTGGAATACGGCCTGGGGAACGCGCTCGACGGTGATCACATAATTGAAGATGAAGGCGCCGCACAGCACCATGGTGACCACGGCGGTGGTCTTCATGCTGGAAACGACCACGTTCCAGAAGGATTTCAGACCGAGCACCCGGTACGCGAAGACGGCCAGCAGCAGGGCATAGAGTGCCGAAACGGCAGCCGCTTCGGTGGGCGTGAAAATACCCGAATAGATGCCGCCGAGCAGGATGATCGGCATCAGCAATGCGGGAAAGGCGCGGATGATGATCAGCGGCAGGGCGCGGAAGGGCACGGCCTGTTCGATCGGGAAGCCGCGGACCTTGGCCATGATGCCGACGGCGATCGCCATCACCGTGCACATCAGAATTGCCGGCACGACGCCGCCGAGAAACAGCACGCCGACAGACGTCGATGAGATCAGCGCATAAAACACCATCGGGATCGACGGCGGAAAAATCGGCCCGACAACGGCGGACGCTGCGGTCAGCGCACCGGCAAAACCGCGCGGATAACGGTTTTCCTTCATCATCATTTCGGTGATGATCTTGCCCACACCTGCGGCATCGGAAATCGCCGAGCCGCTCATGCCGGAAAAGATCAGGCTGGTGAAGATGTTGACCTGTGCCAGACCGCCGGGAAGCCGGCCGACCACGGCGAGCGCAAAATCGAGCAGCCTGTCGGATATCTTGCCCTCGTTCATCACATTGGCGGCGAAGATGAACAGCGGCACGGCGAGCGCGACGAAATTGCCGAAAACGCCGTTCAGCACATTTTCGGCGGCAAGCCCCACATCGCGGCCGGCCAGGAACAGATAGAAGATGCTGGCGACGATCATCGAGATGCCGAAGGGCAGCCCGGTGATGGTGATCGTCACCATGATGACCAGCATGACGATCAGCGCATGCTCGGAAAGAAATGCCATGTCAAAAGTCCCCCGTCAGATCTCTTCGGTCCATTTGGGCCCGAAAAGACGCACGAGCCGCCAGATCGCCTGGACGGTGAAGCCGAACAGGAAGAGCAGGTAGCAGCCATAGACCCAGTTCATTGGGATGCGCAGAACCGAGCTCTTCTTGCGTGTCAGAAAGTCGAGATAGTCCCAGGTATACGGGATCAGCAGGGCAAAGGCGGCAATCAGCATCACCATCGAAAACATGGTGAAAAGCCGGCGCGTGCGCTCCGGAACGATGTCATAGACGACATCGAAGGAGACATGCTCGCGGATCGGCACGCAGAAGGCGGCGGCCCAGAAGACCGCCCAGACGAAGGCGATCATGGTGAATTCCTCGGTCCACAACAGCGGCCGGTTCATCACGTAGCGGTAGAAGATCTGGATGATGAAGCCGACAAAGGCCGACAGAAAGAACAGGGCGCCGATCGTATCCGCGACCGCCTTTAGAAAAATGCCCCACTTGCGCAGGGCATTGGCATTGTCTCGGGCCGGCATGGCGGATCACTCGGCGAGTTGGTTGATTTTTTCGACCCAGCCCTCGGGCCAGTCCGCCGCGCGCGGCGAATTCATGTAGGCCTCCTGAACATGGGCGCGGAATGCATCGACATCCGGCGTGGTGACGGCCAGACCCTCGCCCTCGAAGAAGGCGACGAGGTCCTGTTCGACCTTCACGCGTTCGGCATTGTTCCAGTCGCAGGCAGCCTTGGCGGCCTTGGTGACGGCTTCTTTCTGCGCGTCGTCCAGCTCTTCCCAGAAGATGTTGGAGACGGAGAAGTTGATGGCGTCGACAAGGTGCGAGGTCAACGTGATCTGGTCGGTGACTTCGTAGAACTTGGCGGCCTCGACGGTCGGCAGCGGGTTGTCCTGGGCATCGATCGTGCCGGTCTGCAGGCCGAGATAGACCTCGCCAAAGGGCAGCGGCGTCGGATTGGCGCCAAGCGCCTGACCGAGGAACAGCCATGCATCCGAGCTTGGCATGCGCAGCTTGACGCCGGCCAGATCATCCGGGGTCTGGATGTCCATCTCGTTGCGCAGGTTGAGCTGGCGGGTGCCGAGATAGCAGGCGTCGAGCAGCTGGATGTCCATCTCGTCGGAGACGGTCTGCTTGAATTCTTCGCCAATATCGCTGTCGAGGAAGGCGCGATAGTGTTCCGGGCTCTGGAACAGGTAGCCGGCGGTCAGAAGACCGTATTGCGGCAGGGCGTCGGCGATCAGCTGATAGGACACATAGGTCATTTCGGCATTGCCGCGCTGCAGGGCGTCAAGGTCGGCCCCCTGGCCGAACAGCGAGCCCGAATCATAGATCTGTACGTCGAACGCGCCGGGCATTTCCTTTTCGATTTCTTCGGCAAAAACGTGCAGCGCCTTGGTGTGCAGGTCGGTCGGCACGCTCGGCACGGTCATTTTGAACTCGATCGGATCCTGGGCCAGAGCGGGCGTTGCGATGAACACCGAGCACAGGAGCGCCTTGGCGATAAGTGACTTCTTCAAAATCATTCCTCCCTAAACGTCAGGTCAGCCGGGCCCCTCATTTAGCAAAATGTCCCGGCGGGCAAAATAGACTTTACGGGTTTCGATCACTGATGTAAATACTGATTGTATCAGTTATAGGATAAAACATCGTATCAATACGCGGGAAAGGAACATCATGCTGGCGGAAAGTGATCTGAGAGGTGTTGTCGGGGCGTGCGTGACACCGGTGACGGCTGCCGGTGAAATCGATGTTCAGCGCCTCAAGTCGCACATGGAATTCGTGCTGGCGGAGGGCTGTTCCTTCGTTTCGGAATTCGGCACGACGGGTGAGGGCGCTTCGCTCTCGACCCGCCAGAAAGCCGCGGCCTTGAGGGCGCTTGCCGGGACCGGCATGGACATGAAGCGCCATATCCCGGGCGTGGTCGCTTCCGCGCTGGACGAGGCCGCGGACATGCTGGCCGCGATCACCCAGGTCGGTGCGCGCGCGGCTCTGGTGATTCCGCCCTATTATTATGCGCCATCCTCGCGCGCGGCTGTCGCTGATTTCTACGAGGCGATGATCGAGCGCGCCGGGTCGCCGGATATCGAGATCGTTCTTTATAACTTTCCGCATTTTTCCGGCGTCACATTCGATGTTCCGCAGGTGGAGGTGATGCTGGAACGGTTCGGCAAGCGAATCATCGGCATCAAGGATTCCACCGGCAATCTTGCCGACGGGCTGAAGCTGATCGGAGCCTTCCCGCAACTGTCGATCTTTACCGGTGATGACCGGATATTGCCGGATATGGTGGCCGCCGGCGGCGCTGGTATGATCGGCGGTATGACAAATCCTTATCCCGCTGATACAGTTCAGCTTTATACCGGACCGGTCACGGATGCGCTGAGGGCCCGGGCCAAGGCACGGATCGAGGCTGTTGACGGCTATGGCGGTACGGTGGTTTTGAAGGCGCTGGTTGCCGAAAAGCACCATGATGACGCTTTCAGGCGCACGCTGCCGCCGCTTTCTCCGGCGAGCGATGCCGATATGGAGAAGGTGCATGCGGCAATCGGGCATGAGCCGGTCGCCGGCTGAACGGGTTGACGGCAGGGGCAGCGCCATGGTGCTGTCCGGGCCGAAAGAGGGAGAGATGAACCGTGGCAAAACAAGGTGCAGCCGAAGCTGGCGGCGCGGGCGTGAAGGATGCGGCCTACGACCTCTTTCAGGAAGCGCTGATGAACGGGCAGTTACGGCCCGGCCAGATGGTCTCCCAGCGCGCGCTTGTCGAAATGCTGAACCTGTCGATCGGCGCGCTCCGGGAGCTTTTGCCGCGCCTTCAGGCCGAAGGGCTGGTCAGCGTGCTGCCGCAGCGCGGCATTCTGATCCCGGCAATCGATCTTTCGATGATCCGCAACACCTTTCAGATGCGCGCCGCCCTTGAGCGCGAGGCGGTGATCCATGCCGTGAAGGAAATGTCCGACACGGTTCTGGAAAGCCAGCGCAAGCTGCATGCCGAGATGATCGAAGCTGTGCGCAAGGCGCCGACGCCGGAACTGCTGGCGCGCGGGCAGGAGATCGATACCGGCTTCCACAACCTGCTGATTTCCGCCACCGACAACGAGCTTTTGCGCAACGCCTACAACATCAACGCCATCCGCATGCGACTGATCAAACTCGACCGGATCCGGCTCAATGAAACCGTGCTGCCGGAAGCCTTCGGCGACCATCTGGCGGTGATCGATGCGATTCAGAAGCGGGACCGGGCGGCGGCCGTCGAGGCGATGGATGCGCATGTGCGCAATGCGCGCAATCGCGCCCTCGAACTTTGAAATCCTGAACAAGACAACGGGAACGGGACGATGCTGAAACCCTTGCGCCTGCGCGTTGCCGCCCTGGACGAGGCGGCCGGGCTGAACGGCGAGATGCCGCGGTTTTCATGGGGCCTGGGCGGAGACGCGCGGGAACAGCGGGCCTTCCGCGTTGTCGCCGGAAGCGATCCGCTTAGTGTTGCCAAGGGAAAGGGCGATCTCTGGGACAGCGGCAGGCGCGAAGAACGCTGGCCGGGTGTTGCCTGGGACGGTCCGCCGCCGGCCTCCGACCTGTCGGTCTGGTGGTCGGTGCAGCTCTGGGACGAAGCCGGGGAGACAACCGGCTTCGCGCCGCCTGTGCGGTTTTTCACCGGGCTTCGGGCGGAAGACTGGCAGGCGGAATGGATCGCGCGCTATTTCGTGCTGCCGGCAGGCCGCGACGTGCCGCAGGGCAATCGCTACGACAACCGTTTTCAGGCGCGCCCGGCCGATTATCTGCGCCGTGCCGTAAGGCTTGGCGAGAAGCCGGTGCGCGCATTTGCCTATGTGACGGCACTCGGTCTTTATGAATTCTCGATCAACGGCGCGCGTGTCGGCGATCATGTGATGGCGCCGGGCTGGACCGATTATCACACCCGCGTCGAATATCAGACATTCGATGTGACCGGGATGATTGAAGGCGGTGAAAACGTCATTGGCGCGATCCTCGGGGAGGGCTGGTATTCGGGCCGGATCGGCCACAACCAGCGCCGTGCCGGCAATCATTATGGTGGCCGCCCGGCCTTCAAGTGCCAGATCCAGCTCGAATATGCCGACGGCCGTATCGAGCGAATTGTCAGCGACGGCAACTGGCAGACGGCGCAGGGGCCGATCCTCTACAGCGATTTTCTGGCGGGCGAGGCCTATGACGCGCGGCTGGAAATGGACGGCTGGGACAGGCCGGGCTTTGATACGTCAACATGGCAACCGGTCGAAGCCTTCATTCCCGAGCCGGGCGCGCCGCTGCTCGATGCCCAGCGCGTGCAGCCTGCCCGCGAGGTGGCGCGGTTTGCCGGACGTTTCCTGCATGAAAAAGACGGCATGCGGATCTACGATTTTTCGCAGAACCTTGCAGGCTTTGCCGAACTGAAGGTGAAGGCCCCGGCGGGAACCGTCTTCCGGCTGCGCTTTGCCGAACGCCTGCAGGATGACGGCGCGCTTTATCTCGACAATATGCGCTATGCGGTCAACGAGGATATCTACATCGCCAAAGGCGTAGGCGAGGAAGTGTTCAAACCGCGCTTTACCTTCCGGGGTTTTCAGTATGCGGGGCTGACCGTGGAAGGGGCGGCGGAAAGTACGGCGGAACTCACGGCAATCGCGATCCAGACCGATACGCCCGTGCGCGGCGAAATCGAGACCGGCCATCCGCTGGTCAATCAATTGCTGTCGAACATCCTCTGGGGCCAGCGCGGCAATTTCCTCTCCGTGCCGACCGACTGCCCGCAGCGCGACGAGCGCTATGGCTGGTCGGCGGATGCGCAGGTGTTCTGGCGCACGGCCGGCTACAACATGGATGTCGAGGCCTTCCTCTCAAAGTGGATGGAAGACCTGATCGACGGCCAGTCGGGCGAAGGGGCGTTTCCCGATGTCGCGCCGACCAAGCCACTCAATCCCTATCGCCTGACGCCGCAGCCCGGCGCGCCGGGATGGGGCGATGCGCCCGTCATCATGGCCTGGCATCATTTCATGCGCTATGGCGACCGCGCGCTGCTCGTCAGGGTCTATGACCGGCTCGTGGCATGGATGGACTATATCGAGGCCGCCAATCCGGATGGCCTGCGCGTCAACCGCAACAACAACAATTACGGCGACTGGCTGAATGTCGGCCCGAAAACCGATCCCTTTCTGGTCGCAAGCGCCTACTGGGTGCATCTGGCCGACCTGATGGAAAAGATCGCCGGCGCCACCGGGCGTGACCGCCGGCGCTGGCAGGCGCTGGGCCGGAAACTTCGAAAAGCCTTTGTCGCGGCCTATTGGAACGACGGAAAGCTCACCTCCGATACCCAGACGGCCTATCTGCTGGCGCTCGATTTCGCGATCCTGCCGCAGGCGATGCGCAAACAGGCCGCCACCCGTCTGGAAGCGCTTTTCGGGGCGGCGGACTGGCATTTGCAGACTGGTTTTCTCGGTGTGCGGCATGTCTGCCCGGTTGTGGCCGACCACATCGGTCCGGCCCGCGCGATTGATCTGCTGCTGAAGGACACTTATCCTTCGTGGGGCTTTTCGATCCGCCACGGCGCAACCACGATCTGGGAGCGCTGGGATGGCTGGACGCCGGGGGGCGGTTTCCAGAGCCCGAACATGAACTCGTTCAACCACTATGCCTATGGCGCGGTGGGCGAGTGGATATGGTCGCGCCTTGCCGGCATCGACTGGAACGAGGCCGAACCCGGCTATCGCGCGGTTCTGGCGCGCCCCGTCTTCGACCGCCGCATTGGCCATGTCGCTGCCCGTTATGAAGCGCGGACAGGCGTGATCGAGAGCAACTGGCGCGTGAATGGCGACGAAGGCGAATGGCAGCTGGTGCTGCCGCCCTCGGTGAGCGCCGATGTCGAACTGCCCGAAGGCGTGCGCGATGTCGTGGTCGATGGCGCGCCGCTTGACGGCAGGCGAACCCGGCTTGCGCCCGGAACGCATCGCGTTCGCTTCACGCTTTCTGCCTGACCATCTCTCAGCCGAGGATCAGCGGCACGAAGGCGATCAGAAGGTAAACGACCAGAAGAACGGCGAGATAGGGGATCACGGCCCGGATGATCCGCTCGATCGGCTGGTTGGCGGTCGTGGAGGCCACGAACAGGTTCACCGCCACCGGCGGCGTCACCATGCCGATTGCCAGCCCGACGACGATGATGATGCCGAAATGGACCGTGCCGAGACCCATCTGTGCGGCCAGTGGCAGCAGCATCGGCGTGAGGATGATCAGCGCGGATGCCGTTTCCAGGAAGGTGCCGGTCAGAAGGATCAGCAGCATCACGATCAGCAGCAGAAGATAGACATTGCCCGAGAGTGACAGCGCAAAATCGGCAATGGCGCCGGGAACCTGCCAGTTCGAAAGCGTCCAGCTCAGCACGGACGAGGCCGCAATCACGAACATGATGACAGCGGTGGTCACGCCGGCCTTCACGACGATGCGATAGAGATCGCGCAGCGACAGATCGCGATAGATGAACAGCGAAACGATGACGGCGTAGTTGACGGCGACCGCCGCGGCCTCGCTGGGCGTGAAAATGCCCGAAAAGATGCCGCCGAGAATGATGACGGGTGCCATCAGGCCCCAACTTGCCGATTTCAGCGTTTTCAGGATCGTGCGGATATTCAGCTCGGTTCCGCGCGGATAGGCGCGGCGGTGGCCCTGCACGAGCGCGATGCCGATCAGCCCGAGCCCCATGGCGACGCCGGGAATGATGCCGTTCAGAAACAGTTTCGCCACCGATTCCTGGGCAATCACCGCATAAAGGATCATCGGTACGGACGGCGGTATCACCACGCCGATCGTGCCTGAGGCGGCAATCAGCGAGGCAGCGGAAGCCGGGTCATAGCCCTTGCGCTTCAATTCGGGCACCAGGCTGGCGCCAACGGCTGCGGTTGTTGCCGCGCCGGAGCCGGAAATCGCGGCGAAGAACATCCCGGCCAGAACCGAAACCACCGACAGCCCGCCCTTGACGAAGCCGAAAATCGCATCGGCGAAGGCGACCAGCCGGCGGGAGATTTCGCCATGCGCCATGATGTCGCCGGCAAGCACGAACATCGGCACCGCCACCAGCGCAAACGAATTGATGCCGGCAAACATCTGTTGCGGCACCACCATCAGCGGCACATTGGCGGCATTGAGCGCCATCGAGGTGGCAGCGCCGATGACGATGGCGACGGGAATGCCCATCAGCAGGAACAGGACGAAAAGGACGACCAGCAGCAGCGTCATTCCGCAAGCTCCCCGGGTGCGTCACGCAGTTCCTTGCCGGCAAGAATGCGCACCACGTCGATGACGGCCAGAACCGCCATCAGCACGGCGGAAACCGGCATCACCGCATAGACCCAGAACATCGACAGGCGCAGCGACGGCGAGCGCTGAAAGCTCTGCACGTTCATGTATCGGGTTCCGATGATGGCCAGCATGATGAGAAAGGCGAGGATCACCAGCGTGCCGGCGAGCGCGACGATGCGGCGCGGCAGCGGCGGCAGGCGGTCGCGCAGGATGCTGACGGCGATATGACGGCCTTGCTGGAAGGCGAGCGTCGCGCCGAGAAAGGTGGTCCAGATCAGAAGAAAGCGGGCGACCTCCTCCGTCCAGGGGACGGAGGTGAAGGCCACCCGCGATACGATCTGAAGCGTGATCACCAGGCTGAGACCCACCATGCCGGCGAAGACCACCGGCTTCAGCAGTGCGCCAAGCGCACGGTCAATCCACGCCAGCACCCGCAGCATGTCAGTTCAGCTGTTCGCGGATGCGCGGCAGGTAATCGCCGAACTGGCTGCCGTATTTTTCGTAGACCGGCTCGACGGCTGCCGAGAAGGCCGAAAGGTCGGCGTCGTCGATGATTTCCATGCCGGAATCGCGCAATGCCTGAAGCTGTTCGTCTTCCTGCGCTGCATTCAGGTCCCGCTCATACTGGGCAGCGTCGCGGGCGGACTGGAGAATGATTTCCTGCGCTTCTTCCGACAGGCCATTCCAGATCGGCATGCCCATGACGAACAGCGCCGGCGCGTAGCTGTGGCGGGTCATGGTCATGTTGGTCTGGGTTTCGTTGAGCTTGAAGGAATAGACCACGTTGACCGGGTTTTCCTGACCGTCGATCGTGCCCTGCTGCATGGCGGTCAGCGCTTCGGTCCAGGCCATGGGCACCGCATCGGCGCCGAGCGCGCGGAAGGTATCGATGTAGACCGGGTTTTCCATGACGCGGATTTTCAGCCCGTCCATGTCTTCCGGCGTGTTGACCGCATGTTCGGAATTGGTGAGGTTGCGGAAGCCACGCTCGGCATAGGCGAGGCCCTTCAGGTTGACTTCCGAGAGGCGGTCCAGAAGTTCCTGGCCGATCTCGCCGTCGAGAACCTCATAGGCGGCGTCGCGCGAGGGAAACAGGAACGGCAGTTCGAAAACCGCAATATCTTCGACAAAATTCGAGACCGGACCATTGGTGATCACGCCCATGTCGATCGTGCCGATCTGCATGCCTTCCAGAAGGGTGCGCTCGTCGCCAAGCGTGGCATTCGGGAAAATCTCGACTGAAATCGCGCCGTCGGAGCGCTCGGAGACCAGTTCCTGGAACTTGGTGGCGGCGGCGTGGAAGCCGTCCTGCTCGTTCACGACATGGGCAAGGCGCAGGTTGACCGGGTCCATATCGGCCCAGGCCGGCATCGCCCCGGCAGACAGGATTGTGGCAGCGATGGCCGCTGCGGGCAGTATCTTTTTCATCAAGGTCCTCCCGGAAATATGTTTTTCGACGCGGGCGCGCCGCTATTGTTCTCACCAGCCGATTCCGGCGTGCTTTTGGTCGGTCAGAAAAACCTTACAGGACCGTCATTTGTCAATAGCTGATGGCCGGTTGGCCCTGTTTTGCGGTGTTTTCGGCGGTGATACAGGGCGCATATTGACCGGTGATGGCGTTTTGCTCCGCCGGCACGCACTGTCGCCTGCCTGCGTTTCGCTGGCGGGTTTGTCCGTCGACCAAAGTCCCTGCCATAAAGGCGATCAGGCCTTTCCGGCGCCGCACCCGTCTCTGGGACAGATGAAATGATCCTTGCAATCATCGAAGTGCTGTGTTGTAAATTTCATAAGCGGAACGCTGTTTTGAAAAAAACGGTATGCAGGTTTACAAACTGTGTCCGGTTGAAACGGGTTCCGTCGGCTAGCGTCTGCGGGGAGGAACGAAGCAGACAGGCCGACTGGCGATACGGGTGATGCCGTGACGTGACCGAAAGGGAGGAAATTCGGAAAACAGGAACCGGCCCTGACGGGCTGCAGACTGCTGACAAAGCTGTCCATTCCACGAGCGTCATCCTCGGGCTTGTCCCGGCATGACGAATGAGAGTGAAGCAACCTTTGTTAACGCGCTGTAGCGTTGGCGGGCTGTTCTGAACTGCCGAGGCGGGGTGGCATGTCGTGCCTTGCCGGGCGGTGGCTGATGTGGTTTCCGCTGTTTTCCCAATGGCGCCGGGCTGGTTCCGCGCCTGCACACATATGCGACGTATCCGGTTGAGGAGCCGGGATACACATCGGAAAGCCATGAAAAGGAGGAGTTTATGGCCGTTTCACGTAGGAAATTCCTGACCACCACGGGCGGGCTGGCGCTGGCTGCGGGCCTGCCGATGCCCGCGCTTGCGCAGGATCGCAGCATCCGCCATTTCTGGTGGGGCAATCCCGAGCGCGACAGGCGCACCTTCGAGGTCATCGAGGTTTTTGAAAAGAACCATCCGGGCATATCCGTCTCGGGCGAGACCATCGGCTGGGGCGATTACTGGACAAAGATGGCGACCCAGACCGCCGGCCGCAACATGGCCGATCTGGTGCAGATGGATTATCGCTTCCTGTTTGAATATGTGCGCCGTGGCGCGCTGCAGGAGCTTGACCCCTTCATCGGCAATGGTCTCGATCTGTCGAATTTCGACGAGGGCCCGCTGCAGGGCGGCATGGTCGATGGCAAGCTCTATGCGCTCAATATCGGCTCCAACAGCCAGGTGTTCGTCTATAACAAGACGATCTTCGAAGAGGCCGGCGTCGATGTCGATGTGATCGACTGGACATGGGAGCAGTTCGCCGACGTCTGCAAGACCATCACCGAGGCCACCGGCGGCAAGGTCAAGGGCTCCGACGACTGCTCGGTGGTGCTGGAAGTGTGCGAGGTCTGGATCCGCCAGAACGGCAGTTCCTTCTTCGGCCCGGATGGCGATGTGACCGTGTCTCCCGACATCATCGCCGATTACTGGCAGTTCTGGCGCGACCTCAGGGACGCCGGTGTGCTGCGGTCCGCCGACAAGTCGCTTGATGCCAACCTGCCGATGTCGGATGTCGGCATTGTTGCCGGCGATACCGCGATTTCGAACTTCTGGTCGAACCAGATCGTCGGCGTTCAGGCGCTGATGCAGGATCCCGTCGGCGCCGCCATGGTGCCGCACAGGCAAGGCGGCGATCCCGGCCAGTTCATCAAGCCGTCAATGTTCATGAGCCTGACGCGCGACAGCGAGGATACCGAAGCCGCGATCATGTACATGAACGACTGGATCAACAATCCGGAAGAGACGAAGATCCTCGGTCTGGAACGCGGTATCCCCGCCAATCCGGACGTGCGTGCGGCGCTGGCGCCCGACTTCACGCCGGCCGAAAAGGTCTCCGTGGATTACTTCAACGCCATCCAGGACAAGGTCGGCCCGCTGCCGCCGCCGGAACCCAAGGGGGCGGGCGAAGTGCGTGACGCCTTCATCCGCGCCGGCACGAATGTGGTGCTCGGCGATATCGAGCCGCAGCAGGCAGCCGAACGCTTCGTCGACGATGCCCAGGCGATCATCGACCGCGCCCGCTGACAGGTCTTGCCTCCGGTCCCCGTCTGGTGCGGGGACCGCCTTTCCTTTTGAAAGAGTGGTTCGATGAAGAATACGAAAGCGCGCAACGCTTCCGGATATATGTTCCTGTCTCCCTGGCTGATCGGCTTTTTCCTGCTCGCCATCGGCCCGATCCTGGTGTCGCTCTATCTGTCATTCACACGCTATGACATGGTCGGCGATCCGCGCTGGACGGGGCTGGACAATTATATCTACATGTTCACCCGCGACCGGCGCTTCTGGAAAACACTGGAAGTCACCTTCCACTATGTCATCTTCGCCGTGCCGCTGAGGCTGATCATGGCGCTGAGCGTCGCCATGCTGCTGGACAAGGGCCTCAGGACAATCGGGCTTTACCGCGCGATTTTCTACCTGCCGTCGCTGCTGGGCGCCTCGATCGCAATCGCGATCCTGTGGCGGCAGCTGTTTTCAATCGATGGCGTGGTCAACCAGGTGCTTGCCGTGTTCGGCATTCAGGGCGTAGGCTGGATCACCAATCCATCGACCTCGATCTATACGCTGATCGTGCTGGCGATCTGGCAGTTCGGCGCGCCGATGCTGATCTTTCTCGCCGGTCTTCGCGGCATACCGCGCGATCTCTACGAGGCGGCGGATATCGACGGGACCTCCCGCTTTCGCAAGTTCTACGCGATCACCCTGCCGATGCTGGCGCCGGTGGTGTTCTTCAATCTGGTGCTGCAGATCATCGAGGCGTTCAAGATCTTCTCGCCCGCCTTCATCATTTCCAACGGCACGGGCGGCCCGGCCGACAGCCTGCTGGTTTACACCGTTTACCTTTTCAACGAGGCCTTCAAGTTCTTCCGCATGGGCTATGCCTCGGCACTGGCCTGGGTGCTGCTGGTGATTATCGGCCTGTTCACCGCGCTTGCCTTCGCGACCTCGAAATATTGGGTGCATTATGAAAATGAACGCGACTGAGGCCGCGCTGGCCGAGACGGAACTGGAGGCCGAACGCGATGAGGCCGCACGGGTCGCGCATGAATACCGGCTGGCGAAGAACAGGCGGGAGCGGCGTGCACGGCTGTTCAAGCACATCTTCCTGATCGTCTTTTCTTTCATCATGCTCTATCCGCTGCTGTGGTTGCTGGCGTCCTCGCTGAAGCCGGAAAACGAGATTTTCGGCAGTCTGGGCCTGTGGCCCTCACGCTTCCAGTGGAGCAATTACACTGAAGGCTGGGAAGCGCTGCCGGTTTCCTTCACGGTCTTCTACCGGAACTCGACCATCGTCACGGTCTTGTGCGTGATCGGCAATCTGTTTTCCTGTTCGTTTGCGGCCTATGCCTTCGCGCGGCTGGAATTTACCGGAAAACGGCTGTTTTTCGGGCTGATGATGATGACGTTGATGATCCCCTATCACGTCGTTCTGATCCCGCAATATGTGATGTTTCTGAAGCTTGGCTGGGTGGATACCTATCTGCCGCTGATCGTGCCGCGCTTTCTCGCCTCCGACGGGTTCTTCATCTTCCTGATGGTGCAGTTCTTCCGCCAGATCCCGCGTGAGCTTGACGAGGCGGCCCAGATCGACGGCTGTTCGAGTTTCAAGATCTACTGGGCGGTGATCCTGCCGCTGTCACTGCCGGCGCTGGCGACCTCGGCAATCTTTTCGATGATCTGGGTCTGGGAGGATTTTCTGGCGCCGTTGATCTACCTGAACGACATCAAGAACTACACCGTGCCGCTGGCGCTCAGGCTGTTCATCGACACGGAGGGCGAATCCGCCTTCGGGCAGATGTTCGCCATGTCGGTGCTCTCGCTGGTGCCGGTGGTGATCTTCTTCGTCGCCTTCCAGAAACTTATCGTTCGCGGCATCGCGACATCGGGCATGAAATAAGCAGGAGCTGAAAGATGGCTGAACTCAAACTCAGAAAAGTCGGCAAATCCTACGGTTCGCTGTCGGTGATGCACGACCTCAACCTGGAAATCCACGATGGCGAATTTCTCGTGCTCGTCGGTCCGTCCGGCTGCGGAAAATCGACACTCCTGCGCATGATCGCTGGTCTGGAGGAAATCACCGATGGCACGATTGCGATCAACGGCAAGGTGGTGAACGACCTGCCGGCCTCCAAACGCGAGCTTTCCATGGTGTTCCAGTCCTATGCGCTCTATCCGCATATGACCGTCCGGAAAAACCTCGCTTTCGGCCTCCAGAACCTCAAGATGAGCCGGGACGAGATCGACCGGCGGGTCGATGAAGCCGCGCGCATCCTGCAGATCGAGCCGCTCCTGGCCCGCAAACCCCGCCAGCTTTCCGGCGGCCAGAAACAGCGCGTCGCCATCGGCCGTTCGATCGTGCGCGAGCCGCAGCTTTTCCTGTTCGATGAACCGTTGTCGAACCTCGATGCCGAACTCAGGGTGCAGATGCGGGTGGAGCTGGCAAGCCTCTATGAGCGTCTCAAGACCACGATGATCTATGTGACCCATGATCAGGTGGAGGCAATGACGCTGGCCACCCGCATCGTCGTGTTGCGCGCCGGGCAGATCGAACAGGTCGGGACGCCGGAGGAGCTTTATACCCGGCCGGCAAACCTTTTCGTCGCCGGCTTTATCGGCTCGCCGAAGATCAACATGTTCGAGGCGACGGTCACCGGAACGGGGGCAGGGCGCAAGCTTGATCTTGGCGATTTCGGAACCCATCCGCTGCCGCCGGGCCTGCCGGAGAGCCATGAGCGCCTGACGGTCTGTGTACGCCCGGAGGCTATCAAGCCGGATGCCGGCTCGATCCAGACAGAGGGACGCGTTCGTCTGGTCGAGTATCTCGGCAGCGAGACCATCGTTCATGTGGACCTTCCTTCCGGCAAACCACTGATTTTCCAGACCCATCAGATGGAAAAGCACAGGGTCGGGGAGACCGTGCGTATTGGTTTCGAACCGGCTGACCAGCATCTTTTCGATGCCGAAGGGCAGCGTGTCGAACTGGGGGAAGCAGTCCCGGCGTGACCGTCGCGACCCGGCAGCACGGTCGGGGGCGTGATTGGTGGGGATTGAGGACGTGATACGCGTTGAATGAGCGTTAAGCGCGTTGTCTCTTTAGGGCGGGGGCCGGTTGTCGGCTGATGCGGGCAGGGGAGCATTTGAATGAAAAACGACAAACCGAAAACGGAGAATGTGGCTGCCGTCCTCAAGGTCTTTGCGGTTCTGGAAACGCTGGCGGAAAACCGCAGCGCGGCGCTCGCCGAGATCGCGCAGAGCGCCATGACCTCGAAAAGCACCACACACCGGCTCCTGCACACGATGATGGAGCTTGGCTATGTGGCGCAGGATGAAAAAAGCGAGCGCTATGAGCTGACGCCGCGCCTGTTCAGCCTCGCCGCGCAGACGATGAAGAGCCAGGCGGATATTCTGCGCGTTGCCGACAAGGCCATGGGGCGGCTGTCGCGGGCCACCGGCGAATCGATCAATCTCGGCATTTTCGACGGGCGCGAACAGCGCGTGGTCTATATTCATCAGTATGATTCAAGCTACAGCCTGTCGATGAATTCGACGCTGGGAACGCGCAATCCGCTGCACTCCACCGCGCTGGGCAAGGCGCTTCTGGCCTTTCGCGATGACGAGGAAATCGAGGGGCGGCTTGCCGTTATGGATATGGAGGTCTCCGCCCCCAATACCGTGACCGACAAGGCTGTGTTGCGTCAGCAGCTCCAGGCGGTGCGGGAAAATGGTTACGCAGAGGAAATCGAGGAAAGCGAGGCCGGTGTGCGCTGCATCGCCGCGCCGGTGCTCAACCATGTCGGAAAGTCGATTGCGGCGATCAGCATCGCCTTTCCGCTGTTTCGGTTCGACGAGGCCCGCAAGGAAGATTATGTCGCGCTCCTGAAATCGGCAACGCGCAATGTCTCGCAGGCGCTCGGTTATGCCAATTAGGAAGACGGTCGGAAATATGCGCTGAGACAGCACATCGCTGTCGCCTGTTCGCGGCCCGGGCCGCCGTGTCTTCAGGCGGCGGCTTTATCGCTCGTCGCCGAAATATTGCTGGCTGAGTTCTGCCAGATAGCCATTTTCCTTCAGCGCAAGCAGCCGCACGGTGACGGGGTAGATTAGCGTGTCCTGTCCATAGGGAAGGGCAAAACCGAACTTGTCGGGCGCAAACAGCCGGCCGACGACATCGAGCCCGAGGCTCGGATTCTGCGCCTTGAAGTATTCGAGAACCGGCGCATCGGCGACCAGCGCGTCGACTTCGGCATTGCGCAGCCCTTCGACCGCGGTTTCGATGCCGCTATAGGTGACGAAGTCGTAGCCCTCGCGTCGCACGAGATTTTCGGCAGAGGAGCCGCGGAACACACCGACGGTGTGGCCGGGAAGATCGTCCGGCCCGGTGACGCTGCCGGTGATGGCAATGCTGGTCATGACACTGGTGACCGAGGATGTGACATAGGCGACGACCGCAATGCCGATCACCAGCCAGAAGGCGGCGAACACCCGTCCGATCCAGCCGAACAGTTTGGACCGGCTTGGAAGCGAGCCTTTGGTGACCACCAGCATCACGGCATAAAAGCTTTCGGACACACCGTCGCGCCAGCGGCGGGGGAAGTTCTTGTCGAAATGGCGGTCGAAGAAGGTGAGGCCGATCGTGCCCAGCACGATAAACACCAGCAGCCAGCCATAGTATCGCAGGTATCCGGCCTCGGCGAGCCCGTTCCAGATATTGACCAGCGACGACGACGACCGGTCGTCAATCATGATCCTGAGGCCGGAATCGAACCAGGGTTGGGTGAAATCGACAACTTCGGCGCGGTCTTCGGTAATCGAGATGGCGCCGACCGCGACATCCAGTTCTTCGGCTTCAACGGCGGCAAGAAGGTCGGCAACGGTTTCGTATTCGGTATAGCTGGCGGTCACGTTGAGACCGGCCTCGATCTCCTTCCAGAGTTCGGTTGCCATGCCGGTGAAATCGCCGTCGGCGTTACGCATGACAAAGGGCGGCGTGACGCGGTAGCCGACCCGGATTTCCTGCGGGGGCTCGCTGTCCTGTTCCTGCGCCCATGCCGTCGTTTCGCCCGGCATCGACACCATTGCCACCAGGAAAAAGCCGATCAGAAGGCTGAAGACTGCCCGGAAAAACCATGCCGTGACTGCACTTGTCATTGATTTCGATCCTTTCCTGTGTCGCGGTATCGGCGGCGATTGCCTAGCCGTTAAAGTTCAGAACAAGAAATGCGATGAAAAGCAGAAAATGCACGGCGCCCTGTAGCAGATTGGTGCGGCCGCTGGAAAAGGTCACGATACTGACGGCGAGAATGAGCACCAGCAGCAGCATATCGGTCGGGTCGAGGCCAAGCTCGAGGTCAAGCCCGAGCAGGCTGGCAATGACGAGCATGATCGGCACGGTAAGGCCGATCGTGGCAAGAACCGAACCGAGAAAGATGTTCACCGACGACTGCAGCTTTTGGTCAAGGGCGGCACGCACGCCGCCGATGCCTTCAGGGGTGGTCACCAGAATTGCCATCAAAATGCCGCCGATCGTGGTGGGGGCACCGAGTGTTTCGATCACATAATCGACCGGTCTGGCAAACTGCTCGACCAGAAACACCACGGGAACGATGTAACAGAACAGCATGATGACATGGAGAATGAGCGGCGTATCCGGCGCCGCATGCTGTTCTTCGGCCTGTGCTTCTTCCTCCAGCGGCTGCGAAAAATAGCCGCGATGCCGGCCGGTCTGGATCAGCAGGAATGTGAGATAGAGCCCGCCCGCCATCGCGCCGACCATTGTTTTCTGCAGTCCGGTCAGGGTCGGACCCTGCGTCGACAGGGTCACGTCCGGCAGGATCAGGCTGAACACGGCCAGCGGAATGATCACGCTCAGATAGGCGTTGGCGCCCTGAAGGTTGAAGGTCAGTTCGCGATGGCGAAATGCGCCGAGCAGCAGGGAGATACCGACCATGCCGCCCATGATGATCATGACCACGGAAAACAGCGTATCGCGCACAAGGGCGGGGTTGTTGTCGCCGTGGAGCATCACGGCGGTAATGCTCATCACTTCGATACCGGTGATGGAGAGTGTCAGGACCAGTGTGCCGAACGGTTCTCCCAAGCGCTCCGACAGCGCCTCGGCATGGCGGACGACGCCGATGGCTGTCGCCAGGATGACGAAGAAAAGCCAGGCCATCGTCAACACCAGCAGCACCGGTTGATCAAGACGTGCAAAGAGCTTGTCTTCGAACAGCAGCACCAGCAGGCATGTCAGCAGTGTGAGGCCGTAAAACCGTTCACGCCGGACCAGCGTGCGAAAGGACGGAAAGGCAATCGGGTCTCGAGCGGATTCCGGCTTGGGCAAATGCAAATCTCCTCTTGTGGGCCAGCACAGAGAAGATCAGCATGCGCCTGCCCCCTCATTCGATTGCCATGATATCGCCGTTATTTCAACTCCGTCATGCCGTTGGTCTGCATTGCGGCAGGCAAGGGGTGTGTTTCAGGGATTGCCACGAACCGCTCTAGTATTCCTTCTCGTAGAAAATCCCGCCGCTGGTCTCGCCACGCGAACCCGCCGATCCCTTGACGATGAAGTTGCGGCCGATATCGATATTGACGCTGGCCTTGGTGCCGCTGTCGCGGCTCTGCTCGATTTCAACATAGGTGTTGCTGTTCAGGTATTTGCCGACGCTGACGGCGGTGTTGCCGTCGGAATCCGTCGATACATCGAGATTGTCGATGCCGAGCACATCCCGGATCGAGCCGAACAGCGACTGATCGGTTCCGCCGGTCAGCTGGATCACGGCATCGGCAAGCTGGGCAATCTGCAGTGCCGACAGCCCTGAAGACGACTGGTTGAACAGAAGCTGCGCCAGGATCTCGTCATTCGGCAGTGCGGGAACGGAGCTGAGGCTGACCTGCGGATCGGTTGCCACTCCCTGCAGTGTGATGGTGATGGCCGTCGAACCGGCCGTCGTCCGTGTCTGCAGGTCGATCAGCGGTACCAGTGCGCCGCCGAAGGTGATCCGTCCACGGTCAAAATCGAAACGGCGGTTGAGGATGGAAAGACGACCGCGGATCAGATCGAAACCGCCGGTAATGATCGGGTTTGCGGTCGTGCCGGAAACGCTGATCGAACCGCCCAGCTCGGCATCGACGCCGCGGCCCCTGACGAAAATCGCGTTGGGGGCGGAGATGGTGATGTCGAGATTGAAGGATGAGCGCGCATCGGTCGTCTGCTGCGGCGAAAGTTCCTGCGCCTGCCGTCTCACAGCCTCGGAGGCGTATTCATGCACGATGTCGATTTCCGAGATCGATGCCGGCAGTCGGTCGGGAATGACGATGGCGGTCCTGCCGAGATTGAGCCGGCCGGAAACCGTCGGCTGTCCGAGCAGCGGTCCTTCAAGCGTAACAGTGCCGTTGACCGTGGTCGTCAGCAGCCGTCCGTCATTGATCACGGCATCGTTGGCATCCAGCCGCAGCGAAGCCTGAAGGTCGCCGGCAAGCGAAATACTGCCGCTGGTGGTCATCGTGCCGCCGGCAGCAAGCCGTCCGGTAATGTTTTCCACGACCATGCGATCGCCGGAAAGCGATATCCGGCCGCGTATGTCATTGACCCGCAGATTGCGCCTGAGGTCGGTCACGGAGGTGATGTTGACGTCCATGCCGCCGGAATAGGACGGCGCTTTTACGCTTCCGCCGATGCTCATGTTCACGTCGGCATTGCCGGAGACCGCAAATCCGGCATTGGCTGCCGCAACGGAAGCAAGCGCAAGCGGCAGGCGACCGGTGACGGAGATATCGAGCGGCATGTTCGCGCCCAGACCGACGGAACCGTTGGCCCTTGCCGTCAGCCCCTGCGCATTGGTCACCGTCGTGTCGGTGGTAACCCGGTTGTTTTCGTAGCGGCCGCTGGTCGACAGGCTGAAGGGCTGGCCGCCGATTGCACTGGCTTGCGTCAGATTGGCATTGTTCCAGCTCAGGTCGTAACTGGCCGCCGGGTTCGACAGGGCGCCGCTTGCCGTGATCGTGCCGGAAACCGTGCCCTGCAGGCCGAGGTTTGGCACGAATGCGTTGGCAATCGACGCGCCGACATTGGCGATGTTGACGGTCATGTCCATGCTTTCGCCAACGCTGCCGCGCGCGCTGACCGTGCCGCCGCCAATGCCGATCCTGAGGTTTTTGATATCGGCCGTGCCGTCTGCGATCGTGATCCGCCCCGGTTCGGCAAGCTTGAGCGCAAGCGACATCGGCGACCCCTCAAGCCGGAGGATTTCGATATCCATGGTTTCTGCACGCGTGACGCGGATTTCGGTGCTGACGGGCTGTCCGTCATAATCGGCGGAAAGGTCGAAAGTGGTCTGAGCCCCCTCATTGCTGGCTGAAAGGACGATATTGGAGACCCGCTGTCCGCTGGTAGAAACCGAACCGACCGTGATCTTGCCGTTGGCTTTCAGTTCCGAAAGATCGGCGACGGTCATGTCGGCATCGATGTTTTCAGCCGTGATCGTGGAAAAGGAAAGCCTGTTCCCCGCAGCGTCGAGCGAAAGACCGAGCGCGTTGCCGGCATTGTCGAGCGCGATCCGGCCCGAAATGCCGCCCGATGCGTCCTGTCCGGCAAGACCGGCCAGAAGTTTCAGGTCGGGAAAGTCGAAATTGATGCCGCCGGCGGGCAGAAAGCTTTCATTGAGCGTCAGATCGCCGGAAAGCGTATTGCCCCCGACTGCGCCTTCAAGCCCGGAAATATTGATCCTGCCATCCGTGGAGGTGACATCGGCGGCAAGTGTCAGCGGGGCATCGGCATAGGTGCCCTTCGCCGAAATGGAGCCGCTGGGGGCTGCCGGATCGGCCTTGCCCTTCAGCGAAAGCGAGAAATCCTTCAGCGTCTCGCCGGAAATCACCAGATTGTCGGCCGTTGCGGTGGCCTCGATATCAGGTGCGGACAGGGCGCCGGTCGCGGAAGCCGAAATTTCCGCTGCGCCGCCGACCTGCGGAGCAAATGTGCCGAGTTCGGTCAGTGCCGCCTTCAGCGAGGCATCGATTGCGCCGTCTGCCAGCGAAACGTCGCCCGTGGCGTCAACGAGGCTGTTCTTGATGTGAAGATCGGAAAGCGTATAGCTGGCATCGGCAAGATCGGCTGAAAAACCGGTCTCGATTTCCGTCATGCCTTCGATCATTCCGGCGGCCGGTGCGGGCAGGGCATCGGCCAGAACGAAAAGCCGGGCATTGCCGGAGGCATTCTGTGCGTCCATGTCGTAGGCCACGGATGCGGTGCCGCCGATGCTGCCGCTTTCAAGTTCGGCGGATGCGATTTCAATGCGTGAGCCGGAAAGGGAAACCGGCGCCGAGAGCGATATCGGCGCCTTGACGAGCTGGTTCAGGTTCTCGTTTTCGAAGGACAGGGTTTCAACCGTCAGCGCGGTATCGAGCGTGCCGCTGCGGTTTGCAAGGTTGAGCCCCGTGCCGCTGGCGACGAGGGCAAGCCCGCCAACGCTGATATCCGGCATCGAAAGCCTGTCAAGCGTGACGGATGTCTGAAGATCGGCATTCTCTGCGGCCCCAGTCAGCGCGATGGACGCATTCGAGATGGCAAGGTCCAGCATGTTCTCGCCCAGCGGCCAGGAAAACGGCACGGGGCCGTCAGTGCCGTTCAGAGTGGCCTTCAGGTCGTTATTGCCCGCCGGGTCATAGGCGCCGGATGCTGCAAGGGTGAAACTGCCGGTGGTGATATTGCCCTTCGAAATGGCGATACGGCCGGACGGCGACAACGACACCGCGATGTCGAGGTTCGTGGTGCCTTCGACAAGGCTGGCAAAGGCCTCGGGCGTCAACGGCGCAAACTGTCCGGTGCCGGAAACGGTGATCAGCCGCTCATTTGCGCTGTCGAGCTGGTGGTGAATATCGATTTCGCCAAGCGGCGCTCCGGAGAGTTCGGCCGTGACCTTGCCCTGCCAGTCCGACAGCGGCCCGTCGCCGCCGAGGGCGATGTTGAGCGCGGGCGCGCCGGGCAGTTGCATCAACGTGGCGATAACCCCGCCCTGCGGCTCGTTGACTTCGGCATCCAGATCGAGGCGGTTGTCGGCCGGGGCATATTCGACATCGGCCTTGACATAGGTGCTGGGGCGGGCGCGATGCCTGGCATCGAGCGATGCGGAAATCGTATCGGTTGCCGCGGTGAGTTTTCCGGCGGCCGAAAGTGGATAGTCTTCGCCAAGCACCGGTGCGGCAATATCGATCTGCGGAAAGTCGAAGCTGGCGATCTTGATGCCGATCGGCAGCGAGAAACCGCCGCCTGCATCACTGCTTTTCTCCGCCTTGTCTTCACCGGCAGCGGGGAGGCGGTCCAGCGCGACATTCTGGGCGGAAAGGGTTTCGGCGACAAAATTGCCGCGGAGAAGGGCAAGCGGAGACCAGTCCAGCACGACATCGTCGACCGAGACATAAGGGCCGTCGATATCCGAAACCGTGACCGATTCAACCGTGAAATGACCGGTGAGCGGCGCACTGACCCGGCCCACATGAACCGCGAAATCAGGCGAGGCAATCCGCTGGGTGACCTGCTGTACGGCGAAATTGGCGCCAAAGCCGGTGAAGCCGACGAAAATGATGACGGCGAGCGCGATGAGTACGACGCCGGCGACAAGTCCCGCGATCACCTTGATCAATATGCGAAGCAGTGCGGCCATTTTCTTCCTGTGCTTTACGGTGTCCCCGATACAGGCTCCCTACCTGATCGGGCCAGTTATATGCCATGGAACGTGTGAATACAGCGTCAATCCGGGCGTGGCGGACGTCATTTTCGGGGATGTCCCCGGTCCGCCGGTCAGAAACTCTGTCCGATCCCGGCATATATACCGAATTTGTCGCCGTCCGGATAGCGATCAAGCGGCAGGGCGACATCGAGCCGGATCGGACCGAAGCCGGTCAGATAACGCACCCCGATGCCGGCACCGGCACGAATATTGCTGAAATCCGGGAAATTATCGGCCGAAACATCGGCAGCGTCGATGAAGGGCACGATCTGGATGTTTTCGGTGACGCCGATGCGGGCTTCAAGCGAAGCCTCGACATAGGACCGGCCGCCGGTTTCCTCGCCATCGGCATTGCGCGGCGAGATGGATTTATAGGCGTAACCGCGCACGCTTCCGCCGCCGCCTGAATAAAAGCGCTGGTTGGCGGGAATGTCTTTCAGGCTTCCGCCGCCGACGATTGTTCCGGCGCCCACCCTTGCGGCAAGCGTGAACCGGTCATCTTCACCCGCCGAAAAATAGGTCGAACCGACGGCATCGAAGGATGAATAGACCGTGCTGTTGAGAAAGTCATAGGCCGGTTCGGCCGTTGTGACGAGATAGATGCCCTCGGTCGGATTGAGCGCATCGTCGCGGGTGTCGCGGTCAAAGCCGACGGGCAGCGAGAAAGTCAGGTAATCATCGGTGCCGAACGCATCTTCGATATGGGAATATTCCGTCGTCGCGCCGAGCGTGATCGTATTGAATTCATTCTGCTCGTAGCTGTAGGAGACAGTGCCGGCTAGGGTCTTGGCGGTGTAGGGATCCGGGTTTTCGGTTCCCGCCACGAGGCTTGCCGTGAACATGCCCGAGGGATGGAACAGGCCGGGCTTGGTAAAGGTGATGCCGCCGGCATAGTCGAGCGAGCCGAGGTCACCGGTGGCGCCGATGCGTGAAACGCCCGCTTCAAGGCGAAGACCTTCCGCCTTGCCGAACAGGTTTCTGTGGCCCCAATAGCCTTCCAGCCCGAGGCCGTCGATCGACGATACGGTCCCGCCAAAGCCGAAATAACGGAACTTGCCGTCCTTCACCGCAATGGTCGCGGGAAGCTGGCCGTTTTCATCCAGCGTATCGGCCGTGTTGATCACCACGGAATTGAAGGTCTTCAGCGTGCGCAGGCGGTTGGCGGCATCGGAAAGCGTTTCCGGTGAATACGGCTCGCCGGCCTTCAGCCGGGAATAGGTTCGGATGAAATCGGGATCCACGGCATCCGAGCCGGTGATCGCGATCGGGCCGAGATTGGCTTTCGGGCCGGCCTCGGCATCGATGACCACATCGATGGTATTGTTCCTATGGTTGGCAATCACCTCGCGCCGGGTAATCGTCGCGAACGGGTGACCGTCATCTTTCAGGTCGGAGACGATCTGCCGGGCAGCGGTCAGAACCGTTGTCGAATAGGCGGGGCTACCGGCAACGAGACCGAGTTTTGTGGCATTGAAGCCCGGCGGCGCATCCACGATATCGATCTTTGCGAAGGTGAATTGCGGTCCGGCCTCGATATTGACCGTCACAGGCACCGGATTTACCCGGTCGAAATTCGGCAGGCCGACGATATCCTCGATCGACTGACCTTCGATACTGATATTCACAAGGCCGCCGTAACGGGCCTTTTCGTAAAGCGAACCGACGAGAATCTGCAGGTCGTCGCGGGCCTTGACCAGAAGACCGAGATCGCCGTCGACCGGTTTCTTCTCATCAGAGACGAGCTGGGAGCGGTTGCGCAGGAATTTTTCCAGCTCACTATCGCCGCCAGTAACGCTGAAAGACACATTATAGCGAACCGGGTCTTCGACATTGTCGATCTCTTCTTCGCGTTCGCCCCACAAATGGACGCCGAACAGGGAGAAGGCCTGCGCCTCGCCGACACCGACGGACAGCGCTGCGAACAGGGCCGCAGATAACAGAATCCCGGCCTTGAGAGACGCAAGCGTGCTGTATTGTCGCCGGTTGAAACGGGTTACCATAATGTACTCAAACCAAGTCGCTGATCCGTAAATTGAATAGACGCGACAGTATATTAGCACGGAAGCGATCTATGCATTCCGTGAAAATCCAAAACCCGGCAACAGCGTTAACCGAACCTTTCGGATACGCTGGATTGTCGGGTTTTTGTTGTAGCCATTGCCGTGTTGTTCCTGTCGAACGCCATGGGCACAGCAAACAGACAGCCGCCGCCGGAGACCGACGGCGGCATCATGGTTTTAGCGTCGCGGGCAATCGTCGACATATTCGCGGCCGTAGCGGTCGCGGTAATAGCATTTGCCAGGCTGGTTTTCGACGGCCCGGCCGACCAGTGCGCCGGCGCCTGCGCCGATTGCGCCACCGAGAAGCGCACCGCCGAGGCCGCCGTCGTCAATGGCCGTGCCGATCAGTGCGCCGCTGCCTGCGCCGATTGCAGCGCCTTCCTGTGTGGGTGTGCAGGCCGTGGCCGCAAGCGAAGAAATACCGATCAGAAGTCCTGCGAATAGTTTTTTCATAATTCCCTCATCACCGATTTGGTCGCGGTACGACCGGACGCTCCCCGGGGTCCCGTGCCTGCCGCCGCTTTTCTTGCCACGGCCGATTTTCGGCCGCTTCTACAAATACATATCCGAATAGAGCTGACGCGGGAAGTGAAAAAGCATCCAAAGCATCCAAAGCATCAACCGGTCAATTCGACTATGGCAGACAACGATATGCTGTCAGTCAATTATTTCTCGTCCTGCGGGCGTGTTTCAAGGGGCTGTTTTCGGGGTAGGTGGATAATCTCTGTGAATTGATACCGATCAAGTTTTACCATGGGCGGTTGCGTGTAGAAGCAGTTTGGAATAATTCAAACATGGGCCTTTTGCCGCATGTGCCCGTTTTTTGAGGCTTTGCGGCTTGACGTTGTGCAAACTTCGTCAAATCCTGAAGGAAAACAAAACGGCCTTGCGGTGGAGCACTTGAGTGATGGATTTCGAAGCATTTTTCAAAAGTGAACTTGCGGGACTGCATGATGAGGGCCGTTACCGTGTCTTCGCAGAGCTGAAGCGGCATCGCGGTGAATTCCCCCGTGCCTCGCGGTTCAGGGACGGCACGGCATCCCCCGTCACGGTCTGGTGTTCCAACGACTATCTCGGCATGGGGCAGTGTCCCACCGTGATCGCCGCCATGCAGGAGGCGATCGAGGCTTGCGGGGCAGGGGCCGGCGGCACCCGCAATATTTCCGGCACCAATTATTATCACGTTCAGCTTGAGGAAGAACTGGCCGATCTGCATGCCAAGGAAGCGGCCCTGATCTTCACTTCCGGCTATGTGTCCAACTGGGCAACGCTTGGCACGCTCGGCCAGAAAATCCCGGGCCTGATCATTTTTTCCGATGCGCTGAACCATGCTTCGATGATCGAGGGAATTCGCCACGGCAAGAGCGCGCGGGTGATCTTCAAGCACAATGATCTCAACGATCTTGAAGCTAAGCTGAAGGCAGCCGATCCTGATGCACCGAAGCTGATCGCCTTCGAATCGGTCTATTCGATGGACGGCGATATCGCGCCGATCAGGGAAATCTGTGATCTCGCCGACAAATACGGCGCGATGACCTATCTTGACGAGGTCCATGCCGTCGGCATGTACGGTCCGCGCGGCGGTGGCGTTGCCGAACGCGACGGGCTGATGGACCGTCTGACCATCATCGAGGGCACGCTCGGCAAGGCCTTCGGCGTCATGGGCGGCTATATCGCCGGCTCCAAGGCCGTTGTCGATTTCGTTCGTTCCTTTGCCTCCGGCTTTATCTTCACCACCGCGCTGCCGCCGTCGCTGGCTGCCGGTGCCGTTGCCTCTATCCGCCATCTGAAGGTCAGCCAGATCGAGCGCGAGCGTCACCGCGAGCGGGTCGCCACACTGCGCCGCAAGCTCGATGCGCAGGGCATTCCGCATATGGACAATTCGAGCCATATCGTGCCGGTCATGGTCGGGGATGCATCGAAGTGCAAATGGATTTCGGACATTCTGCTCGATGACTTCGGCATCTACGTCCAGCCGATCAATTATCCGACTGTGCCGCGCAAGACCGAGCGGCTGCGTTTCACGCCGACCCCGCTCCACAGCGATGAGGATATGGATCATCTGGTCGAAGCGCTGCATTCGCTCTGGTCGCAGTGTGCGCTGGCCCGTGCTGTTGCGTAACGGCCGTTACCGGGAATTCACTTGACTTAAACCTTGGCTTTTCGGATCAAGCAGGCAATGCTGGTTATGGTCCGGAGAGCTGTTCATGGAACTTTTGCAGCGCGTTGATGCGGCGATTGACCGTGCGATCGAAGAAGCGCGTATCGTCGGAACCGTGGTCATGGTCTGGCGCGATGGCGAGCCGGTCTATGAACGCGCCGCCGGCTTTGCAGACCGCGAAGCGGGCCGGGCGGTTGCGCTGGATACGGTCTTCCGTTTTGCTTCCGTGACCAAGCCGTTCGTGGCGGCGACGGCACTTGCGATGATCGATCACGGCCGGCTGTCGCTTGCCGGCAGGGTCTCCGATTATCTGGACTGGTTTCATCCGCCGGGGCCGGACGGGCGGATGGCCGATATCACCATTCGCCAGCTGCTGACCCATACCGCCGGGCTGACCTACAAGCTCGACACAGGCGATCTGCCCGAGCATGAAGCGGTCACTGCCGGCCTTGAGAATACCGAGATGACACTTGAGGAGAATTTCTCGAAGCTGAACACCATGCCGCTTGCCTACAAGCCGGGAACGGCCTGGGAATATTCGATTGCGATCGATATTCTGGGGGCCGTTGTGGCACAGGTTCACGGCGGCACGGTGGAAGAGGCGATCCGGGCCTATATCCTTGATCTGCTGGGCATCAGGGATACCGGCTTTGTCGTTGACGATCCCGCGCGGCTTGCCGTGCCTTACGTCAACGACACGCCCGAACCGCGCCCGATGGGAGAGCCCGAGCGTGTTCCCGGCCCCTATGACAATGTCTATTGCTTCTCGCCCGCGCGCATTTTCAACCGTCATGCCTTTCAAAGCGGCGGCGGCGGCATGGCGGGAACCGCCGGCGATGTGATCCGGCTTCTCGAAATGATCCGCAAGGGCGGCGATGGCGTTTTGAAGCCCGAGACAGTCGCAGCGGCCATTGCCAACCAGATCGGCCGGCTCAATGTCCGTCCGGGCGTCAAGTTCGGCTTTTTGGGCGCCGTCACGGAAGATGCCGCTCTCGACAATTCACCGCTGCCCGATGGCACGGTGTCGTGGGGCGGGGTTTACGGCAATCGCTGGTGCTATGATTCGGCAAGCGGCACGGTCGCCGTTGCCATGACCAATACCGCGCCGGAAGGATGTGACGGCGCTTATCCGTTCGAAATCTGGCAGGCGATTTTCGACAGGTAATCCGGACGAACCTCCCGCGCGTAGATCAGGTTCTACAGGGAGAGATGGATGTCGAAGATGGAAATGACCAGCCTGGCAGAGGGCTATCATGCGCTCGTCATCGGCGCATCGGGCGGCATTGGTCGGGCCTTTTGTGAAGCGATTGCGGATGACCGGTGCTGCGGCGGCCTCGACAGGCTTTCGCGGCGCGATGACGGCTTTGAGATCACCGACGAAACGGCCGTTGCCGCGGCAGCCGCAGAACTTGCCGATACGCGATTTGACCTCATCCTGTGCGCCACCGGTGCACTCCACATTGATGGTGTTGGACCTGAAAAGACCATCCGGGCAGTGGATGCCGGCGCGATGTCGAACCAGTTTACCGTCAATGCCATCGGCCCGGCGCTGGTCATGAAGCACTTCCTGCCGCTGATCGCGCGTGACCGTCGAACGATTTTTGCCTGCCTTTCGGCGCGTGTCGGTTCAATCGGCGACAATCACATCGGCGGCTGGATGTCCTATCGGGCCTCGAAGGCCGCGCTCAATCAGATTGTCCGCACCGCATCGATCGAAGCCCGGCGCAAACTGCCGCGGCTCTCGCTTGCGGCACTTCACCCCGGCACGGTGGCCACGTCGCTTTCCGAACCCTTTGCGGCCGGCAATCGGCGGGTTGAAGCCGGAGACGCGGCGGATAACATGCTTTCGGCGCTGAACGGGATTGCAGAAGGCGAAACCGGTCTTTTCCTGGCCTATGACGGCAGCCGGATAGAGTGGTAGATTTCAGCCGGTCACAAGCGCTGCGGCCTGACGCCGGGCCTCCCGGTCGGCGGCAAAAATATCATCAATGCCGTTAGCGGCGGGCAGATGGCTGAGGTCGTCCATGACCTTTTCGGTGATGTCGGCCATTTCCAGAAAACCGCAGCGCCCGGCGATAAACGCCTCCAGCGCCACTTCCTTGGCGCCGTTCAGCACTGCGCCCTGAAGCCGGCCCCGATCCATGGCGACCCGCGCCAGCCTGAGGGCCGGAAAACGCGTCTCGTCGGGGGCTTCGAAGTCGAGCCGGGACAGTTTTGCGAAATCGAGCCGTTCCACCGAAAGTGCGGGGCGGCCGGGATAGGCCAGCGCATAGCCGATGGCGGTGCGCATGTCGGGTGTGCCAAGCTGGGCCAGCACCGAACCGTCGGCATAGCCGACCATGGAATGAATGATCGATTGCGGATGGACGATCACCTCCACCTGATCGGGGCGCAACGTGAACAGATGCATGGCCTCGATCATTTCCAGCGCCTTGTTGAACATCGAGGCGCTGTCGATCGAGATTTTCAGGCCCATCGACCAGTTGGGATGGGCGCGGGCGGTGGCGGCATCCACATGGCGCATTTCTTCCAGGCTTTTCGTCCTGAACGGCCCGCCGGAGGCGGTGATGATCACGCGCTCCAGCGCGCGACGCTGATTTTCCTCGAACACCTGAAAGACGGCCGAATGTTCACTGTCGACCGGGATCATCTTGCCGCCGCCGGCAGCGATCGCATCCATGAAAAGCGGTCCCGCCGACACCAGACATTCCTTGTTGGCAAGTGCGATATCCGCGCCGGCCCGTGCCGCTTCAAGGGTGGGTTTCAGGCCCGCCGTGCCGACGATTGCGGCCATCACCATGTCGTTGTTCATCTGCGCGGCTTCGGACAGCCCGCTTTCCCCGGCAGCAGGCATGACAGGCGAGCCGGACAGCGCCTCTTTGAGCGCGGCATAGCGCGTTTCGTCGGCGGTGACGGCCATCTTCGCGCCGTGGTCGATGGCCTTGCGCGCAAGTGCGTCGACATTGGCATTGCCGGTGAGGGCTGTAATCTCGAAGGCGTCGCGCCCCCCGAGCTGTTCGATCACATCAAGTGTATTGACCCCGATTGACCCTGTGGCGCCGAAGATGGCGATGCGTCGCGTATTCATGATGCCGATGCCGTTATCCGTCCGTTTTCTGTCACAGGCTCTAGCGGACTTTTTCGCCCGGCGACAGGGGAAACGCAAAGAATTAACCGAGCCTCGATCGGGCGAACCCGTCCGCAAGGCACTGGAAAAGGTGGACCTGAGCGACTATCAAGTGGTACGGAACGGGCGCGCGGCGTCTCTTCATGTGCCGACAACAAGAAGGAGCGCGAAATGGCTGATAACATAAAGCGCATCGGGGTCGTGGGAGCCGGTGCCATGGGCTGCGGAGTGGCCCATGTCTGTGCGATTGCCGGCTATGACGTGCACCTGATCGATCAGGAACGCGAGCAGATCGAGGGTGCGCTTGCCACCATCAACGGCAATCTGGCGCGCCAGGTCAATTCGGGAAAGCTTTCCGATGAAGACCGCAAGAAAGCGCTGTCGCTGATCAGCGGATCGACGGATCTGCAGGACCTTGCCTCGGTCGACATGGCAATCGAGTCGATTACCGAAAACGAGGCCGCCAAGCGCGAGCTTTACGCAAAAATCTGCCCGATCCTGAAACCGGAAGCCTTGCTGGCGACCAATACATCGGCGTTTTCCATTACCCGCCTTGCTGCCGCCACCGACCGGCCGGAACGGTTTATGGGCGTGCATTTCATGAACCCGGTGCCGGTGATGGAGCTGGTGGAACTGGTGCGCGGGATCGCGACCGAGGAAGTGACGTTCGAAACCGCCAAGGAATTCGTCCGCTCGCTCGGCAAGACCCCCACCGTGTCGGAAGATTTTCCCGCCTTCATCGTCAACCGCATTCTGCTGCCGATGATCAACGAGGCGATCTATGTGCTTTACGAGGGCGTCGGTTCCGTCGATGCCATCGATGTCGCCATGAAGCTCGGCGCCCGCCACCCGATGGGGCCGCTGGAGCTTGCCGATTTCATCGGCCTCGACACCTGCCTTGCGGGCATGCAGATGCTGCATGAGGGGCTGGCCGACAACAAATACCGTCCATGCCCGCTGCTGGTGAAATATGTCGATGCCGGCTGGCTGGGGCGCAAATCCGGTCGTGGCTTTTATGATTATCGCGGCGAGGAGCCGGTGCCGACGCGCTGAACGGTCCCGTCATTCATCTCGGGAAGGCTTGCGCAGCAATCCTTTTCGCCGGAAAGCTCCTCGAGAATGGGGCAATCCGGCCGATGGTCGCCATGGCAGTTTTCGGCCAGATGCTGGAGCGTTGCCTTGAGGCCGGCAAGTTTTTCGAGCTTGGCGTCGATTTCGGTGATCTTTGAAAGCGCCAGCGCCTTCACCTCCGCGCTTTCGCGGGCATCGTCGTCATAAAGCGACAGCAGCATCCGGCATTCCTCGACGGAAAAGCCGAGATCGCGCGAACGGTGGATGAAATTCAGCCGGTGGACATGATTGTCGGAATAGTCCCGGTATCCGTTGGACGCGCGGTCGGCCACCACGAGGCCGATTTCCTCGTAATAGCGGATCGTCTTGGGCGGCAGGCCCGATTGCTGGGCGGCTTGGCCGATATTCATCAACGCTCTCCTGGCGCATGATCTGGAGCGTCGATCTGTTTCAGTCGGATCGGCGCTCCAATGTGTGATTGCATTAATCTGATGCCGGTTTCAGGATTCTTCAAGCCTTGTCGTGTTGCACTGCATCGGTGCGCCATGGCAAAAACAGCCTCCCACAACAAGCGGAGAATACACCATGGACGTCACCGGAGGCTGCTTTTGCGGCAATGTGCGCTTTGAGGCGAGCGTCGACCCAGAAGCCGTCGTTGTCTGCCACTGCAACCAGTGCCAGCGGCTGTCGGGATCGCCCTATCGTATTTCCGTTCTGGTATCGGGCGAGGATGTGGAGATATTGAGCGGCGTGTTGCGCGAATACTGGAAAATGGCCGAAAACGGCAACAAGCGGGCCCAGGCCTTTTGCGAGACCTGCGGCGGGCCTGTGCTTTCCCATGGCGAGGGGGAGGCCGCCGGCGACTGGGCGCTGCGCTGGGGATTGATCGACCAACGCGGCGATCTGCCGCCCAAACGACAGATCTGGTGCGAAGAGGCTGCGTCGTTCGTCAACGATCTTGCCGCAATTCCCGGAGAGGCGCGAGAATAGGCTCAGCTCTTTTCCAGCGCCGTGCGCACCATGGCGGACAGGTCCTCGTCGCCGTGACCGGCTTCAAGGCAGTGCGTGTAACTCTTCACGGCGGCGTCGATAGCGGGCGTCTCGATGCCGAAACTGTCGGCGACGCGTGCAAACAGCGTCGCATCCTTGAGCGCGCCCCTGACGGGAAAACCGACCGATTTGTCTTCACCGAGAATGCGCGGAATACGGCCTCTGAGCGCCGGTGATGCGCCGGGGCTGGTCAGCAGGATTTCCAACATGGTTTCGACCGGAAGTCCGGCTTCGCGCCCGGTCAGGAGCGCTTCCTTGAGCACTTCCCAATAGCCGCACAGCATCATGTTGTTGACGACCTTGGCGGCCGCCCCCATGCCCAGAGACCCCGCATGGTGAACCCTGTCCGACAGCGCCATGGCGACGGGGTGAAAACGGGCGAAATCGGCGTTGGCGCCGCCGATATAAAGGCCCGCCTTGCCATCCGCGATCAGTTCCGGGCCGCCGGAGACCGGGGCGTCGATGGCACTGCCGCCCTTGGCCTTGATCGGCTCGGAAAAGCGGCGGAGCGTCTTCGGGCTGACGGTGGACATCTCGGCGACCAGCTTGCCGGGCAGGGATGTGGTCATCATTGCGGTGAGCACGTCTTCCACCGCATCATCGTCAATCAGCGATGTGATGATGATATCGGCCTTGCCGGCAAGGGCTGCCGGGTTGTGGGCCTTCTGGGCGCCGGTCTCGCTCAGCAGTTCATCGGGAACGCCGCTGCGCGACCACAACACCAGTTCAAAACCGGCAGAGGCCAGTCGGCGCGCCATGGCCGACCCCATGCGTCCGGCACCACAGATGCCGACTGTTTCCTTCTCGCTCATGACGTCTCCCTAGGCAGCCTTGGCTTGATGATATTCCTTGATGGCGATCATCTTGATCTCCGGTGCGCGCTCGCTCTCGTAGTTGAGCGAAAACCCGTCCTGCGCCAAAAATACCGGATCGCCGTCGAGGTCGCGGGCAATATCGCCGCGGTGCGATGAGATGAAATTTTCGAGCTCTGCCGGTTTTTCCGCCGAAATCCAGCGGCAGATCGAAAAACGTGCCATCTCGAAGGAGACCGGCAGGCCGTATTCCGCCTTCAGCCGCTCCTTCAGCACATCGAGCTGCAGCGCGCCGACGACGCCGACGATGGCCGGTGAGCCGTCTTCCGGGGTGAACAGCTGCACCACGCCTTCCTCGGCCATCTGCTGCAGAGCTTCCTTCAGCTTCTTGGCCTTCATGGCGTCTTCCAAACGTACGCGGCGCAGGATTTCCGGCGCGAAGTTCGGAACGCCCTGAAATACCAGCGCTTCGCCGTCGGTCAGCGTATCGCCGATGCGCAGCGCGCCGTGGTTCGGAATGCCGACGACGTCGCCGGCGTAAGCCGTATCGGCCAACTGGCGCTGCGAGGCGAAGAAGAATTGCGGCGCCGTCAGCCCCATCTGCTTGCCGGTGCGGGCAAGGCGGGCCTTCATGCCGCGCTTCAGCTCACCCGAGCAGACCCGCGCGAAAGCGATGCGGTCGCGGTGGTTCGGGTCCATATTCGCCTGGATCTTGAAAACGAAGGCGCTCATCTTCGGGTCGGTGGCTTCCACGGTGCGGGTATCGGCGACCTGCGCGCGCGGCGGCGGGCCGTACTCGGACAAGGCATGGATCAGGTCGCGCACGCCGTTGTTGCGAAGCGCGGAGCCGAAATAGACCGGCGTCATATGGCCTTCGAGAAAGGCTTCCTTCGAGAACACCGGATAGCCGTCAATGGCCAGTTCCGCCATCTCGGCCCAGTCCTGCCGTTCGTGTTCCGGAAGCTTTTCGGAAACCACTTCCGGGCCGTTCACCTTTGTCAGCTCGCGCTCGCTGTCGCCATAGCGCACGGCGCTTTCACGCAGGTGGTAGGTGCCGGCAAAACTCTTGCCCTGACCGATGGGCCACGTCATCGGAACCGGATCAAGCGCCAGCTTTTCCGCCACCTCGTCGATGATCTCGAACGTGTCACGGGCCTCGCGGTCCATCTTGTTGACGAAGGTGATGATCGGGATGTCGCGCATCCGGCAGACTTCAAAGAGCTTCAGCGTGCGCGGCTCGATACCCTTGGCCGCGTCGATGACCATGATGGCCGCATCCACCGCCGTCAGCGTGCGGTAGGTGTCGTCGGCAAAATCTTCATGGCCGGGCGTGTCGAGCAGGTTGAAGACGGTGTCTTCATATTCGAAAGTCATCACCGAAGTGACCACCGAAATACCGCGTTCGCGCTCGATCTTCATCCAGTCGGACCGTGTCTGGATACGGTCCTTCTTGGCCTTCACCTCACCGGCCAGCTGAATGGCACCACCGAAAAGCAGCAGCTTTTCCGTCAGCGTGGTTTTACCGGCATCCGGGTGGGAAATAATGGCGAAGGTGCGACGGCGGGCAACGGCCTCGGCAATGGTCTCGGGCATTGATTGTTAAATCCTGTTGATTGACGCCTATCTAGCGATTTGGGCGGCAAGATGCAATTGACCCGTTGCCGCTCGGTGGCAATGGTGCTGGCGAGATTGATGTTGGCCTTGCAGGGCTCATGACCAATGTTGGTTTTGTGTTGCAGCCCTTCCACTCACTCCGGCGTCATCCTCGGGCTTGACCCGAGGATCCACACACGCGCACCCACGCCGGAAGGCCGCTGGATGTCGGGTCAAGCCCGAGCATGACGGAGTAGGGGAGATGGGGCTGGCAAAAGGCCGGAACCGCAACAGATACGGAAAACAAAATGACACTGAAACTGAAGCGCCTTGAACATGCCGACGGCATCGAACCGCCCGCCTATGAAACCACCGGTTCGGCCGGCATGGATATCCGCGCCGCTGTTGCCGCCGGTGAGCCGCTCACGCTTGCACCCGGCGAGCGTGCGCTGGTGCCGACCGGTTTCATCTTCGAAATCCCGGAAGGGTATGAAGCGCAGATCCGCCCGCGCTCGGGCCTTGCCTTCAAACACGGCATCACCTGCCTCAACACGCCCGGCACTATCGACAGCGACTATCGCGGCGAGGTGAAGGTGCTTCTCGTCAATCTCGGCGATAAGGACTTTTCCATCGAGCGCGACATGCGCATCGCCCAGGTCATCATCGCTCCGGTCACGCAGATGCCGGTGACGGTTGTCGACGACCTGACGGACACGGCGCGTGGCGCAGGCGGCTTCGGCTCGACGGGCGTGTGATACGGTGCCAAGCGGTCGTGACCTGATATTCCGGCAAGGCTATTTCGGTGAGCCGGACGCCTTTGAGGCGCTGGCGGTGCTGTTGCAGGACATATTCAGCATCGATATCAGGCCGATGCAGTGGCTTGGCGGGGTCGACCCGACCTGCATGCCGTTCGGATACTTCGATGCGCAAGGCCGGTGCGTCGCCAATTTCTCGGTATTTTCCATGCCGCTTGCCGTGAATGGCCGGACGATGAGAGTTGCCGCCTATCAGTCCGGGGCCGTAAGTCCGGCCTATCGCGGTCGCGGCCTTTACCGCGACCTGATGCAACGTGCCTTCACCCATGCGCGCCAGACCGGCCATGAAGCCGATATTCTGTTGACGGACAAGCCGGCGCTTTATGTGCCCTACGGTTTGCGATCGGTGCGTATGTTCGGGTTTCGAGGCGCAATGCCACAGTCATCGGCGGATGGCCCTGCCTGTCAGGCATTGTCTCTCGACAGGCCAGCGGACCTGCATCGTGTTTCAGCCATGCTCGATATACGTCAGCCCGTTTCCGGGCGCTTTGCCGTGACAGGAATGAAAGCGCTTTTTCTGCTGAATGCCTGGTGGCAGCGCGATGAAATAACGCTGAGCTATCTTTCCCGGCAGAAGGCGATTGTCGCCTGGAGACAGGAAGCGGAGAAGCTAATCGTTTTCGATGTCGTTTCGGCAGAAATTCCGCCGCTGGGCGAAATCTGCGCGGCTCTTGGCGCAGCCTGTTCCTGTGTGGAAACGCGGTTCAGCCCGGACCGGCTTCAATGGGCGGAGGCCGAAGCTGTTGCCGACCCGCATGTCTATCTGATGGCGTCGGCCTCACTGGCCGAGCAGTTAGAACAGTCGCCTGTCGGTTTTACCCCGCTTGCGGAGTTTTGATACGGCAGGGGCCTAGCGCCGCGCCTCGAAAACCATCCGTACGGCAAGGCCGGTGAGGACCGTTCCCATCAGATAGCGCTGGATGCGCGACCAGAGTGGCCGGTTTGCCAGAAACACGGCAATGGCGCCGGCGCCAAGCACGATGAGCGTGTTGACGGCCAGGCTGACGGCGATCTGTGCAAAGCCCAGAACCAGCGTCTGCGACAGGATGTGCCCGCGTTCTGGGTCGATGAATTGCGGCAGAAGCGACAGATACAGAACGGCCGCTTTCGGGTTCAGCAGGTTGGTTGCCAGCCCCATGACGAAGAGCTTGCGGATGCTGTCCGATGGCAGTTTGCGCACGGCGAAAGCCGACTGGCCGCCGGGCCTGACCGCGTTCCAGGCGAGGTAAAGCAAATAGCAGGCGCCCAGAAGCCGGATCGTGTCATAGGCAAAGGGAACCGCCAGCAGCAGAACCGTCAGACCGAATGCCGCCGACAGCATGTAGATGACAAAGCCCAGCCCGACACCGGCAAGCGAGACCAGTCCGGCCGTGGCGCCCTGACAGATCGAGCGCGAGATCAGGTAGATCATGTTGGGGCCCGGCGTCATCACCATGGCAAGGGCGATAAGCATAAAGGCCAGAAGATGATGCGGTTCGGGCATGGCTGTTTCCTTGTTGCGCTTCAGGTTTTAGCCGGTTGCGGGGCGATGGCAAGCCCGGTGGCGCGGGATACAGTGCCTTCATTTCCAATTCCGTTTTACCAGTCGATGCGCTAGTCTTTTGCGGGCAGGGCAGGTGGCTTGCGGCCGCGCATTTTCCGGAGGCTTGCTCATGGATATGACGGAAGCATTTCAGCGGATCGGTCTGGCGCTGGCGATCGGTCTTCTGGCCGGTATCGAACGCGGCTGGCAGGAACGGGATATGGCCGACGGCGAGCGCGTGGCCGGTATCCGCACATTCGCGCTTGTCGGGCTTCTGGGCGGGGTCGCCGGGTATATCGGGACAAATATGGGAACAGCCCTGCCGGCAGCGCTTGCTGTGGCGCTGGTGATTACCTTTGTCGTTTTCGAATACCGCGCCGCCGCACCCCGGGGCGATTTCAGCGTCACCGGCATTGTCGCAGCGCTTGTCGTCTTTGCGCTTGGCGTTGTCTCGGCAACCGGCGATATGCGGCTTGCGGCCGCGGGCGGGGTGGTAACCACCGTGCTTCTGGCCGCCCGCCACAGCCTGCATGGATTTTTGCGGACCATGACGTGGGTGGAGCTGCGCTCGGCACTGGTGCTTTTGACCATGAGCTTCGTGGCGCTGCCGCTTTTGCCGAACCGGGCGATTGATCCGTGGGGCGGGTTCAATCCGTTTGCCGTCTGGCTGATGACGATCATGATCGCGGCGCTTTCCTATGCCGGCTATGTGGCCATGCGGGTGGCGGGGCCGGAGCGCGGCATCCTGTTTGCCGGCGCCACCGGCGGCATCGTGTCATCGACGGCAACGACGCTCTCCTTTGCCCGCATTTCCGTGGCCCAGCCGCCGCTTTCGCGCCAGCTTGCAGGCGCGGCATCGATTGCCGGCGGGCTTTCGCTGGTGCGCTGTTTCGTGATCGCCGTAGCGGTGGCGCCGGTTCTGCTGAAGCCGCTTGCCTTCGCGCTGGCACCGGGGCTTGCCGCCTTCGTTGTCGCCAGTTTCATTCTGAATGGCAGACGGAAGGCAGCGGACACCAGGGCCGACCTGCACCTCTCCAACCCGTTCGAATTTTGGTCGGTGCTGCGCTTCGGGGCCTTGCTGGGGGTGGTCAGTTTCAGCGCCAAACTGCTGGTACAGCTTCTCGGGCCTTCCAGCATCGTCATCATCGCGCTGGTCTCCGGCATTCCCGATCTCGATGCGATCACGCTTTCGACCGCGCACCTGGCAGGCGATTCCGTGCCTGTTGAAACGGCGGCCGTCGCGGTTCTTCTGGCGGCGGTCTCCAATCTGGTGACCAAGGTCGTGCTGGCCTATGGCAGCGGCTCGCGTGCCTATGGCAGGCTGCTGGCGCTTGTGACGCTTGCCGTGATTGTCATCGGCGGCGTGTGCTTCTGGGCTTTTCTGGCGTTTTCGACGTGACAAACGGCAATTCTGCCGTGCTGTGACGGGCTGTTGAAATCCTGTTCCATCAAACGGCCCGTAATTGGAATGACGTTCTGTAAGATGCGGCCGGGTTACAGTTTCGTACCTCGAATTTCCTCACGCCGGACCCTACCTAGAAGATAACTCATTCAGGGAGCTATCAATATGGAACAGAACGGCAAGCCCGGACGCGGGAAAGTATATTCCTCCATCCTTGAAACCATCGGCGATACGCCGATTGTCCGCCTCGACAAGCTGGCGAAGGAAAAGGGCGTGAAGGCCAATCTTCTGGCCAAGCTCGAATTCTTCAACCCGATCGCATCGGTCAAGGATCGTATCGGTTTTGCGATGATCGAAGCGCTGGAAAATGCCGGCAAGATCACGCCCGGCAAGTCCGTTCTGGTTGAGCCGACCTCCGGCAATACCGGTATCGCGCTGGCGTTTGCCGCAGCCGCCAAGGGTTACCGCCTGATCCTCACCATGCCGGAATCGATGTCCATCGAGCGCCGCAAGATGGTGGCGTTGCTGGGGGCCGAACTGGTGCTGACAGAGCCGCCCAAGGGCATGAAGGGTGCGGTCGCCAAGGCCGAGGAACTGGCTGCCGAAATCGAAAACGCGGTTATTCCGCAGCAGTTCGAAAACCCGGCAAACCCGGAAATTCATCGCAACACCACGGCGGAAGAAATCTGGAACGACACCAAGGGTGACGTCGATTTCTTCGTCTCCGGCATCGGCACGGGCGGCACGATCACCGGTGTCGGCCAGGTGCTGAAACAGAAGAAGCCGGAGGTGAAGGTGATCGCGGTTGAGCCCGCCGCTTCTCCGATTCTGTCCGGCGGTTCGCCCGCTCCGCACAAGATTCAGGGCATCGGCGCCGGTTTCGTGCCGGGCGTTCTCGATACCTCGGTCTATGACGAAGTGGTTCAGGTGGAAAATGACGATGCCTTTGCGCTGGCGCGCGAAGTGGCGCGTCTGGAAGGCGTGCCGGTGGGCATTTCCTCCGGTGCTGCATTGAAGGCTGCCATCGAAGTCGGCTCGCGCCCGGAAAACGAAGGCAAGAACATCGTCATCATCATCCCGTCCTTCGCCGAACGTTATCTGTCGACGGCGCTGTTTGAAGGGTTGGGGCAGTAAGTTTTCAGCCCTACGGATTTATCCTTACGAGCGCGGGGCAATGTTCCCGCGCTCTGTTTATTTATAGACCGTCCCACATACTCTGCGTCATGCCCGGGCTTGACCCGGGCATCCAGTCTGGTTGCGGCAGGAAAAGATTGGGCTTTATGGCTCCGGTCATCAGACCGGTGACAGGTCTCGTATGTGGAGAGGCACATGGATCCTCCGGTCAAGCAACCGTGGTTTTATGTTTTGAAAGCAGGGTCTGTTTTTGCGATGGCGTTGAGGATTGTTATGAGCTTTCTGATGGCAGCGACCATTG
>NZ_JBEPLY010000016.1:0-112973 GCF_040545495.1 Martelella mangrovi
CGACATATCCGCCGACCTCCATCGGCAGATAGTTTGAATCAGACCGCGTCTGATTTGCATAGACCCGGATTCAATCAGTCAGGGAAATGCTCTAAATTTTGAGAACCGCCCTGATCGATCTCGTAGCTATCCGCAGGATCGCGAGACAGAACCCGGCCCAATCCGATCAATCCCATCGCGTCGGCCTTGATGTTGCCGCAGTCACAAAGCGCCATGCCGGTGGTCGCGCCCGCCGGATGCGGAAAACCCGGTACCAATTTTGCGCAATCGTGCCGCAGAGCAGGCAGCGAACGTGGAAGGGACCGGGCGTCATCCTTCCCCTTCCAGCCGTAAGGGTGGCAGAACCCAGCCCTTTTGCGCCAGTTCCTTCCGCAGGACCTGACGTGCCCATTCCAGCCGTTCGAAAGCCGGGCGTCCCCCTCCCCTGACGCAAACCCCATGACGTCCCGTCAGTCGAGATTGGGCAGGTGCGACCAGAATTTTTCCATGACCGCTGCCCCTGCCCCGGCCCGACGAAACGCGAGAATGTCGAGCTCGACATCGGTCAGTCCGCTCTCCAGGACGGCAAGCCTGCCCTCCTGTACCTCGCGCTCCACGGCGCTTTCCGGAAGCCAGCCTATCCCCTTCCCCTGCATCACCACCCTCTTGACCATTTCGGACATCGAGTTTTCGAAGACGGTGTACATCTCCGGCGCTTTCCCGCGCATCTCCCGCACCAGGTCCGACTGCACCTTTCCGAGAAAACAGTCCATCGTGTAGGATACGAGTGGCACGGCTTCGGCGGACGAGCCGTCGAGCACGGAAAAAATCGCCCGACCGTCCGCATCGACCGATGACACCAGCAGAAACGGATCAATGCCGATCTTGCGCGATTCAAAACGGCCCGCCTGCAGGATCGGCGGCCCCAGATGATGACCGTAACAGAGCGCTATTTCGCAGCGGCCGAGCGAAAGCGTCTCGATGCAGTCGTAAAAGTCGGTGGCGCTCATTCTGGTATTGAATGGCCCCGCCTTTTTTTCGATGTCGGCCTGAAGCTCGGGAAAAATACTGAGCGCGATCGTGTGCAATGCACTAACGGTCAGCACTTCAGCGCCGGTGCTCGCGTCGTGACGACAGTCATCGCGCAGACGATAGATCTCACGCATCAGGTCCCGGCCTGACTCGAAAAAGGTCTCACCGGCCTTGGTCAGCTTCACAGGAAAGCTGCTTCTGTCGATTAGTTCCGTGCCGACCCAGTTTTCAAGCGCGCGGATGCGGCGGCTGAAAGCCGGCTGGGTGACATGGCGGGCCGCCGCAGCGACAGAGAAATTGCGTACGGCCGCCAGTTCGACGAAATCTTCAAGCCAGATCAGTTCCAAGGCATGTCCTCTTACAATGTGCATAGGTTATAAAGAAACGGCATTTGCTACAACAAAATACAGATGCATGAATGCTCCGAAAAGCCAGCCTTACCGGAGATCGAGCGCATGCGAACCGTCTATGTCAACGGCGAATATCAACCTGAAACGACGGCGAAAATATCGATCTTCGACCGCGGTTTCATTTTCGCAGACGGCGTCTACGAGGTCACGGCCGTCATTGCCGGCAAGCTGGTGGATTTCCCCGGTCACATGGCCCGTCTGCGCCGCTCCCTCTTTGAAGTTGAACTGGCTCTCCCTCACAGTGATGAAGAGGTTCTGGAAATTCATCGTCAGTTGATTGCGCGTAACGCACTCGAGGAGGGGCTGATCTATCTTCAGGTTTCGCGTGGCGCGGCCGACCGGGACTTCATGTATCCGGCAGAAGATGTCCCGCCGACATTTGTCATGTTCACCCAGAAAAAGGCGCTGATCGATAATCCCGTGGCCGACCGCGGGCAGAAAATCATTCTGGTCGAGGACCAGCGCTGGCACCGGCGCGATATCAAGACCGTACAGCTTCTCTATCCGGTTCTGGCCAAGAACACGGCACGTCGTGCAGGGGCCGATGACGCATGGATGGTCGAAGATGGCTGCATCACCGAAGGCTGCTCGAACAACGCCTATATTGTCACGCAGGAAGGAACGCTCGTAACCCGTGAGCTGTCGACCGAGATTCTGTCCGGGATCACGCGGCAGTCCGTTCTCAAATGCGCTGATGACCTGCAGATCAGGGTCGAGGAACGGCCGTTTACGGTCGAGGAGATCAGGCAGGCGCGCGAAGCGTTTTCGACATCGGCATCCGGTTTCGTCAATCCGGTCGTCAGCGTGGACGGAACGGCCGTTGGTGATGGCAAGCCCGGCCCGGTCGCACACCGCCTGCGCGAGGTCTATATCCGGGCGAGCAGGGCCATGGCGATCTGATCGCGCGAGGGTGCCCCGTCAATCCGCGTAGATGCCGACCTCGACATCCGCCCCTTCCCATTGGGCGGCGCGGTACATGCCGGGGGTATTGAACCCGAACACGGGGCGGCCTTCACGACTGACCGCAATCACGCCGCCCCGGCCGTCGATCTCCGGCAATTCCCGCATCACCTTGCGGTCAACGGCCGCTTCCAGCGACAGGCCTGCATATTCCATCAGCGCGGCGATATCCCGCGCGACCGTCAGGCGGATGAACATCTCGCCGTGACCGGTTGCCGAAACGGCACAGGAACGGTTGCTGGCATAGGTTCCCGCGCCGATCAGGGGGCTGTCGCCGATGCGGCCGGGCCGTTTGTTGGTCATGCCGCCGGTAGACGTCGCGGCCGCCAGATCGCCCGCGCGGTCCCGCGCGACGGCGCCGACCGTTCCGAATTTGCGATCGTTGTGGTCCAGCGACACCTCGTTTTTCGCCTGAGCCTGAATGAGCTGCTTCCGGCGATACTCGGTTTCGAAATAGTCGTTGCTGACAGGTTCGATGCCCAACTCGCGGGCAAAGCGGGATGCGCCGTCGCCGGCCAGCAGGACATGCTGCGACCGCTCCATGACCTGACGCGCCAGACTGACGGGGTTACGGATATCGACAACGCCGGCGACGGCGCCGGCCGCCAGATCGCCGCCGCGCATGATGGCCGCGTCCAGCTCGAATGCGCCGTCCGCCGTCAAAACGGCGCCGTGGCCGGCATTGAACAGCGAATCATCCTCCAGCGCATTGACCACCGCTTCCACGGCATCGGCGCTCGAACCGCCACGCTCGAGAATGTCACTGCCGCGTGAAAGCGCTGCCGCAAGCGCTTCGCGATAGGTGGCTTCCCGCTCAGCCGACATTGTTTCCCTGAGAATCGTACCCGCGCCGCCATGCAGCGCGATTGCCCACTCTGTCTTCATTTCTGTCTGTAACCTCATGCTTTCGCAGCTCGTATCGAAGCACGCGCTTGCAGACAGCGCAATCCATCCCGCTATGCAAAGCCTGCATACGACATGCCGACTTGGCCTTGGACAACCACGATATACACCGCTTTCATACAGACGATATTGTGCAGCGCAGAACTCAAAAACGACCCGCTGCAGGGGAACAGGCTGATATGACGACAAGGAATCCGGCGCCGGTCACGGATGATGACGTTCTTCTGGATGTCGAGGGGCTGAGCGTTGCTTTTGGTGGCCAGGCGACCCCGTTCAGCGCCGTTCGCAATTTCAATCTCACGGTCAAGCGCGGTGAAACCGTGGCTGTCGTCGGTGAATCGGGATCCGGCAAATCCGTCACGGCGCTTTCGGTCATGCGGCTTGTCGAGTTCGGCGGTGGACGGATTGACAGCGGCACCATCAGCCTGCGTCGCCGCAACGGCGCGACGTCCGACATCGCTTCCCTCAGCGAGGACGAGGCGCGCGGCATGCGCGGCAACGAAATCGCGATGATCTTCCAGGAGCCGATGACGTCGCTCAATCCGGTTCTGCTGATCGGTGAGCAGATCATCGAAGCGATCGTGACGCATCAGGACAAATCACGGCGCGAAGCCGGCCGTATTGCCTTCGAAATGCTGGAACTGGTCCGCATTCCCAATGCCCGCGCCATCATGAAGCGCTATCCGCATCAGCTTTCCGGCGGCATGCGGCAACGGGTGATGATCGCGCTGGCGTTGTGCTGCAATCCGCAGCTCCTGATCGCCGATGAGCCGACGACCGCGCTCGATGTCACCATTCAGGCCCAGATCCTGCGGCTGATCCGCGATCTTCAGGCAAAAACCGGCATGTCGGTCCTGTTCATCACCCATGACATGGGCGTGGTGGCCGAAGTCGCCGACCGGGTCGTGGTGATGTATCGCGGCGAAAAGGTCGAGGAAGGTCCTGTCGAGACGATTTTCAAGGCGCCGCAGCATCCCTATACCAAGGCGTTGCTGAATGCCGTGCCGCGGCTCGGCGCAATGACCGGGACCCGCTCTCCTGCACCCTTCAGATTGCTTGCCTATGGCGAGACAGCAGCCGCGCAAAAAAACGATGAAGCACCGGCCCCGGCCGTCGATTATTCCGCGCCGCCGCTTCTGTCAGTGCGCGGGCTGACCACCCGCTTCGATATCCATGAGGGGATATTCAGCCGGGTCAAGTCGCGCGTCCATGCCGTCGAGCAGATCGACCTCGATATCTGGCCGGGCGAAACGCTCGGCATGGTCGGGGAATCGGGCTGCGGCAAATCGACGACTGGCCGTTCGCTGCTGAAACTCGTACAGTCGGACTACCAGTCGTTCACCTTCGACAACCGCAACATGTCGGAACTCGCGGCCGCCGATCTCAGGCGTCTCCGCCGGCAAATCCAGTTCATTTTCCAGGATCCCTATGCATCGCTCAATCCGCGGTTGACGGTCGGTTTCTCGATTTGCGAGCCGATGCTGATCCACGGTATCGAAAACCGCGCCAATGCCATGGATCGCGCCGTCTGGCTGCTCGAACAGGTCGGGCTGAGCGCCGATCATGCGCATCGCTATCCGCATGCCTTTTCCGGCGGCCAGCGTCAGCGCATCGCCATTGCACGGGCGCTGTCCACCAATCCGAAACTGATCATCGCCGACGAGGCCGTTTCCGCGCTCGATGTCTCGGTTCAGGCGCAGGTGATCAACCTTATGATCGATCTGCAGCGCCGCTTCGGCATTTCCTACCTGTTCATTTCCCATGACATGGCCGTGGTCGAACGCATCAGCCATCGGGTCGCGGTCATGTATCTCGGGCAGATCGTCGAACACGGACAGCGCGCGAGCGTGTTCGAAAACCCGCATCACAGCTACACGAAACGCCTCATGTCGGCGGTCCCGGTCCCCGATCCGGCTTTGCGCTATCGGGATCGCCCGCTGCTGACCGGCGAGATCCCGAGCCCCGTCCGGTCGCTTGACGACCCGCCGCAGCCGTTGCGCTTCGAGCGGATCGGAGACGCGCATTTTTCTGCCTATGAAACCCAATAACGAGAGCCCATCAGGGCCAGGATACCTTCAGAAGGAGATAACGGAATGAATTTGTTAAAGAAAATTATGCTGGGTGCGGCACTGACCGTCAGTGCGGCGGCGCTGTCGGCTACCGCCGATGCCGCATCCCTCAAGGTCGCGATGGATGCGACTGTCGACACGCTCGACCCGCAGGACAGCACGGCCAATGCCGTTGCCTCCGTTTCCAGCGGCATCATGGAACGCCTCATCGGCTTCGACAAGGATATGAAGCTCGTTCCGGTGCTGGCGACGAGTTGGGAAGCCAATGACGACGCCACACAGTTCACCTTCCACCTGCGCCAGGGCGTAACGTTTCAGGACGGCACGCCGTTCAATGCCGAGGCCGTCAAGGTCAACATGGACCGCCTCGCGGACCAGTCGCAGGGGCTGAAGCGCAACGGCATGATGCGCATGATCTCGTCCACGGACGTGATCGACGACTACACGGTTCGCATCAATCTGTCCGAACCCTTCGGCGCCATGCTGGCGACGCTTGCCCACCCGTCGATCGTTATGGAAAGCCCGGCAGCGCTTGAAAAATACGGCAAGGATGTCAGCAAGCATCCTGTCGGAACCGGCCCCTTCAAGTTCAAGGAATGGGTTCCCGGCGAACACCTGACCGTGGAGAAATATGACGGCTACTGGAAGGAGGGCTGGCCCAAGGTCGATGACGTGACCTTCGTGAAGGTCAAGGAAGCCGCTACCGCCGTCGCCATGCTGAAGGCGGGCGAGGTCCAGTACGTCGACAACATGTCTCCGGAACTGGTCAAGTCGATCGAGGCCGATCCCAAATTCAAGGTTCTCAATGTTCCCGGCATTTCCGTCTGGACGGCCTCGATGAACCTGATGAAGCCGGAATTTCAGGATCCGCGCGTGCGCGAAGCCTTCAATCTGGCCATCGACAAGCAGGCGATCGTACAGGTCGTCTTCTCCGGCTACGGATCGGTTCCCGATGCGCCGCTTGCCCCCAACACCGCCTTTTATTCGGCACAGACAGCCTATCCCTACGATCTGGAAAAGGCGAAGGAACTGATGAAGGAGGCCGGTTACGAGGATGGCTTCAAGATCCAGGCATGGGGTCGCAACAACACGACGGAAACCCGCATGTTGCAGATGCTGAAGCAGATGCTTTCGCAGATCAATGTCGATGTCGAAATACTGCCTATGGAGCCGGCCACCCGGTCCGAAAAGCTGTTCGGCAATATCGAACCGGAAGACCAGGAATTCGGCCTTGCAATCGGCGGTTGGTCGCCCTCGACAGGTGATGCCGACTGGCACCTTCGTCCGGTCTACGCCACCGAAGGCTGGGTCCCGAAGATCTACAACATGGCCCTCTATTCCAATGACAAGGTCGATGCAGACATCGCCGCAGGTCTGAGCTCGGCCGACGAAAAGGTCCGCGGCGATGCATACGCGGACGCCCAGTCGATCATCTGGAAGGACATGCCGGTGATCTGGCTCGCCATCAACAACAAGCTGGCAGGCGAGACGGCGAACCTCGAAGGTGTTCACCCGATGGCGGACGGCACCATGGTCTACGCCGACGCCGAATTCAAATAACGGATCGCAGCACTCCGGCGGGCTCGGCCCGCCGGAGCTTTTCAAGGTCTGATGGATGACAAGTTATTTCTTTCGGCGTCTGATGGCGATGATACCGGTGCTGGTGATCATCTCGCTTTTCGTGTTCGGTTTCGTTCACGTGCTGCCCGGCGATCCCGCCCGCATGCTTGCCGGCGAGGACGCCACACTCGCCGACGTGCAGGCATTGCGGCAGACGCTCGGTCTCGATCAGCCGTTGATCGTTCAGTATTTCACCTTCCTCAAAAATCTCGTCACCGGCGATCTCGGGACGTCGCTGCGCACCGGCGAGCCGGTCTACGACATGCTGGCGCGCGCCTTCATGCCGACATTCTGGCTGTCTTTCTGCGCGCTGGGATGGTCGCTCGTCTTCGGCCTGTTCATCGGCGTTTTCTCCGCCGTCCGACATGGTCGTTTTGCCGACCGGGTGGGCATGGTGCTCGCCGTCTCCGGCATCTCGATGCCGAACTTCTGGCTCGGCATCCTGTTGATGCAGCTGTTTTCGCTGAAGCTGAACTGGTTGGGAACCAGCGGATTCGAAAAGCCGCAGGACCTGATCCTGCCATCGATCACGCTGGGTTCTTCCGTTGCGGCCGTGATGGCGCGGTTCACCCGGTCTTCCCTCGTGGAAGTCATCCGGGAGGACTATATCCGCACGGCCCGCGCCAAGGGCCTCGCGCCGCGGCTCATCGTCTGGAAACATGCGCTGCGCAATGCACTGATCCCGATCGTGACCATGACCGGCCTGCAATTTGGCTTTCTGCTGGGCGGCTCGATCGTCATCGAGCGGGTGTTTCGCTGGCCCGGCCTCGGCTCCGTCCTGGTGGAGGCTATCGATTTTCGCGACTATGCCGTCATTCAAGCGGAGCTGATGCTGTTTTCCTTCGAGTTCCTGCTGATCAACCTTGTTACCGACATTCTGTACGGTTTCATCAACCCGACGATCCGGTACAAATGAGGCAATCACGATGAGCGACGTTTCCCAGACGCCGGATACGCAGACGGCCCCAAAGACCAGATTGCGTTCGCCTCTCGGCGAATTCCGGCGGCGCATGGCGAAGGAAAAGCTGGCGCTCTTCACCGGCGGCATTCTTCTGCTCATGCTGGTCGCGGCCCTGACGGCGCCTTTCTACATGCCCTACGGGCCGAACAGCTACGATTATGCCAATACGCTGGCGGGACCGAGCCTGAAACACTGGGCGGGCACCGACGAGTTCGGCCGCGACATCTTCACCCGCCTGCTTTTCGGCGCGCAGTTGTCGCTCTATATCGGCTTCGTTTCTGTTTCGATCGGCGCCGTGGTCGGCGTCGTTCTGGGGCTTATGGCCGGGTTTTACGGCCGCTGGCTCGATGCGGTGATCATGCGCATCTGCGATGTGCTGTTCGCCTTTCCGGGCATCCTGCTGGCCATCGGCATCATCGCCATTCTCGGCCCCGGTCTCGACAATGTCATCATCGCGGTCGCAACGTTCAGCGTGCCGGCCTTTGCACGCATCGTGCGCAGCGGGACGCTGGCGCTGAAGCAGAGCACCTATGTCGAGGCAGCGCGCGCGGCGGGTGCATCGAACAATATCATCATGTTCCGGCACATCCTGCCGGGCACGATGGGCAGCGTGATCGTCTATTTCACCATGCGCATCGGCTCGTCCATCCTGACGGCGGCAAGCCTCAGCTTCATGGGTCTCGGGGTCGAGCCGTCGACGGCGGAGTGGGGAGCGATGCTGGCGGCCGGACGGGAATATCTGCTGGCCGGCGCATGGTACCTGACATTCTTCCCCGGACTGGCGATTTTCGTTACCGTGCTATGCTTCAACGTCCTGGGGGACGGGCTGCGCGACGCGCTCGACCCCAAGCTGAGCGAGGCCTGACGACACGATGCGTTCTCTGCCACACGCCGCCGACTGGTGGACGATCCCGACGGGACCGCGCAACACGATCACCGATATCACGGGCGTTGCCGTCGGCCATGCCACGCTGACGGAAGGAACCGCCCGGACCGGCGTGACGGCGCTTCTGCCCCATGGCGACGACCTTTTCCGGCTGCGGCCGCCGGCCGGCGTCGCCGTTCTCAACGGCTTCGGCAAGAGCCTCGGCCTCGTGCAGGTCGCCGAACTCGGCGAGATCGAAACGCCGGTCCTCCTGACCAACACTTTCGGCGTTCATGCCTGCGCCGAAGCGCTGATCCGTTCGGCCATCCGCGCCAATCCGGCTATCGGGCGCGGCGACAGCACCGTCAATCCGCTGGTCTTCGAATGCAATGACGGCCGGATCAACGATATACAGGCCATGGCGGTCGACACGGCGCTGGCGATGTCGGCCATCGAGAATGCCGACGTCGAATTCGCGCAGGGCACAATCGGCGCCGGAACCGGCATGTCGACCTTCGGGCTCGCCGGCGGGATCGGCAGCGCCTCGCGCCGTGTCGCACTTCGGGGTGGAGCCTCATTCACGCTCGGAACGCTGGTGCTTTCCAATTTCGGCAAGGCTTCGCACTTGCGGGTCTTTGGCCGCAAGGTCGGTGGAGACAGCAGCACAGCACCCGCCGACAAGGGATCGATCATCGTCATTTTTGCGACCGACGCGCCGATGGAATCGCGCCAGTTGACGCGTCTGGCGCGTCGCGCGGGCGCCGGGCTCGGTCGGCTCGGTAGTCATTTCGGCCATGGCAGCGGCGATATCGCGCTTGCCTTTTCCACCGCGAACATGCGCGACATGCAGGCGAAAGCCGAAACCCTGCCGGCCACCCGCCTTGCCGAGCGCTCCATGGATGCCTTTTTCGAGGCCACAGTCGAGGCGACCGAGGAGGCCGTCCTCAATGCGCTGTGGAACGCCGAAACCATCGAGGGCTATTCCGGCCGCCGGTTGAAGACGCTGCGTGACATTCTGCCGGAAGCCGGTGGTTGATGGACCGGTAATCTTCAGACAAAAGCGCCGGCGATCAGCGCCATGGCGGCAAGCGTGCCGATGGCCTGACGGTGGCTTTCCACCGAAAATGACACCTCACGTGGCCCGGTGCGCTCGACGAAGGGCAGTAGTGTCACTGCATCTGTCTGTTGCTGGTGATGAAACAGGACTTTCATGGACAGCGGCGGCGTACACGGTGTCTCGACCGGCGCATTTTTCGCCGCGGCAACGGCCTCCGCAACGTCCCTTTCGATCAGCTTGCGCGATTCGGACGGCGACAGGCTGTCGGTCGCATTGGCACCGATCGCGCGCTTGACCACGATACGGCGGGCAGCGGGAAACTGTTCCGCGATTTCCCCGGCAAGCCGGTCGTCGCCGCTGACGGCCAGAAGCGGCACGCCGATGGAGGCGGCATAGCCTGCAAACAGCGTCGGTTCGCCGGTCAGAACGCCGTTCATCTCGATCCGGCGAAAGACGATGCCGCTGATCGTGTGCGACAGCGTACCGTAATTATCCGCCGCCGCGTGGTAGCCGATCAGCAGGGTACCGGCATACTCATCGGTGATGCCGTCGATCATGGTCAGGGGCCGGGGCTTTCCGGAAATCAGCCGGGCGCGCGGATCGAGGTCCTCGGCAATGATATTACGCATCGGCCCGTGCGAATCCGCCACGGTGACGTCGGTCGCGCCGCCGGCGAATGCGCCGCGGATGGCGGCATTGGCCTCCTCGGTCATCAGCCTGCGGGCAACTTCGTATTCGGGATTGCCGCGCGCGCCCTGCAGTTTCTCGGCCACGCCGGCCACACCCTCGATATCCATCGATATGAAAATTTTCATTTGTGGCATGTCCTCAAGCAGGTTGCGGTTCCGACGACATTTTTTGTCGTTTTTTTCGACGGGTTCTTGATGAAACCAAGCTTAGCGGCCGGCCGGGCGGCAGGCCAATTCCGTTTCGGCAAGGGCTATGCCGTCTTTGCATCCCGACGGCGCGGCAAGGGCTGGTGTCCTTGCCGAAAACTACATTTTGTGCGCCAGGATGATGGCGTCGGCGACCGCGTCGTAACGGTCCGTCAGGCAGCCTGTCGCCACGCGGATATGGTTGACGGGCGTGACCGAGAATTTCTCTCCGGGCTCGACGGCAATGCCGCGGGCGGCGAGCGTCACCATGGCGAATTGCTCGGATTCGACCGGCATCCAAAGGCACAGGCCGTTATCATCCCCGTCGATATGCAGGCCGCGTTCCGCCAGTGCCTGCCGCAGGGCGCGCGCGCGGTCGTGATAATGAGCGCGGGCATTGGCGATGATATCGGCGGTTTCTTCCCGTCGCAAAAGCCAGCTTGCCGCGCCCTGCAGCAGGCGGCTCGTCCAGCCGGCGGAAAAGCTGCGATAGGATTGGGTCTGGTTGATGACAGAGGCCGGGCCGGACATCACCGCCAGCCTTAAGTCCGGGCCGAGCGTCTTGGAAAACGAGAAGATATGAACGGTTCGCTCCGGAAACCGGCTGCCGAGCGACTGGCGCGGCGCGGCGGAGATATCCGCCACGCCATCGTCTTCCAGGATCAGCGTATCATGGCCTTCCAGAACATCGCCGAGAGCGGTAAGCCTCTCGGGCGAAACCGTTGCCGCCGTCACCGAATGCAGGCGCGGCTGGAAGATGAAAACGCTCGGATGGCGTTTAAGGGCTGCCGCCAGCGATTGCGGAACCGGACCTTCGCTGTCGCACTGCACCGGGACGATCTCAACGCCGCGATCTTCCAGGATGTCGAGCAGGCGCATGGCGGTCGGATGCTCGATGGCGACGCAGGCGCCGGGCAGCAAGATCGCATGCAGCAGGGTGTAGACGGCGTTGTAACCGCCATTGGTTGCCAGAAACGCCTCGGCCTCGTAAGGCCATGATGCCCGCACGGCGGCTTCCAGTTCGGGAACGATGCGGCTGCGGGTGTAGAGATTGACGCCCTCCGTCTCGACGCTTTTCGCCAGCGCTTCGGCCAGCGGCGGCAGCAATGCCGGATCGGGAACGGCACGCGACAGGTCGATGACGTCCGCGCCGTAATCGCCGGAGCTTGCCAGTCTCTTCGGCTGGGCGACGAGCCGGTCGCCGATCACCCATGTGCCGTTGCGCCCGCGCCCGCTCAGCACCTGCTGACGCCGAAGTTCGCGCCAGGCATTGGAAATGGTGGCCGGGCTGACGCCGAGCGCAAAGGCAAGGTCGCGCACCGCCGGAAGGCGCGCGCCGACGGGCAGCAGCCCGGAGCGGATCAGCGCCGTTGTTTCCAGCGCAATACCGTGAATGGAGGTGTCGCTGATTTTCCCGGCGAACCATTCCGCTTCGACAATTTCGGACATCCATCCTCCCGTTTTAAATGTTCAATAACGTAATAACATTTGTTTTATGAAGATAAACATTTATTTTTCGATCCAGCATGATCGGAAATGGACAGGCAATGACACTGAAACTGCGCATAGCGCTACGCGACTGGGACTACATCACGCCACTGATCCTGAAGGATGTGCGCTCGGACCGGGTTTCGCTGGAAATCGAACGGGTCGGCACCCTGATCGGCGATCTGGGAAAAAGTGAAACATTCGACGCGGCGGAACAATCTTTCAGCCGCTATACGCAGATCATTCATGACGGCCGTGATGACATTGTCGGCATCCCCGCCTTCATCATGCGCGGTTTTCGCCACCGCTGCATCATCACGACCCGGAAAAGCCCGCTGAAAAGCCTTGCCGACCTGAAGGGCAAAAACATCGGCGTCACCGGCTGGCGCGATTCCGGCAATAGCTGGACGCGCGCCGCACTCCGCCGCGCGGGCGTGGAAATCGAGGATGCCCGCTGGTTTGCCGGCCGCCTGACGGCCGAACATCCGATCACCGACCGTCTCGACGGGTTTGGCCGTCCCGGTCTGATCGAGGCATGCCCGGACGAGCGGCCGATGACCGAACTTCTCGAGGAAGGTTTTCTCGACGCCGTATTCACGCCGTTCATGCCGTCCGGATTTTTCGAAGGGACATCGCCCTTCCGTCAGGTCGTCGAGGATTTCGTCGCGGCCGAGACCCGTTATTTCCACGATGTCGGCTATGTGCCGGGCATGCATCTTGTCGCCGTAAAGGCCCGTATCATCGATGCCAATCCATGGCTGCCGGAAGAACTTAGCCGGATGATCGAGGAAAGCGGCCGGATGTGGACCGCCAAGCGCCGCAAATATGCCGATACGACGCCGTTCATGCTCGACGAGCTGCGCCGCTCCGCAATGGCGCTGCCGGATGACTGGCAGAAGAACGGTCTTGCCGCCAACCGGACGATGATCGCCGATTTCGCCAGCGAGCTTTACGAACAGAAAATCCTGCCGCGTCTTCTGTCGCCGGAAGACCTGTTTCCACGCTTCACATGAACCAGCCAATTCAACATACCAACCAACAAGAAGGGAACGAATTCATGAAACTATTGACCATTGCCACTGCCGCCCTCGGCATCGCCATTGCCGGGCACGCCCTTGCCGAAGACATGGCCATTCCGCAGCAGGAACAGAACGACGCGCTGCGCGCCCGCCTGCCCGCCGACATTCTCGACGCCGGCAAGATGACGTCGGTAAACAACGGCTCCTTCCCACCCTATGAGATCGTCACCGGGACCCAGATGGACGGCGCAAGCGCCGACCTGACCCATGCGCTGGGCCAGATTCTCGGCGTTGAGATCGATCATGCGACCGTCGGCGGCCTGCCTGCGCTCCTGTCCGGCGTAAACTCCGGCCGCTACCAGTTCGCCTTCGGGCCGATCGGTGACTTCGCCAGCCGCGAAGAGGCAAATGATTTCGTCGACTGGGTACAGGAATATGTCGTTTTCGCCGTACAGAAGGGCAATCCCGAGGGCATTACCTCCCTCGATACGACCTGCGGAACCCGCATTGCCGTCATGGCCGGCGGCTCGGCCGAACGTGTGATCAAGGCCGCATCGGAAAAATGCGTGGCCGATGGCAAGGCCGAAGTTGAGGTCCAGTCCTATACCGACCAGCCGAGCTCCATTCTGGCCGTCCGTTCGAAACGCGCCGATGCCTTCTTCTCCTCGCAGGCGCCGCTGACCTATTTCGTGTCGCAGGCCAACGGCCAGCTTGAGCTTTCCGGCGTCGGCCAGAAGAACGGCTTCAACGATCTCTATCAGGGCGCTGTCGTGCCCAAGGGTTCGGAAATGGCCGGCATCCTGAAGGACGGTATCCAGATCCTGATCGATAACGGCACCTATGCCACCGTCATGAAGAAATGGGGGCTGGAGAACAACATGCTCGACAAGACCGCCATCAACCTCGGCGGAAACCTTCCGAAATGAGCGTATCGGACAACAGCGGCGCGTCGCCTTCGGGCGACGCGGATTTCATCAACGTTGCTGATGCTTCCAGTCCGTTCCCGCTGAGGCGCGTCCTGGCCTGGATCATCGCGGCGATTGTCGTCGTCGATTTCATCTGGATCATCGCCCATAACGAGAATTTCGGCTGGCCGGTCATCGGCGAATACCTGTTCAATCCCATCGTTCTGAGCGGTCTCTATGTCAGCCTCGGTCTGACCGTCGTTTCGATGGTGATCGGCGTCATTCTCGGGCTTGTCCTTGCCGTGATGCGGCTTTCCAGCGACCGGCTGACGGGTTCGATCGCCGGGCTTTACATCTGGTTCTTCCGCGGCACGCCGCTGCTTGTCCAGCTGATCTTCTGGTACAATATGTCGACGCTGTTCCCGGAACTTTCGATTACCATCCCCTTCGGGCCGACGCTGGCGAGCTGGGATACCAATTCAGTGATCTCGCCGCTGACGGCGGCGATTGCCGGGCTTGCCCTCAACGAAGCCGCCTATATGGCGGAAATCATCCGCGGCGGTCTGCTCTCCGTCGACAAGGGGCAGAGCGAAACCGCCGCCGCCTTCGGCATGAAGCACGGCCGCGCGCTGTGGCGGATCATCATCCCCCAGGCCATGCGCTCCATCGTGCCGCCCACCGGCAACCAGCTGATCAGCATGATCAAGGCCACCTCGCTTGTCAGCGTCATCGCCATGGCCGACCTGCTTTATTCGGTGCAGTCGATCTACAACCGCACCTTTGAAATCGTGCCGATGCTGCTTGTCGCCGTCATCTGGTATCTGTTCATCACATCGATCCTCAATGTCGGACAGGGCTATATCGAACGCTATTACAGCCGCGGCGACCGCAGCCGCGGCAGCCGCAAACTGACCCGGCCGCAGGAAGAAGAACTGGCAGAGGAGGCAAGCCATTGACCACTGAAACGACCGGCCAGCCTCTCGTATGCGCGCGCAACGTTCACAAGTCCTTCGACCATCTGGACGTGCTGAAAGGCATCGATCTCGACATCATGCCGGGCGAGGTCGTCGTCATCCTCGGGCCGTCAGGCTCGGGAAAATCCACCTTCCTCAGATGTATCAACCATCTCGAAGCAATCCAGCGCGGCGCCGTGATCGTCGATGGCGAGCAGATGGGCTATGCCCGGAAGGGCGACCGGCTGGTCAGGCTTTCCGGCAATCAGATCGCCCGGCAGCGGCGCAAGATCGGCATGGTCTTCCAGCAGTTCAACCTCTATCCGCATATGACCGTGCTGCAGAACCTCATCGAAGCGCCGGTCGGCGTTCATGGCGAGAAACGCAGCGATGCGATCGCCCATGCGCGCCAGCTTCTGGAACGCGTCGGGCTTTCCGACAAGGCGGATAACTATCCGGCCCAGCTTTCCGGCGGTCAGCAGCAGCGCGTCGCCATTGCCAGGGCGCTGGCGATCCGGCCGAAACTGATGCTGTTCGATGAACCGACATCGGCGCTCGACCCGGAGCTTGTCGGCGAGGTTTTGAACACGATGCGCGACCTTGCCAGGCGCGGCCTCACCATGATCGTCGTCACTCACGAGATCGGCTTTGCCCGCGAGGCCGCCGACCGGGTGGTGTTCATGGATGGCGGCCATATCGTCGAGATGGGGCCGCCGGATGCGGTGATCGACAACCCGCAGCACGAGCGCACCCGCGCGTTCCTCTCCCGCTTTCTGTGATCCCGCTGCCGGCAGTGTCCGAAAGGCCTGCCGGCAGATCGCATTTCAGACCGCGCGAAGCCGGTCTTATCCAAGTTATCCGAAGGAACAGGTCATGCTTCATGACAATACCAAAGCCCGTCTTGCCGATTTCGACGACAGGAAGGAAGAGCTGACGGCCATACGCCACTACCTTCACCAGAACCCCGAGCTTTCCCACAAGGAGGAAAAGACGGCGCGTTTCGTTGCCGACAAGCTGAAATCCTGGGGCTACGACGTCACCGAGAATGTCGGCGGATACGGTGTCGTTGCGGTCCTGTCGAATGGGACAAGCAAGCGCGGCATTGCCATCCGGGCCGATATGGATGCGCTGCCCATCCGAGAGGAGACCGGGCTCGACCATGCCAGCGCCAATGACGGCGTGATGCATGCCTGCGGCCATGACGGCCATACGACGATCCTGTTGGGGGCTGCCGAATATCTGGCCCGCACCCGCCGTTTCGACGGCACGCTGACGCTGATCTTCCAGCCCGCCGAAGAGGCCGGCACCACCAGCGGCGCGCAGAAGATGATCGAGGACGGCCTGCTGGAGCGGTTTCCCTTCGACATGATTTTCGGGCTGCACAACCATCCCGGCGCCCCGGAAGGCCAGATATTGCTGCGCGAAGGCCCGCTGATGGCCGCCGCCGATACGGTCGAGGTTCTAGTGAAAGGACGCGGCGGTCATGCCTCGCGCCCGCATCTGACCGTCGATCCGCTGGTGACCGCGTGCCACATGGTCGTCGCCCTGCAGATGGTCGTCTCCCGGTTCACCGATCCCACCCAGACCGCCGTCGTCACGGTCGGCACGATCCATGCGGGTGAGGCCGTCAACGTCATTCCGGAAACCGCGCGTTTCGCCATCACCGTCCGCTCTTTCGACGAGGATGTCCGGGCAAACCTCGAGACCCGGATAAGGCAGATGATCGCGTCGGTCGCAGCCGGTCACGGTGCAGTGGCGGAAGTGGACTATCAGCGCGGCCATCCGGTGGTCTTCAACGCGGCGGAACCGACCGCCCTCGCCCGCTCCGTGGCCGAAGAGCTTGTCGGCGAAGACAATGTCGGCACCTGCAACCTGATCCCCGGCAGCGAGGATTTTTCCCATTATCTGGAGTTCCGTCCCGGCTGTTTCGTCCGTCTCGGCAACGGCGTCGATTCCGCCGTCCTGCACAGTTCGAAATTTGACTTTGCCGACGAAAGTCTCACTGTCGGGGCAGCGCTGTGGGCGCGGCTTGCGGAACGCTTTCTGGAAGAAGACGCCGGCTGACCGACGTCGGTATCTGCTGTCCAACCTGACGATGCCGCAGCGCTTGCCAGTCTGTTTTCCAACGCGTATCCGGAGATGAAACCCTTGTCCGATTTCCTGAACAACCGCCAGAGTCCACAGACGATCCGCGCCGCCGTCGTACAGGCCGGGCCGGTCCTGTTCGATACCGCGAAGACGATGGCCAAGCTGGAAACGCTTGTCCGTGAGGCAGCTTCACAGGGGGCGGACCTTGTCGTTTTGCCCGAGGCCTTTGTCGGCGGCTATCCCAAGGGGCTCGATTTCGGCGCCCGTCTGGGGATCCGCAGCCCGGAAGGGCGCGACGATTTCCACCGCTATTATGAAAGCGCCATTGACCTGCCCGGGCCGGAGGCCGCCCGCCTCGGCGAGATCGCGCGCGACAATGGCGTCCATCTCGTCGTCGGGGTGATCGAGCGCGATGGCGGCACGCTTTATTGCAGTTCCCTCTCCTATGCTCCCTCGGGTGATCTGGTCTCAAAACACCGCAAGCTGATGCCGACGGCGCTGGAACGGCTTGTCTGGGGCTTCGGCGACGGTTCGACCATCGGCGTTGCCGAAACGGCCATCGGCCGCATCGGCAGCGTCATCTGCTGGGAAAACTATATGCCGCTGTTGCGCATGGCGATGTATGCGCAGGGTGTCGAACTCTATTGCGCGCCCACCGTGGACGACCGCGACACATGGCTGCCGACCATGCGCACGATTGCCATCGAGGGCCGCTGCTTCGTCATCTCGGCCTGCCAGTATTTCAAACGCAGCGACGGACCAGAGGATTATTGTCCTATCCAGGGCGACGATCCCGACACCGTCCTGATCCGCGGCGGCTCATGCATTATGGATCCGCTCGGCACTGTGCTGGTCGAACCCGATTTTACTGGCGAGACAATCAAGCTGGCGGACCTCGACCGGAGCCTGATCACCAAAGGCAAATACGACCTCGACGTCGCCGGCCACTACGCCCGCCCCGACGTCTTCAGCCTGTCGGTCGACACCCGCCCGAAAAAGGCTGTCGTATTCAACGGGCCTGCGCAACCGGAGCCCGGAAGCTCCGCTAAACACAAGCCACACGTCAGTGAACGTGAGCTGATTGATCGGCAACCCGGTCAGCATCCGATGGAAAGCACTAACAATTCAGAACCGGCAGACGCTCACAAGCCATCAGAAAGATGAAATAAACAAGGCGAGCAACAAGCGTGATGCGCCATCAAGCGAGAGACGTACAAAGAATGCAACCGCAAACCGTTCACCGCGGTCGGACATGACGGCGGCGGCGGCAATTTCATGGCCATCGCTCCCATCGGCCAACAAGCCAATCGAAGAAATCGATGCTTATCTCCTTCCGTCGCTAAATGCGGCTCTCGACGAACTGGCATGGTGGTCGTGGGCGACAGTGGCAGCGACCGGAGCACCGACATCATCCGTTTCGTGCGCGTTCAACATCAGACCTATTCCCGTATTCTCACCGTCTCGAGATAGGCTCGGCAGATTTTCACGAGTTGACACCGAAAGGCCGGGAAACGCTCGACAGTGTCAGCACCCTCGATAATTTGACGTGTTCCGCCGGCGACGATCGCAACCCAGCTAAAAACGACATGGTCGATATCCTTGATGACCGCATCATTCGCGCCATCAAGAAGGGCATGTGCCGCGTTGTACAGGCGGCCGAAAGCCGCGTCGACCAATTCGGTCATATCGAACCGTGAGGTTGCATGATAGAGCGCCCGTGATACCTCGGGATCGGCTGCTTTTGCGTCAACATACGCAGTAACGAAAGCATCGCTGCACTGCATTAGCGTCCGCCCATGAGACGTGCGGCAGGCTTGCTCGACCGCCGAGGCAGTCAAATCAAGGTGCCGACTGACAAGCGCGTAGAGCAAAGCCTCTTTGCTGGGGGCGTATTGATAAAGTGTTCCCACAGATACGCCAGCCCTCTCAGCGATGCGGCGGGTCGTCAGCTTTTCAGCTCCGTCCCGCAGCAAAACCTGAACAGTCGCTTCCAAAATTGCCTCGACGGTTGCTTTCGATCGCTTCTGGACCGGTGCCTTACGGGGCTCGAGGCTGCCCGAAGTCGGTGAGTTCATATGCGAATACCAAATCTGACACTTTGTTCATATATTGAGATCGAGTTCCGAAATTGCAAGAAAGTCAGCTCCATGAACAGCTCATCAAAACGCATCGCCCTGGTGACCGGGGCCAACAAGGGCATCGGATACGAGACTGCGCGTCAGCTTGGACACGAGGGATGTGTCGTCCTGCTCGGCTCCCGTGATCCCGCGCGCGGAGAGGATGCCGCTGCGCGCATGAGCTCCGAAGATATCGATGCGCGGGCGGTCACCCTCGATGTAACAGACCGAGCCACTTTGGAGACTGCTGCACGCTACATCCAGGAGACCTTCGGCAGGCTTGACATTCTGGTCAACAATGCAGGTATCGGCGCGGCCTCGGATGGGCCGGTAAGTTCGGCGGATCTGATGGAAGTTCGGCGTGTCTTCGAAGCCAACTTCTTTGGCGCATTGGAGGTGACGCAGTCCATGTTGTCACTTCTCAAGAACGCTCCTTCAGCCCGAATTGTGAACGTATCCAGCGGCCTTGGATCACTTGTCCGGAATGGCGATCCGGAGTGGGAATTCGCGGGCGTACAAATGATCGGCTACAACGGTGCAAAAGCAGCCCTCAACATGGCAACGGTGCTGCTTGCAAAGGAGCTGAACGAGATCGGGATCAAGGTGAATTCGGTCGCACCGGGCTTCACTGCGACAGACTTGAATGGAGGTGGTCCGGGAGCGCAATCGGCGGCGGAAGGCGCGCGAGCGTCGGTCGCAGCGGCCCTATTGTCAGACGACGGACCGACAGGCCGTTTCCTAACGCAAAGCGCTGAAGAGCCTTGGTAATTGGACATCTCCGTGTGCTCGCGGATACCGGCCCAGCGACCATCTTGGGTTTAATGCACCAACGCTGAGCGCATTGCCTTGAAAGCCCGCCTCAACAGCACTGCAGCGTCCAGTTGCGCCGTTCTCCTATCCTTGAAACAGCAAATCGCGTTGCCGGAGAACGCTCCCGCTTCTTCTACCGCTTTCGCCCCGCCTGCGTCCCAGATGTTGTAAAGCACCAGCGGATTGCCCTTTTGATGCAGTTGTGCAAGGCGCGATGCCTTTTCAGTCTGTGACATGATGATTTTCTCTCGCCTTTTCCGATAGGTATTGTCGTTCGATTTCCAGAAGTTTCTGCTTGCGCCAGAGCCCGCCGCCGTAACCGGTCATCGAACCATCTGCACCGATGACGCGATGGCAGGGGACGACCAGAGCGATCTGATTTGCACCATTTGCCCGGGCGACGGCGCGAACCGCTGAAGGGCGGCCGACGCTGACCGCGATGTCCGAATAACTGCGCGTTGTGCCAGCCGGTATCTTCCTTAACGCGTCCCAGACCGCACCGCTGAACTCCGATCCATGATAGGCGAGCGGCGTTTGGAACTCTGATGATGAGCCGCTAAAGAACGCGTCCAGCTCCTCTTTGATCTGCGCGGCCGGTTCTGTCTGCCCGATGCCAAGGCGGCCCTTGGCGTGAACATTCAGTCTTTCAAGTTCCTTGGGAAGCGCCTTTCGATCAATGAATTCGAGAAGGTGAAGCTGCGACGCGCTGGTGACAGAGACCATGTCGCCGAGTGGCGTCTGAACCCAGTCGGCAAATAGTAGCGGATCAGTGGACAGCTTGCCGGGCGCCTTTCCAAGCAGCTTCAGAAACGCTGCCCGGAATGCGCTCGCTGACTCAAAACCTGCATCAAGCTGCCCGTCGATTACCGCGCCGCCACCTGCCAATGTCTCGAACCCGTCCCGCAGGCGTCGCTGACGGGCCATCTCCAGAAACGTCATCCCGAATTGCCGCTTGAAACTTCGCCTGACGGTGGAAAGATCGAGCCCCATCCTCTCGATGTCGCTTTCGCGCCATCGATAGTCGGGTCTCTCGTCCAGTGCCGCCAGAAGGGTAGCAATCGCGGGATCGGCCATGGCCATCGGCTCAAGCGGGTGGCACCGTTTACAGGACCTGTATCCGGCTTCGAGACATTCCCCTACCGTTCCGAGGAACGTGCAGTTCTCTTTCCTTGGTTTGCGGGCCGGGCAAGTCAGTCGGCAAAAGACACCGGTCGACGCCACACACACGTAGACCTGTCCATTAAAACGGGTGTCGCGGGCCAAAAGCGCTTCGTAGAGCGTATCGTGGTCGGGAAGATCAAACAGCATGGTGACATGGATAGCACAGGAACAAGTCCATAGCGCCGAAGATCAGGCGCCTATTCAATTATTCCGAGGCCAATAATGCGGACGTTCGTGCAATCTGCACATCCATCACTCTGGACTCGGACCCGACCTTCGCTACGCGGTGCATGAATATCCGCCTTGATTTTGGGTCAGGAATCTGACGGAAAGCCAAATATCTCTGACAGACGACAATAGAGCAAGGTGAGGCCAAGGACCGCACTCAGGCTGTCAGAACGCGTGCACCGAGCGCGCTGAGATTGGTCATCGCAAGTAATGATGGTTGCGGGGGTTCACAATCACCGATGCCTACATTCGCGGGAGGTGCCTGTTTGACAGGTTAACCAGCTACTATCTGCCGACGCACGATCTTCGCAAGCGGCATTTTCTGACATAGGCACCCCCATTGCGCGGTAACCGGTTCGGGAGAACTGTAGCCAGCTTTGTGATCGTCAGGCTCGAATATCTCCTCACTGATAGACGGCAGCCAGTTGCGCCGCGCCGGCTTCCATTCGTCAAAGTCGACCCCTATATCGGACAGCTTCATGCAATGGCAGACCATTGAACCCGAATAACACCTCCAACTGGATCGATTGGAAGCCTCGTTTTGGCACCACTTTCAGACACGCTCAAACGTCAGCAGGGTGGTGGAATGCGGTGAAGTCAACGTCTCATCTTTTCCGAGCTGCCAAAGCCTATGATGAACGGTATCATGTTAAGGTGCGGGCAAACCGCAGCGACTATTGATGTCCCGACTATGCAGCCCCCTCACTCGGATGACCTGGTAAGGAGTGACAGGTAATTCTTCGCATCCTCGGCAAAAGATGCGTCCGTTTCCGACACCGTATCAAGCCCCGCGTGCCGCGCGTCTATTGCTGCCTCGAGGCGTTCGACAAGATCTGGTTCGAACAGGGATAGGCATAGAAGGCGGGATAATCGATCCCGCCACCGCCCGGCCAGGAGACTTCCCAATCGTAGGCCTCATGGGGCACATGATACAGCAGTGTGAGGATGCCGCCGAGATGAATCGGCGCGCGGCGTCCCGAGAAGCGGGTGACGGCCATATCGAAACAGCCCCAGAACAGGTGCGACTGACTCGACTTAGCTTCCTCGATGCGTTCCCGCGACGATGCCATGAAGTTCCACCAGATATAACGCAGATCAACTACCGTATCGATTGCCACGGCCGTCAATCTGATCAAACGCGTTCACATGCTATTTTAGCTCGAAAAACAAAGAACATATGGCGTGTTGGCTTTAAACGAAACGGGACGTTTGTCCACTTCACGTTCTTTCTTTTTGCTGCACGCTTGTCCAGCTACGCCGGCTTATCGGTCGAGGAATAAATTTAAAAAAAATCCTTGATCTATATGGTTTTTGACAATACACGGGCCTGACCGGAGAGGTGGCCGAGTGGTCGAAGGCGCTCCCCTGCTAAGGGAGTATACCAGTGATGGTATCGAGGGTTCGAATCCCTTCCTCTCCGCCATTTCACATCCCCCCATGTTTTCGACTCCTAACGTATTGAATGGTAATGCGGTTTTCGGGGTTCGAAGTCCTTCTTCGCGGCCATAGGACAAACGCTCTGCAAAGACCAGTCTGAGCACGGTTCGCTTGGCTTCCAGATACTCGGAACGCCAGATTTTAAAAGGGTTAGGCAGAAAGCCGAGGGCGAGTTCGAACATTTTCTCGAAGCTGCATTTGGGCGTGGCGCTTCCTGTCAGCTTTTCCTACGCGATCAGCTTGTCTTTTTCCAATTGTAGCGCTGACTTACGTCCCTCGTTCAATTCGAGAGTCTGCGGGTTAGCGATTGGTGGTCTGCGTGGGCAAGGGCCTGTGTGGCGCCCGCATCAAGCTCCTCCATTTCTCGCCGTACTTCATTCGGCGTTTTATTGCCCAGCGATGAGTGTGGCCCGACATTGTTGTAGTCATATTTCAGCGCTGATTAAACGAGATCAATGCGCTTCATCCGCTCAATCTGTTTGCCGGCGGCAGCCGAAAACCTGCCGCCAGTATCACTCATCGTTTACGCGGCGTCATCGGCTTTTCCGCCATCGGCCGGAATATAGTTCAGCACCGGTCCGAGCCAGCGTTCGACTTCTTCGACATCCATGCCCTTGCGGGCCGCATAATCTTCCACCTGATCGCGTTCGACCTTGGCAACGCCGAAATAGTAGCTGTCGGGGTGGCCGATATAGATGCCGGAGACCGAGGAACCCGGCCACATGGCGTAGCTTTCCGTCAGTTCCACGCCCGAGGCGTTTTCGGCGTCCAGGAGATCGAACAGCGTGCGCTTTTCGGTGTGGTCGGGCTGGGCCGGATAGCCGGGCGCCGGGCGGATGCCGCCATAGGATTCGCCGATCAGTTCGACATTGGAGAAAGCCTCATCCGGCGCATAGCCCCAGTATTCGAGGCGCACGCGTTCGTGCATCCGCTCGGCAAACGCCTCGGCAAAACGGTCCGCCAGCGCCTTGACCATGATCGAGGAATAGTCGTCATTGGCGCGCTCGAAGCGTTCGGCGATCGCCACCTCCTCGATCCCTGCCGTAACGACAAAACCGCCGACATAATCCTGCTTGCCGGTTTCCGCCGGCGCGACGAAATCCGACAGCGCCACATTCGGGCGTTCGCCGCGTTTGGAAAGCTGCTGACGCAATGTGAAGAAGGTGGCGAGTTCGCTTTCGCGGGTCTCGTCGGTATAAAGGCGAATATCGTCGCCGACAGCATTGGCCGGCCAGAAGCCGATGACGGCGCGCGGACGGAACCACTTTTCGTCGATGATCTTCTTCAGCATCGCCTGCGCATCCTCGAACAGCTGGCGCGCGGTTTCGCCCTGCCGTTCGTCTTCGAGAATGTTCGGATAGCGCCCCTTCAGCTCCCAGGTCTGGAAGAACGGCGTCCAGTCGATATAGCGCGCAAGCTCTTCCAGATCGTAGTCCTCGAAAACCTTGGTTCCGAGAAATGACGGACGGTGCGGCGCGTAGGCGTCCCAGTCGACCTTGACGCGGTTGGCGCGGGCGGTCGCCAGCGGCAGGCGGTTCTTCTGCGCTTCGGCACGACGATGATTTTCGGCGACCTTGGCATATTCCGCGCGGATATCGGCGACATAGCCCTCCTTCAGCTCCGGCGAAAGCAGGTTGTTGACCACACCGACAGCGCGGCTGGCATCAACCACATAGATCACCTGCCCTTTCTCATAGGCCGGGTGGATCTTCACCGCCGTATGGGTGCGGCTGGTAGTGGCGCCGCCGATCAGCAGCGGAACCGTGAAATCCTGCCGCTCCATTTCGGCAGCCACATGCACCATTTCGTCGAGCGACGGCGTGATCAGGCCGGAAAGGCCGATGATATCGGCATTGTGCTCCTTTGCTGCCGCAAGAATCTTCTCAGCGGGCACCATCACGCCGAGATCGATAATTTCGTAGTTGTTGCAGGCGAGAACCACGCCGACGATGTTCTTGCCGATGTCGTGCACATCGCCCTTCACCGTCGCCATGATCACCTTGCCGTTGGAGCCAGCCTCTTCAGCGCCGCTCAGGCGCTTTTCCTCTTCCATATAGGGCAGCAGCACGGCCACGCCCTGCTTCATCACGCGCGCCGATTTCACCACCTGCGGCAGGAACATCTTGCCCGCGCCGAACAGGTCGCCGACGACATTCATGCCGGCCATCAGCGGTCCTTCAATGACATGCAGCGGTCGCTCGGCAGCCTGTCGCGCTTCCTCGACATCGGCTTCGACATATTCGGTGATGCCGTTGACGAGCGCATGTTCCAGACGCTTGTCAACCGGCCATTCACGCCATTCCAGGTTCTGCTTGCGCTCCTCGGTCTTGCCGGTTCCGCGATAGCGTTCGGCGATATCGAGAAGCCGCTCGGTCGCATCCTTGCGGCGATTGAGAACGACGTCCTCACAGGCTTCGCGCAGTTCCGGGTCGATCGTCTCGTAAACGATCAGCTGGCCGGCATTGACGATGCCCATGTCCATGCCCGCCTGAATGGCGTGGTAGAGAAACACCGCGTGCATGGCCTGGCGCACCGGCTCGTTGCCGCGGAAGGAGAAGGAAAGATTGGAAACGCCGCCCGAGACATGCGCGTAAGGCAGGTTCTCACGGATCGCCTGCGTCGCCTCGATGAAGTCGACGCCGTAATTGTCATGTTCTTCGATACCGGTGGCAACGGCAAAGATATTTGGATCAAAAACAATATCTTCCGGCGGAAAGCCAACCTTTTCCGTGAGGATATTATAGGCGCGGGTGCAGATCTCGACCTTGCGCTCATAGGTATCGGCCTGACCGTCTTCATCGAAAGCCATCACAACGGTGGCCGCACCGTAATCGCGGATCAGCTGCGCCTTTTCGATGAACTGCTCCTCGCCTTCCTTCAGCGAGATCGAGTTCACCAGCGACTTGCCCTGAGCGCATTTCAGGCCGGCTTCGATGATCTCGAACTTCGAGGAATCGATCATCAGCGGCACGCGGGCAATATCCGGCTCGGCGGCGATCAGGTTGAGATATTCGACCATTGCCTGCTGCGAATCGATCAACCCTTCATCCATGTTGATGTCGATGATCTGGGCGCCGGCCTCCACCTGATAGCGCGCAACGTCGAGAGCGGTGGCATAATCGGCATTGGTGATCAGCTTCTTGAACCGGGCCGAACCGGTGACATTGGTGCGTTCGCCGACATTGACGAAGGGAATGTCCTTTGTGAGATGAAACGGCTCAAGACCGGAAAGCGACAGAACCGGGCGGTGTTCGGGCACCTTGCGCGGGGCGAAGGCCGAAACGGTTTCGGCAATGGCGCCGATGTGCTCCGGCGTCGATCCGCAACAGCCGCCGACGATGTTGACGAGACCCTGCTGGGCGAAGGGGCGGATCAGCCCCGCCATTTCCTCCGGGTCCTGATCATACTGACCGAATTCATTGGGAAGCCCGGCATTGGGATAGGCGCAGGTGAAGGTATCGGCCACGCCCGACAGTTCCTGCAGATGCGGCAGCATGGCATCGGCGCCGAGCGCGCAGTTGAGCCCGATGGTGAACGGGTCTGCATGGGAAAGCGAGTTCCAGAACGCCGTCGGCGTCTGGCCGGACAGTGTGCGCCCGGAAAGATCGGTAATCGTGCCGGAAATCATCAGCGGCAGTTCGATACCCTTGGCGCGAAAGGCCTGACGCGCTGCAAACACGGCAGCCTTGGCGTTCAGCGTATCGAAGATGGTTTCGATCAGAATCAGATCCGATCCACCATCGATCAGGCCATCGATTTGCTCGCGATAAGCGTCACGCAATTGGTCAAATGTTACAGCGCGATAGCCGGGATTGTTAACGTCCGGTGAGATCGATGCCGTGCGGTTGGTCGGGCCGACTGCACCGGCGACGAAACGGCGGCGACCGTCTTCCTGCTCCGCGCGGATCGCTGCGCGCCGGGCAAGACGCGCGCCGTCACGGTTCAGCTCGTAGACCATGTCTTCCATCTGGTAGTCGGCCTGCGCGATGCGGGTGCTGGAAAACGTGTTGGTCTCCAGAATATCCGCGCCGGCAATCGCATAGGCATAATGGATATCCTCCAGCGCCTTGGGCTGGCTCAGGATCAGAAGGTCGTTATTGCCCTGCTGGTGACAGGCACAGCCGATGAAGCGGTCGCCGCGAAAATGGTCCTCATCGAAGCCGAGACCCTGGATCTGTGTGCCCATGGCGCCGTCGAGAACAAGAATGCGGTCGCGCGCAGCCTTTTCAAGCGCGGCGCGAATTTCCGCACCGCTGCGTGCAGGCGCTTCTTCCCCGAACAATTCATCAAACATGAGCCATCTCCAATTTTCAGACCCGCGACATCACATAAAGATATCTTTATGTCAATATATCCAAAATGTTTCAAACCAATACCGCCCCCGAAACAATCCGAAAAATGTCACTTTTTTGGGGATGCGGCGGCTTTTTCGCATCATTTGCGCATGATCAAGCATGATGCAAATCGGAATTGAGATGCTATTCTGTGCGAAATAGAATCTAATCAACTGACTGAATGGAGCCTGCGCGGCTTTTCCGGATGCTCCAATCGACAGTAGTGAACAACATTCCCATGCGCTGGCGCAGCACATGGTTGCATAGAGAGGGAGGGTTTGTCCCATGAAACCGAAGATCAATACACTTGTCGCACCGCCGCGCTGGATTCAAAGGCCTTATCACCGGGACTGGCTGAAAACGCAGGCGAACAACCTGTTCGACTATTTCCAGTACAGGTCGATCAATCCCAAGGGCGGCTTCTTCGAATTCGACAAGGACGGTCATCCCGTCGGCGGCGACAATCCGGTGCGGGGCATCCATACCACGGCGCGCATGGTGCATTGCATGGCCATCGGCCACCTGCTCGGTCGCCCCGGCTGCGACGACCTGCTGGATCACGGCATGCATTATCTGTGGGAAAACCATCGCGACAAGGAACGCGGTGGCTATTTCTGGCAGGTCAATGATGACGGCCCGGTTGGCGAGCCGACCAAGCAGGCCTATGGCCACGCCTTTGTGCTGCTGGCCGCCTCGTCCGCCAAATTCGCCGGCCATCCGCTGGCCGACGCCATGATCGCCGATGTCACCGAGGTCATCAACAAGTATTTCTGGGAGGAAGAATACGGCGCCGTTGCCGAGGAATTCCAGTCCGACTGGACGCCGGTGCGCGGTTACCACGGCCAGAACTGCAACATGCACATGACCGAAGCGCTGATGGAAGCCTACGAGGTTACCGGCGAGATCGAATACCTCAGCAAGGCCAAGCGCATTGCCGAACTGATCATCAACAAGCATGCCCGCGAATGCGGGTTCCGTGTAGCCGAACACTTCACCGATGACTGGAAGGTCGATTACAATTATTCCGGCAACGAGATGTTCCGCCCGTCGGGCACCACGCCCGGCCACTGGCTGGAATGGACGCGGCTTTTGCTGCAGCTTCACACGCTGACCGGGCGCTCCTATAGCTGGATGCCGAAAGCAGCCCATGAACTTTTCGTCTCCGCCTTCAAGCTGGGCTGGGATTATGAAAAACGCGGCATGTTCTATACGCTCGACTGGGAGAACAAGCCGAAGAACCGGGCCAAGCTGTGGTGGCCGCATTGCGAAGGCATCGGCGCCACCCACTTCCTGACCGCCCACTTCGGACAGGACGTGCATATGTATGCCTATCGCAAACAGTGGAGCTTCATTGCCAACCACCTGCTCGACCACGAGAAAGGCGGCTGGCACGAGGAGCTTTCCGAGGATCTGGTGCCGCAGACGACGCTGTTTGCGGGCAAGAGCGACATCTACCACGCGCTCCAGGCCTGCCTCATCCCGCTCTACCCCGCGCTTGGCAGCCTGCCGGAAGTGATCTTCCGCGAAGTCAAACACTGAACAATCGATTCAGTCGAAAACATTGCGGGCCCTCGGGGCCCGCTTTATATAGGTCGGCAGACATTCAGGCCAACCGACAGCAACAGGACAAGACAATGGCAGCGAAGATCTTCATCGATGGCGAACACGGCACCACGGGCCTGCAGATCCGCACCCGCATGGCCGAGCGCCGCGACGTCGAACTTCTCTCCATCCCGCATGAGGAGCGGCGCAACCCGAAGATGCGCGAAGACCTCATCAACAGCGCCGATATCGCCATCCTGTGCTTGCCCGACGATGCCTCGCGCGAAGCCGTCGGCATGCTGGCCGGCAATAACAGCGTCCGGGTAATCGACACCTCGACGGCCTATCGGGTCGATCCCGACTGGGCCTATGGTTTTGCCGAGATGGACAGGGATCAGAGCGCACGCATTCGCGCTGCCCGCCATGTGGCCAATCCCGGCTGCTATCCGACGGGCGCCATCGGGCTTATCCGGCCGCTGCGCGCCGCCGGCATCATTCCCGACAGCTATCCGGTCACCATCAATGCGATCTCGGGCTATACCGGCGGCGGCAAGAACCTGATTGCCCAGATGGAAGATGAAAGCCGCGAAGACCATATCGACGCGCCTCATTTTCTCTACGGCCTCAAACTGGCCCACAAGCATGTGCCCGAGATGACCACCCATGGCCTGCTGCCGCGCGCACCGGTGTTCTCGCCATCCGTCGGACGCTTCCCGCAGGGCATGCTGGTGCAGGTCCCGCTTTATCTGGAGGAACTGGAAGGCACCCATACGGCGGAGAGCATCCATGCCGTGTTCAGCGACTATTACGGCGGTCAGGACATCGTGCAGGTGGTTCCGCTGGACGAAAGCGGCGCGCTTGCCCGGCTCAACGCCGAAGCGCTTGCCGGTCAGGACATCATGAAACTTTATGTTTTCGGCAGCGGTGGCTATGTCAATCTGGTGGCCCAGCTCGACAATCTCGGCAAGGGCGCTTCCGGTGCTGCCGTCCAGAACATGGATCTCATGCTCTCGGCATAATCACAGGACTGTGAACAATCCGTCGACCGGTTGAGACATCGCGGCCGGTCGTCCGCCTCGCTATATTGGGTGAAAGTAATCAGCGAGGTTTACGCTCATGTCTACGCAATCGCGTCTTCCCGTCTTCTTTATCCCCCATGGCGGTGGCCCCTGGCCGTTCATGCACGGCCCGGAGGGCAATCTGCCGGCAAACGATCCGTGGAAAGAACTCGAAACCTATCTCAAGGGGTTCGACGCCGCACTCGGCCGCCGCCCGAAGGCCGTTCTGGTGATCTCTGCCCATTGGGAAAATGTCGACAAGCTCACCGTTTCGACGGCCGCCCACCCCGGCATGCTGTTCGATTATTACGGCTTTCCCCCGCATACGTTTGAACTCAGCTACCCTGCCCCCGGCGCGCCGGATGTTGCCGAACATGTGCGCGATGTCCTGTCTTCTGCGGGAATAGAAACGGCAACGGATGCCGAACGGGGTTTCGACCACGGCGTGTTCATTCCGTTCATGCTGATGTATCCCGACGCCGATGTCCCGATCGTGATGATGTCGCTCGATCCGGATCTTTCGGCCGAGACGCACTTCAAGATCGGCGAGGCGTTGCAGCCGCTGCGTGATGAGGACATCCTGATCGTTGCGTCGGGATTGTCCTACCACAATATGCGGATGTTTTTCCGCAGAGATGAACGGCATGCGGCGGCGGCCACCCGATTTGACGACTGGCTGAAGAACGCGCTTTCGATCAGGGACCCGGAAGAGCGCAAGGCCCGGCTTGCAACCTGGACGGAGAACCCGGACGCGCTGGAAAGCCACGTGCCGGAGCCCGATCATCTCATTCCGGTCTTTGCCGCCGCGGGCGCAGCGGGCAAGGACACGGGCGAACAGGTCTTTCGGGGCAATTTCCGTGGCAAGCCCTATTCGGCCTACCGCTTCGGATAAGCCGAATTCACCTCAGTCGCGCGCAATCAACGGCGCGCGATAACCACGCAGATGGCCGGTGACGAGAATCAGAACGATAATCGCGCCGGCCTGATGCGACAGCGCCAGCAACAGCGGCATCTGCAAGACCAGCGTGAAAATCCCCAGGCATGCCTGAAGAATGATCGCCACGAGAATCACCAGCGCACCGCGCGCATGCTGGGAAAGCTCCAGATCCAGACCGCGCGCCACCGCGCCGCGCCATTCCACCAGATAATGCAGGATGGCAATCAACAGCAGCACATAGCCGCCTGTGCGGTGGACAAACTGGACCGTTTTCGGGTTTTCGAAAAAGTTCATCCAGGCCGGCTGTTGCAGCAGCAGGCCGGACGGCACGACGGCGCCATCCATCAACGGCCAGGTGTTGTAGGACAGCCCCGCATCGAGCCCGGCCACCAGCGCGCCCAGATAGATCTGAACGAAAGCCCCGAGCAGAAGTATGATGGCCAGTCCGTGCGAACCGGCCGTCGGCGCGTCCTCATGGCGGCGCGGTTTCAGCCCCCGCGCGATATAGACGCAGGCCGCAATGATCAGACAGGCCATGATCAGATGAACGGCAAGACGGTACTGGCTGACATCCGTGCGCTCGCTCAGGCCGGAAGAAACCATCCACCAGCCGATGAAACCCTGCAATCCGCCGAGCGCCAGCACCCCGGTCAGCGGCCAGCCGAGCCCCTTCGGCAGGCGTTTCGACATCCAGAAGAACAGCAGCGGCAGCGCGAAGATGATGCCGACCGTCCGCGCGAGCAGGCGATGCGTCCATTCCCACCAGAAGATGTTCTTGAACTCGGCAAGCGACATGCCTTTGTTCAAAAGCTGATATTCGGGAATGCGCTTGTAGAGGTCGAATTCCTGCTGCCATTCGGCAAGGCTCAGGGGCGGAATGATGCCGTGGATCGGTTTCCACTGGGTGATCGACAGCCCCGACTGCGTCAGCCGGGTGGCGCCGCCGACAAGCACCAGACAGAACAGCACCAAAACCACGAAATAGAGCCATCCCCTGACAAGCGCCGCGTTGAAACGAAGCTCGCTTTCTGTCCAGGCGGGGGAAGTTGCGGTTGCCATCGGCATCACTCCAATCAAATCAGCCTTGCCATGTCCGTCTGCCTGAAATTTAAGGGCAGACATTGTCCGCCGTGCTTCACACGTGCCGGACAAGGGGGCATAGTCTCACATCACTTCATACGGGGGGAAACGGCGCCGTGCCAGTCAGATTGCGCAAATTTATCGGAACGATCATTATTGTCACGCTCGTCATCGCCTATGCGCTGACGGCGACGACGCTGGCAACCGTGGTGCTGGACGGACGATCCGCCTGGGCCGCCCTCGCCTATTTTCTGCTGACCGGCCTCATCTGGATCATTCCGGCGATGTTCATCATCAAGTGGATGGCCGGCCCGCCGGCGGATCGCGGATGAAACCGGCCGATAACATTTTTTTGATGGTATACGGAACCGCCGGAGATTTACCACATTAGAAATGTTATAGATCATAAACATCGGCAACGCTTCCTGAAGGCATCACACACATGATCACATCGCAGCAAATCCGAGCAGCCCGCGCACTTCTGGGATTTTCGGAAGAACAGGTCGCCGCCATGACCGGCGTTGATCCGCTCGCACTCGCAAAAGCGGAAAATGACGCCGAGGAGCGTAACTTCGCAGTGGCCGAGGCAATTGAAAAAGCATTCAGGAAAAACGGCGTCGCCTTCATCGAAGATGGCGAAAACGGCTTCGGCCCAGGGGTTCGTCTTCTGCGTTCCAGCGAACAACGCCGCAGCATCCGTCCCGAAGACCTGAACTCGGCGAATGACGGCTAGGCTGCGGCCGACCGGAACCGACACGATGTTCTGATACGAACGGATCCCCCTGTCGCTTTTGAACCGTCTGCCTGTGAAGACAGTATTACCGGTCCTCTCAGGCGTTGTTCCCGTGTTGATTGCGAAATCAACGAGACCACAAGGGTTTCTCTTGCCCTCCTGCGGATTTCACCGAAACACCAGAGCGCACCGTTACGAGGAAAAAGCCGGAAACCGTCCTTGTAAGGACAGGGCTTCCAGTTTGTTGACAAAGCTGCCCCTCACTCCGGGTCATCCTCGGGCTTGACCCGAGGATCCAGGGCCACACGATATACGCTCACCTAAAACTATTTCTTATCAAAGAGTTAAATGAAATGGATGCTCGGATCACGTCCGAGCATGACACCTGTGGGGACGGCTGGTGGAGGCAACACCCCGCACGTCTTCGGGTTTGTCAGCGGTCTGAAGACCATCCTCGTCGGACAGGGTTTCAGGCCTTTTTCTGCCATCGCCCACCTTCGCCCTGCTGCCAGTATGTCAGGGTGTGGTCGCCCTGCCGGAGCGTCTTCCAATGGGCACGCGCCTTGTTGAGTTCATCGACATCATGGCCGTCGAACATCACCACCACACGGCTGTACTGATCAACGTCATCGACATCCGCGCCTTCCACGAAGAAGCGGATATCGGCGTTGTTTGCGTTTTCACCGCCAACCGTCAGCAAAACCGGCTGTGCGCTGGCCTCGTCTTCGGCATCGGTCCCGTGCGGAATGAAACTGTCCGCGCGAAAGGTCCAGAGGATGCCGTCAAGGCGATCCCGCTCGGTCTCGCTGACCGTCTGGACCGCGACACGCCAGCCGCGTTCCAGACTTTTTTCCACCAACGGCGGCAGGGCTGCCTCACGCAGTGATTCCGTCAGATGATAAAACAGAATTTCGGTCACCAGCCGCCCTCTTTCGTCATGTCTCAGTCGCGCTTTTCGTAATTGCCGCGCACCAGTTCATCAAGAAGGCGAACGCCAAAACCGGACGCCCAGCCGCGATTGATCTCGTTTTTGGGAGCCCCCATGGCCGTTCCGGCAATGTCGAGATGCGCCCAGGGCGTTTCGCCGACAAAACGCTTCAGAAACTGTGCCGCCGTGATCGAACCGGCGTGGCGCGATCCGCCCGTGTTGCGCATATCGGCAAAACGGCTGTCGACCATGCGATCATATTCTTCACCGAGCGGCAGGCGCCAGATTTTTTCATCGGTGGTGTCTGCGGCCCTGGCAAGTTCGGCGGAAAGACCATCATCATTGCTGAACAGTCCGGCACGATGCGACCCGAGCGCGACTAGAACAGCACCCGTCAACGTGGCCAGATCGATCATGAAACGCGGCTTGAAACGTTCGTTGCAATACCACAGCGCATCGGCGAGCACGAGACGGCCCTCGGCATCGGTATTGATCACCTCGATGGTCTGACCGGACATGGATGTCACGATATCGCCGGGGCGCTGAGCGTTTCCATCCGGCATATTTTCCACAAGACCGAGAATACCGACCGCATTGACCCGGGCCTTGCGGGCGGCAAGCGTGTGCATGAGGCCGATAACAGCGGCCGCACCACCCATATCACCCTTCATGTCCTCCATGGAGGCTGCGGGCTTGATCGAGATACCGCCGGTATCGAAGACAACCCCCTTGCCGACGAAAGCAATCGGGCGCTCATCGCTCTGACCGCCATTCCACTCGATCACCGCCAGATAGGGCGGACGGACGGAGCCCTGGGCAACCCCCAGAAGCGCACCCATGCCGAGTTCCTTCATCCGGGCCTCGTCGAGCAGCTCAACCTTTGCGCCAAGCGCTTCAAGCGCCATCGCCTTGTCGGCAAATTCACGCGGGCCGAGAATATTGGCCGGCAGGTTGACGAGTTCGCGCGCCAGCAAAACGCCGTCGCCAATGGCTTGCCGCTCGGCAAAAGCGGCTTCGGCAGCCGCCGGGTCCGATGTCACGATCTGAACGGCAACGTCGCGCGTTTTTCCATCGTCATCGCGGCCCGTCGTCTTGAACTGGTCGAAATCATAGCCGCCAAGCATCATCCCCAGCGCAAAATCGGCAACACTGCCCGCAATATCGGCAACGCCTGCCACTTCGGGGTGGATCACCAGCGTTTCCACCTTTGTGGCCAGACGCGCCGCCTTCCCGCCTGCGCTGATCCAGCTGTTTTCGGAAAGTGATTCCTTTTTGCCAAGCCCGAGGACGAAGACACGGGCTGCCGCACTGCCGGCGGGTGAAAGGAGATCAAGCGCGGTGCACAATTTCGCCGTAAAACCAGCCGTTTCCGCTGCTTTCTGATAAAGCGCCTCAATCCCGCCGAGAGCGTCGAGCCCCACTGGTGCGCCGCCTTCGGTGGCAAGTGTTATGACTGTTTTATCAGCGGTTTCAGCCGTTTTCACAAAGGAAATCGAGAATTTCATTTTCAATGCTCCGAAGTTTCGGGAATGCGGGTCATGAATCTGACGAATGTTTTTGGCAAAAGAAGTCTACGCCTTGTTAACGCAACCAACCAAGAACTGTTGACCCTTCCCCCATAACACTTAAAACCCCGAAACTGAAAACGATGTGCCTGTACACGCGACGAAAGAAACCGGAAAAGCTGAATTGCCAAGTTTCAGAGTCAAGCCACGGCTGACAGACGCTTCCCGCCACCTTGGCGACCTACCGCCGTTGAAGCTCGCATTTGTCGCGCTTTTCGCGCTGTGGTGGGTGCTGCTTCTGTTTTTTTATCTGTTTCCCGACATTGATATCAGCGTGAGTGGATCATTTTACACCCAGCTGCCATGCGCACCCGGAACGCCCGAAGGAACGATCTGCGGCGGATTTTTCCACTCACGGGACAAGGCGCTCGGCCTTCTGCGCGAACTGATCCTTTTTCTGCCGGCAATCCTGGCGTTGGTGATCGCCTACCAGCTGATCGGCGTCTGGTCGCATCACGGTGCGACCTTTGACGCGCGGCAGGCACGACGACTGATCGCCTCTTTGGTTGCGCTCTTTATCGGCCCCGGCATACTGGTCAACTGGATCCTCAAGGAGATCTCCCACCGCCCGCGCCCGCGCAACACCGATCTTTTCGGCGGCCTGCACCCTTTCGTGCCGGCCGGAGATTTTTCCGGCAGCTGCATTTCCAACTGTTCGTTTGTTTCCGGAGAATCGGCAGCCGCAGGCTGGCTGTTCTGTTATGCAATCTTTCTTGTTCCCAACCGACTCAAACTTCTGCTGTCGCCACCGTTGATCGCTGTTTCGATTTCCGCGCCGGTGATGCGGGTCGCCTATGGCGGCCACTACGTTTCCGATGTTGTGCTCGCCTGGTTGGGCGCTGTCGTCATTTTCATTGGAATACTTTATCTTTTTAAGGAAAAAGAGACGACCATCGTGAAACATCACTAAAGTGGGTATCGCGCCCCGCACACGACAGCAGGTCTTGAGGACAGCAACACGCGCATGAAAATACTGGAACGCTACATTCTGGCCCGGGTCGTCCGGATGTTTCTGGCAACGCTGTTGCCGGTGCTTGCGATTCTCTGGCTGACGCAGGTTCTGGGACGAATCAACCTCGTGACCGACAGCGGCCAGTCCATTCTGTCGTTCCTCAAACTCGCCACACTGATCCTGCCCACCGTCATCCCCACCGTTCTGCCTTTCGGCATCGTGCTCGGCACAGCACAGACGCTGACCACGATGAACAATGATTCCGAGCTTGCCGTCATCGATGCCGCCGGCGCCCGCCGATCGATCATCTATCGGCCGATCATCGCCTTTGCCATCGCGCTGTGCGCCTTCTCTTTCGTTCTGGACAACTATATCGAGCCACGCTCCCGTTCGGAGGTCCGCTCCCTGATCGCGTCGGTCTATGCCGATCTGCTTTCCACCGTGATCGAGGAAAAGACCTTTCGCGAGATCGAGGACGGGCTCTACATCCAGATATCCCAACGGCTTTCCGGACGTGTCCTCAAGGGCCTGTTCGTGGCCGATTACCGCGAGCCGCAAGACTCCTATATCTACTATGCCCGCGAAGGCGCCGTCGATGAAAGCGGCAGCCAGCTGATCATGAAAAACGGCCAGGTGCAGAGAGAAGACGCAACTGGTAATGTTTCCATCGTACAATTCGATTCCTACAGTTTCGACCTCTCGGAACTGACCAGCGACCGCAGCGAAACATCACGCAGGGCTTCGGACCGCAGCCTGTCGTTCCTGCTCAATCCGGACACCACCGACCCGGACTACATGAAAAATCCGGCCGCCTATCGCGCGGAACTGACGCGGCGGATGACCGACTGGACGCTGCCCCTGATCTACGTAATCTTTACCATCATTATCGCAGGCGATGCGCGATCCCACCGCGAACGCCGCATGCCGCCGATGGCAACAGCTTTCATCGTGACGCTTCTGCTCCGACTGATGTCGCATTTTTCGACCAACCGCGCCGAAAACGAAGCAATATTCGTTCCGATCTCCTATGCCATTGTCGTCATCCTGCTGGTCGTCGGCCTTTATCTTCTGCTGAAGCCGCGCCGCGCCCGCAAAAAGGGGCCATTGGTCGAACGATTCTACGCGGCGATATCAAGGCTGCGCCGGCGCAACACACCAAACGGCGGAGAAGCAGCATGATTTTCTCCGTTCTCGGTCGTTACTTCTTCACCCGCTATGTCGTCACCGTGGCATGGTTTCTGTTCGGCGTCATGTCGATCATCTACCTGATCGATTTCAGCGAGGTGATCGGCGATATTTCCGCCGAAGCCGGCCAGGGCATGACCGACGCAATGGTGATCACCCTTCTGCGCCTGCCCTACATCCTCCAGCAGACGATTCCCTTTATCGCGCTGTTTGCGGCAATGGTCGCACTGATTGCGCTCAATCGCCGCAATGAGCTTGTGGTTACCCGCGCTGCAGGCATTTCGGTCTGGCAGTTCATCCTGCCCTTCGTCGTCGGCGCCACCCTGCTCGGTGCGGCAAGCGTGCTGGCGCTGAACCCGCTTGCATCCTGGACTCAGAAAAAGGCGATGGGACTGGAGGCGGTCGGTCGCGGTCAGGATCATACGGTGCCATGGCTGCGCCAGCAGACGGATGGACAGGATACCATTATCGGCGGCCGCGGCATTGCCGAAAACGGAACCGAACTGTTGCAGGCCGTTGTGATCTATTTTGGTGATGAAGGACAACTCACCAAACGGCAGGATGCCAAAAGGGCCGTACTGGACAATGGCTGGTGGACGCTCTACGACGTGACGGAAGTCGAAGTCGGCGAATTATCCACACACAAAGACGAGGTACGTGTCAAAACCAATCTGGATGAGGATTTCGTCCAGCAGAATCTCGTGCAGCCCGACCTTGTCAGCTTTTTTGCACTGCCGCGTCAAATCGAACTGGCGCGGCGGTTCGGAATGTCAACCAAGGCTTTGGAAACTCAATATAATTATCTGTTATCACTTCCTTTTCTTTTGGTAGCCATGACATTGATCGCAGCAACTGTCTGTCTCAAGTTTTCGCGTTTTGCGCAGTCGCCTGCTGTTATTTTGGGTGGAATCCTGTCCGGGTTTCTGCTTTATGTGACAAGTGTACTTGTGAAGGCGTTTGGCAGTAGCGGAGTTTTGTCGCCGCTTCTATCGGCCTGGATTCCGGTGGTCGTGGCGATGGCATTGGGCTTGACTATTTTATTGCATCAGGAGGACGGCTAGTGTCCCGGCAACGTAAGAGCAAATTGCGCCTTGCCGGGCTTCTGGTTCTTGCAAGCGCGCTGACCCCGGTCGGTTTTCTGGCAACGCCCGCCGGCGCGCAGGGAGATCTCGGGATTTCCGCGCCGGGCGATGATTCCGGGCCGATGCTGCTGACAGCCAATGAGCTGGTCTACAATCACGATACCCAGAAGGTTTATGCGCTCGGCGGCGTCCAGATCTATTATGCCGGTTACCGCATGGTCGCCGACAAGGTGGAGTACGACCAGAAGGCCGGCCGGTTGATGGCTTATGAAGGGATCGAGGTGATCGATCCCGACGGGAATCACCTGCGTGCCGAAAAGCTTGACGTCACAGACGACTTCGCCAATGGCTTTCTCGACGCGATCAGCCTGCGCACGCCGGACAACATCGCGGTTGCCGGTGAACGGGCCGAACGCGTTGACGGCAACAAGATGATCCTGGAAAACGGCGTCTATACGGCCTGCATCCCTTGCGCCGAAAACCCCGAGAAACCGCCGTTCTGGCAGATCCGTGCGCAGCGCGTGATTCAGGACGGCGTCACCCACACAGTCCGTCTCGAAAGCCCGCGTTTCCAGCTCCTCGGGCACACGATTGCGCGCCTGCCGTCAATCACGGTTCCTGACCCGAGCGTGAAGCGCAAGCGCGGTTTCCTGTTTCCTTCGATGAGCATTGCCGAAAATCTCGGTGTCGGGTTTTCCCTGCCCTATTACATTCCGATTTCGCCGAGTTCGGACGTCACCTTTACCGGGACCGGCTACACGGAACAGGGTTTCCTGGTCGAGGCGGAATACCGCAAACGCTATCGCGACGGCGAACATACGCTGCGCCTTGCCGGCATCGACCAGCAGGGCAGCGACCGGTTTTCCAGCGGCACCAGCGATGCCAAGGCCAATGGCCGCGCCCTGATCGCTTCCACCGGTGAATTCCAGATTAATCCGCGCTGGGTTTTCGGCTGGGACGCGATGATCCAGAGCGACAATAATTTTGCGCGGACCTATTCGATCGGAGGTCACGACGAAAGGATCTTCAACAATCAGATCTATCTTGAAGGGCTCGGCAAGCGCAGTTCGCTTTCGATCAAGGCGAATTATTTTGATGTTCAGGATGCCGACAGCTTCAACGCCGCCGAAAGCAAGCAGGCGATCGTCGTGCCGGTTATCGATTACGATTATATCGCACCGGAGCCGATCTTCGGCGGACAACTGTCCGTCACCAACAACCTGACCAATATCGTCCGCAGCAAAAACGACGTTAAGCCGACGAGCGTGAATGACCGCTTCCTCGGTCTTGAGGGAAACAGTACCCGCCTGACCAGCGAAGTGGAGTGGAAGCGGACCTTTACCACCGATGGGGGCCTGCAGATCACGCCGCTTCTGGCCGCGCGTGCCGATGGTTATCTTCTCAATGTCGATGACCCCGACCAGATCAACGGCGGCGCCTATTCCTATCCCGGCAATTTCGTCGATGAGGATGCGGCAGCCCGCGCCATGGTGACGGCAGGCCTCGAGCTCAAATATCCCCTGCTGATCAGCAACAGTTTCGGTTCGCATATCCTGGAACCGATCGGACAGGTGTTCATACGTCCCGACGAACAGCATGCCGGCGGACTGCCGAACGAGGACGCGCAGAGCTTCGTCTTCGATCCCCTGACACTGTTCGAGCGCGACAAGTTTTCCGGTTTCGACCGCGTTGAAGGCGGTACGCGCGCCAATATCGGCTTCCGCTATCGCGGGGTTTATGATTCCGGCATACTGGTCAACGGCCTGTTCGGACAATCTTTCCAGCTTGCCGGTCGCAATTCCTACGCCTCGCCCGATCTGGTCGGCGTGGGTATCGACTCGGGCCTGGAATCGTCGCGCTCCGATTATGTCGGCGCCGCCGCTATCAGTTTCCCCTTTGGCCTTTCGCTGACGGGAGCCGCGCGTTTCGACCAGGAGGATTTCTCGCTTGCAAGAACCGATGTCGGTATCGATTTCAGATCGCACCGGTTCGATACCGCGCTTGATTATACCAATATCGCCGCCCAGCCGGGCTATGCCTATGAAGAGCGCAACAGCGAACTGAAATCCACCAGCACGCTTCGCCTGAACGAGAATTGGGGAATTTCCGGTTCCCTGACCTATGACCTTGCCAATAATGTCGTCACCAATCGCTGGGTCGGCCTGACCTACGAGGATATCTGCACGATTTTCTCGATCACCTACGAGGAAGACTGGGACGACAACAACCGCGAAGCCGTCGACTGGACGATCGGCGCACGTCTGACGTTCCGCACACTCGGCGACATCGTTGTCGGCAGCGATTCATTCGAATAGGCCCGACAACCCGTTCTATCCGATCAATGCCTTGCTTTTGCCCCTAAAATGGACAAAACATTGCCATCGAGTTCTGGGCATGGGTCGGTGGATGACATGCCCTTGTAGGAAACAGACACCTTATCGGACCGCGCCTTGGGGGGAGCGGCAAGATGGCGCCGTGAAAGCTTATGGCAAACGCCGCGCCCGCCGGAAGGCCGTATCGATGCCGCACGCAGACCTGACGGGAGCGTGAGGCTGTTGAAAGGAAACAATATGACTGCCGCGAGATTTTCAGTGACCGCATTTGCCGCCGCCATGATCGCCACGGCAAGCATCGTGGGCGTTGCCCCGCAACCCGCCTTCGCCAAGACCGTCGACATTGCGGTGATCGTCAACAATGTGCCGATCACCAATGACGACATCGCCAAGCGCCGGAACCTGCTTCGGCTGATGGGCACGAAGGGCAATCTCAACGAGAAAGCCCGTGAGGCGATGATCGATCAGGCGCTGAAACAGTCGGAGATTGCGCTGCGCAATATGTCCGTCACCCAGCCCGAAGTCGATGCGTCCTTTGCCAACTTCGCCAAGAGCAACGGCATGTCCGTCGCCCAGATGAGCAACATTCTCAATCAGGCCGGCGTCGGGGTCGATCATTTCAAGTTCTACATTGCCGTCTCCATGAGCTGGGGCCAGCTTTTGCGCGCGCGCTATGGCGGCAGCACACTGCTGCCTGACGACGAGTTCATCGCCCAGCTTGAAGAAGCGGAGAAGGAAGGCAAGAAGCCGGAGACCACCGAATACCTGCTGAAGCGGATTGTTTTTGTCGTACCGGAGAAGGAACGCGGCTCGTTGCTGGCCAAGCGCAAGCGCGAGGCTGAATCCGCGCGTTCGAAATTCCCCGGATGCGATCAGGCCATTTCGTTTGCGGCCACCATGAACGACGTGACCGTCCTCGACTATGGCCGTTTCCTGGAGCCGCAATTGCCGGCCGAGTGGAAGGACGCGGTAAGCAAGGCCACGGGCAATACGACATCGGTCAAGACAACGCCCTATGGCGCCGAATTCCTGGCGATTTGCGAGCGTGAAACGACATCGGACGATTACGCGGCCCGGCTGGTTCTCAGCGCCAAGGAAGACTCCGCCGACGCCGATACGGAAAGCGAAAGCGAGCGCTACATGGAGGAACTGAAGAGCAAGGCCCAGATCGTCACGCCGGGTAAATCCTGATTGCACCGGACATGAAGACCAATCTGCCACTTGCTCTTTCTCAGGGCGACCCTGCCGGCATCGGCCCGGAAATCGCCCTGAAAGCCTGGTCGCGACGCGAGGAGACCGGGATTGCGCCTTTCGTCTATCTCGGCGACCCGCGCATTCTCCAGACCCGTGCGGCCATGCTTGAACTGGATGTGCCGGTGCAGGTCTGCGCCCCCGAAGCAGCCTGCGACACGTTTCATGCCGCCCTGCCGGTTTTCGCGATCGATGCGGCAACGCCTGTCGCGCCCGGCAAGCCGGACCCGGCGACGGCGGCCGGAACGATTGCCGCAATCGAAACCGGCGTAAAGCTCACCCAGCGCGGCAAGACGGCGGCTCTGGTGACCAATCCGATTGCAAAATCCGTTCTCTACAGTTCGGGCTTCGGCTTTCCCGGCCACACCGAATTCCTGGCCGAGCTTGCGCGGCGCGAAACCGGGACGCAATACCGTCCGGTAATGATGCTGGCCTGCCCGGCGCTGCGCGTGGTTCCGGTCACCATTCACATCCCGCTGTCGGACGTTCCTGCCGCGCTTGACCAGGCGTTGATCATCGAAACGATCCGGATCACGGCCCGCGACCTTGCCGAGCGCTTCGCCATCAAGGCCCCGCGGTTGGCCGTTGCCGGTCTGAACCCGCATGCGGGCGAACAGGGCACGATCGGGCGGGAGGACGAAGAAATTGTCCGCCCGGCGCTCGATACGCTGCGCGCCGAAGGCATTGATGTCGTCGGCCCCCTGCCCGCCGACACCATGTTTCATGCTAGCGCACGGGCGCGATACGACGCAGCGATCTGCATGTATCACGATCAGGCGCTGATTCCGGTCAAGACGCTTGGCTTCGAGCAAGGTGTCAACGCGACGCTCGGCCTGCCCTTTGTCAGAACGTCGCCGGACCACGGCACGGCTTTCGACATCGCCGAGCGCGGCATAGCGGATCCGCGAAGCCTCGAGGAGGCGCTGAAGCTGGCAGCCGTGCTGTCCGGCGGAAAGCAGGATCGATAATGTCCCGGATCGACGATCTTCCGCCCCTGCGTGAGGTTCTGGCAGCGCACGAACTGAATGCCCGCAAGGCGCTCGGACAGAATTTCCTTCTGGACCTCAATCTGACGCAGAAGATCGCGCGCACGGCAGGCGCGCTGGAAGGCGCCCATGTGGTCGAGGTCGGCCCCGGGCCCGGTGGCCTGACACGGGCCATTCTCTCTCTCGGGATCAGGAAACTGACGGTGATCGAGCGCGACGCGCGGTGCCTGCCGGCCTTGCACGAGATTGCGGCGCATTATCCCGACAGGCTCGAGATCATCGAAGGCGATGCGCTAACGGTCGACTATGCCGCCCTTGCCGGCGGCCAGCCGATCCGCGTCATTGCCAACCTGCCCTATAATGTCGGCACGCAATTGCTGGTGAACTGGCTACTGCCCGATGACTGGCCGCCCTACTGGCAGTCCTTGACGCTGATGTTTCAAAAGGAAGTCGCCCAGCGCATTGTTGCCGAGCCCGGCAGCGCGCATTACGGCCGGCTTGGCGTGCTTGCCGGCTGGCGTACCGAGGCGAGGATCGCTTTCGACGTGCCCCCGCAGGCTTTCACGCCGCCGCCGAAAGTGACGTCGAGCGTGGTCCATCTTGCGCCACGGACACAACCGATCGCCGTGACGGCTTCAGCGCTTGAAAAAGTCACTCAGGCAGCCTTCGGCCAGCGTCGCAAGATGCTGCGACAAAGCCTGAAGGGGCTGGGTGGCGAGACATTGCTTGAAAAGGCCGGAATCGATCCGACCCGGCGTGCCGAAACGCTGAGCGTTGCCGAATTCTGCGCGCTTGCGACAGCGCTTTAGAGCCCTTCTACTCCGACAGCAGCGCGTCGACGTGGTGGGGAATCACGCTTTCATATTCGCGCTTGGCCCGCTCCGCCCTCAGGATCGACCGGACCAGATCATAGGCATCTTCAAGGTCGTCATTGACGACCACATATTCGTAATCGCGCCAGCGGGAAATCTCGCCGGTCGCGTTCTTCAGCCTGACATCCATGGCCGCCTTGCTGTCTTCCGCGCGGGCCAGGAGCCGCGCCTTCAACGCCTTCATCGACGGCGGAAGCACGAAAATGCCGACGACATCGCGCGGCAGCGCCTGTTTCAGCTGTTCCGCACCCTGCACGTCGATATCGAAGAGCACATCACGCCCGGCCGCAAGCGAGCGCTCAACGGCCGCACGCGGGGTGGCGTAGAAATTGCCATGGACCTCGGCCCATTCGAGAAAGCCCCCTTCATCGCGCCGTTTGATGAATTCGTCCGGCTCCAGAAAGAAATAGTGCACCCCTTCCTGCTCGCTTTTGCGGCGCGGGCGGGTGGTCGCGCTGATCGACAGGTCGATCAGCGGATCTTCAGCGAGAAGCCGCCGTGCAATGGTGGATTTTCCCGCACCTGAGGGGGCGGCCAGCACCAGCATGACGCCGCGTCGGTTCGCAGCCTGGTTTTCTGCCATGGGGTTTACTCCAGATTCTGGATCTGCTCGCGAAACTGGTCGATGACGGTTTTCAGTTCAAGGCCGGCCGCCGTCACTGCAACTGCATTCGATTTCGAGCAGATCGTATTGGTTTCACGATTGAATTCCTGGGCCAGAAAATCAAGCCGCCGCCCGCAGGGGCCGCCCTTTTCCAGAAGCGCGCGCGCTGCCGCGACATGGGCATTCAGACGGTCGATTTCTTCCTGCAGATCGGCTTTGGTTGCCAGCAGCACCGCTTCGGCATAAAGCCGGTCGCTGTCCAGCGAGGGCGCGGCATCAACCAGCCTGCCGACCTGTTCGGAAAGCCGCTCGGCAATAGCGGCAGGCGTGCGTGACGGATCGGCCTCGATCGTTCCGGTCAGTTCGGCAATCCTGTCGATCTGCCGGCCCAGAACCGCAACGATCTTTTCGCCTTCTTCGCCGCGCATGGCGCACAGCCGGTCAAGCGCGACATCCAGATCACCGAGGATCATGCCGTCACGGGTTTCAAGCGCCGCGCTGTCTTCCTCACCCTCGCGGAAATCGGCAATGCCGCGCAGGCCAAGAAGGCCTTCGAGCGACAACGGCTTGTCGTCGAGAACGTCACCCAGCCTCGCCTTGAGATCGAGAACCGCCTGAAGAGCGGCTTCATTGACAACCAGTTCGAGTCGGCTTTCAGCCAGCGTGATCGAAAGCGCAACCTGAACATTGCCGCGCGCAAGCCGTTCGGCAAGGCGTTTCCTGACGTCCGTTTCGAGATGATCGCTGCCCTGCGGCAACCTCAGCCTGACATCGAGCCCCTTGCCGTTGACGGCCCTGAGTTCCCACGTCCAGCGATAACGCTGCCAGTATCCGTCACTGCGTGCAAAGCCCGTCATCGATTGCGGCTTCATAAGTTGCTCTCCTGGCAATGTGCTGACCGAAAGGCCGTTTGCGGCGCAACCTACAGCATTTCGCGGCCTGCGGTAAGCGGCAGGTTTGAGCCCCGCTTTGACGCGTCAGTCGCTGCCCCGCTCGGCCTCGATCCGGCGCCAGCGGCGCACATTGGCATTGTGCTCGTCCAGCGTTCTGGCGAAGGCGTGACCACCGCTGCCGTCGGCGACAAAATAAAGGTCATCGGTAAGCGCAGGATTGGCAACCGCCTCCAGCGCGGCCTTGCCCGGATTAGCAATCGGCCCCGGCGGCAGGCCGCTGATCTGATAGGTGTTGTAGGGCGTTTCCTTGTCGAGATCGGACCGGTAGATCGGCCGGTCGGACGGCTTGCCCTCGCCGCCGAATAGACCGTAGATCACCGTCGGATCCGACTGCAGCCGCATTCCCCGCTCGAGCCGGTTGAGGAACACCGCAGCAACCTGCGGGCGCTCCGAGGCAATGCCGGTTTCCTTCTCGACGATCGAGGCCAGCGTAACGAAGTCTTCCTTGTTATCGATGGGCAGTCCCTGATCGCGTTTCAGCCAGATTTCGTCGATCAGCTGCTGCTGGCCTTCGCGCATCTGGTCGATGATTTCCGTGCGATCCGTCCCGCGCGAGAAACGGTATGTCTGCGGCATCAGGCTGCCTTCCGGCGGCAGTTCTTCCGGCAGATCGCCGCTCAGGTTGGGGTCGGCTGCAAGCCGGTCGAAAACCTCCTGAACGGTGTAACCTTCGGGAAACGAGATGCTGTAGAGAATGGATTTTCCCGATTCGAGCAAAGCCGCGATATCCGCCATCGAGGAACCGGCCTTGATCTCGTAATCACCGGCCTTCAGCGTTTCGCCCTCGCTGCGCAGATGGGCGGCCGTGACATAGCGGAATATCCGCGAATCGCTGATGATCCCGTTGCGTTCGAGGTCGCGCGCAATCGTCGAAACCCCGGCGCCTTCCCGCACCGTAAATTCGGCATTCACCGTCAGCGGACCGGGCTCGTCATAGCTCGATTTTGCATAATAATAGATACCGCCGACCGCGACAGCGCCCAGAACCAGCAATGTCATCACGAAGTTCAGGAAGATCACGAACTGGCTCTTCGCCTTTTTCGAGCGTCGAACGGGTTCGGGCACCCGCTCGGGCCGCAATGCTTCCTTGGCAGATTTCGGCACAATCGGACGGCGGTCGTCGTTCGCGCCATCGCCGTTCTCACGTCCGTTATCCTGATCAGAACCGCGCACCGGTACCTCTTTTCAAACAGCTTTGCCACCGCGCCGCGGCGCGTAGCGAAATTTATAAATGCCCCCGCCGGCCTGTATCCCGGCCGGTCGCGGCGATAAATCGAATTCGAGATCGAAGCCGTTGAACCTAGATAAAAAAACGGCCGCAAAATGTCAGCCGTTTGTTTTTCTCATCCACAGTGACTGTGTCGGACTTGCGCTGACGTCAGCCGTTGTAGCGGCGCAGTACCAGAGACGCGTTGGTGCCGCCGAAACCGAAGGAATTCGACAGCGCCACATCGATATCGCGCTTGCGGGCCACCTTGGGCACGAGGTCGATTGCGGTTTCGCGCTCGGGATTATCGAGGTTCAGCGTCGGCGGGGCGACATTGTCGCGGATCGCCAGGGTCGAGAAGATCGCCTCGATCGCACCGGCAGCCCCCAGCAGATGCCCGGTCGCCGATTTAGTCGACGACATCGACACCTTGTCGGCATCATCGCCGAGCAGCCGTTCTACCGCGCCAAGCTCAATCGTATCGGCCATGGTCGAGGTGCCATGGGCATTGATATAGTCGATATCGCCGGGGGTAATGCCTGCCCGCTTCAAGGCCGTCGTCATGCAACGGAAAGCGCCTTCGCCATCTTCGGACGGCGCGGTAATGTGATAGGCATCGCCGCTCAGCCCGTAACCGACAACTTCGGCATAGATCCTGGCACCGCGGGCCTTGGCATGTTCAAGCTCTTCGAGCACGACAACGCCGGCGCCCTCGCCCATGACAAAACCGTCACGATCGACGTCATAGGGACGCGAAGCGCGCTGGGGATCGTCGTTGTAATCCGTCGACAGCGCCTTGCAGGCGGCAAAGCCGGCCAGAGCCAGGCGGCAGATCGGCGATTCCGTGCCGCCTGCAACCATGACGTCGGCATCACCGAAGCCGATCAGACGGCTTGCATCGCCAATGGCATGCGCGCCGGTCGAGCAGGCGGTGACAACAGAGTGATTTGGGCCGCGCAGCTTGTGGCGAATGGAGACCTGGCCGGAAGCGAGGTTGATCAGCCGTCCCGGAATGAAGAACGGCGAAACCCGGCGCGGGCCGCGGTCGCGCAGCGTGTAACCGGCTTCGACAATACCATCGAGACCGCCGATACCGGAGCCGATCAGCACACCGGTCGAAATCTGGTCGTCATCGCTTTTCGGATGCCAGTCGGCATCGTTCAGCGCCATGTCGGCAGCGGCCATCGCATAAGTGATAAAGGGGTCGACCTTGCGCTGCTCTTTCGGCTCAAGCCATTCATCGGCATTGAACGTGCCGTCGCTGCCGTCGCCCAGCGGGATGGAGCAGGCAATCCTGGCCGCCAGATCATCCGTCTCGAAAGCTGTGACCTTGCTTGCGCCGTTACGGCCTTCCAGCAAACGTGACCAGGTTACTTCGGTTCCGCATCCCAGCGGCGTTACCATACCCAAACCGGTGATTACTACACGCCTCATTGGTGGATCGCCCCTTCTTCAATTTTATATCGGACCGGCCTTCGGCAAAGCCCGATCGCCGCTGTCCCAGTATAGCGGCTTCAATATCCTGAAACGGAACCGGTCGCATCAAACATGTGACCAGCGCCTTTCCGGCAGTCAGCCCCGATCAAACCGCACCGTCGGCCGGATTGCAAAACCGGCAGAGGCCGAATGCGGTGTTCAGGACAAAAAAATGGCCCGTTTGACCGGGCCGATCAAGGCGGTAATCAGGGACCCCCCTGAAAACCGCCCGTCAATTTCTTTCGATCAGGCCTGAGCCTTCTCGATAAACTTGATAGCGTCGCCCACGGTGAGGATGGAGTCGGCTGCATCATCGGGGATTTCAACACCGAATTCTTCTTCGAAGGCCATAACCAGCTCGACGGTGTCGAGCGAGTCTGCGCCCAGATCGTCGATGAAGCTGGCGCTTTCAACAACCTTGTCGGCGTCAACGCCCAGGTGATCAACTACAATTTTCTTAACGCGTTCTGCGATATCGCTCATGTCGGTATCCTCGACCTGTCTCAAGTTCGATGGAATGCCCAGGGCATCCTCTGAAGTTAACGCCGCCGGCCCTCTTTTTCCGTTCAAGAGATGCGGCAGCAAACATGTGAACCAAGGCCCACTATGGAAAACCCGGATCAACCGGGTTTCGTCCGCTGGACTGTTCTTGGCAGTCCCGGCCCGCTTACCATGGTTTGTTCACGGCGCAAAGCCCAAAAAGCGCCGGTTTACGGCAAGTAAGGGCATTTCGCCGCCCCATCCCCGCCTAAAACGGCCCTTGTTCAGACCATCACCATGCCACCATTGACGTGCAGGGTCTGGCCCGTCACGTAGCCAGCCTCGTTGGAGGCAAGATAGGTGACGGCGGAAGCGATATCGTCACCGCTTCCCATGCGTTTCATCGGCACGGCGGAAAGAATACCTTCCTTCTGCTTGTCGTTCAGCTTGTCGGTCATCGCCGTTTCGATAAAGCCCGGCGCCACGCAATTGACGGTGACATTGCGGGGTGCAACTTCCTGCGCCAGCGACTTGGAAAAACCGATCATCCCGGCCTTGGCGGCGCAGTAATTGGCCTGCCCCGGATTGCCGGTAACGCCAACGATCGAGGTGATGTTGATCACCCGGCCGAAGCGGCGGCGCATCATCGGATGCATGATCGCGCGCGTCAGCACGAAAGCGGCCGTCAGGTTGACATCGAGCACGCTTTCCCAGTCCGCATCGCTCATGCGCACGAACAGGCCGTCGCGGGTGATGCCGGCATTGTTGACCAGGATATCGACGCCGCCGAGATCGGCTTCGGCCTTCTCACCAAGCGCCTTGACCGCATCGCGGTCGGAAAGGTCGGCGGGCAGCACAAGGGTGCGTTCGCCAAGCTCTGCGGCCAGCGCCTCAAGCTTTTCCGCGCGGGTGCCGTGGAGCGCGACGGTGGCGCCCTGTCCGTGAAGCTGGCGGGCGATCGCTTCGCCGATGCCACCGCTTGCGCCCGTCACCAGCGCCTTGCGCCCAGTCAGATCCAACATATCAAAACCTCGTCCGGTAATGTTCGCTTCATCAGGCCTGCACAGCGCAGACCGTTCTCAACTTCTCTCAAACCTCAGCCCTTGATGGCCTTGAGCGCGCCGTCGATATCCGCCGGTGCGCCGACGGCGATACCGTTCAGCGCCCGGTCGATACGCCGCGCCAGACCAGTCAGCACCTTGCCGGCGCCGATCTCATAGAGCGTTTCAACCTCGTTGGCCGCAAACCAGCTCACCGTTTCGCGCCAGCGCACCCGGCCGGTCACCTGTGCCACCAGCAGGCTGACGATTTCCTCGGGATCGGTCACCGGCTCGGCGCGCACATTGGCAACGACCGGCACGACAGGCGAACCCTTGCGGACATCCGCCAGCGCTTCGGCCATCGCATCTGCGGCAGGCGCCATCAGCGAGGAATGGAACGGTGCGGAGACCGGCAGCAGCAGCGCGCGCTTTGCGCCCTTGTCGCTGGCGATTGCCACGGCCTTTTCAACACCGGCCTTTTCACCGGAGATCACCACCTGGCCGCCGCCATTGTCATTGGCGATTTCGCACACACCGGCAGAAGCGGCCTCGCTGCACAGCGCCTCGATGTCTTCGAATGAAAGGCCGATAATGGCGGCCATGGCGCCCTTGCCCACCGGAACGGCCTTCTGCATGGCATTGCCGCGAATGCGCAGAAGCCGGGCCGTATCGGCAAGCGAGAACGTGCCCGCAGCGCACAGCGCGGAATATTCGCCCAGCGAATGGCCGGCGACATAGGAAATGTCGGTTTTCAGGTCGAGACCTTCGGCCTCCAGCACCCGGACGACGGCAAGCGAAACGGCCATCAGCGCGGGCTGCGTGTTGGCGGTCAGCTGCAGTGCGTCTTCCGGCCCTTCCCAGATGGTCTGCGAAAGCTTTTCGCCGAGCGCATCGTCGACTTCCTCGAAAACCAGCCGGGCGGCGGTGAACTCATCCGCCAGCGCCTTGCCCATGCCAACGCTCTGACTTCCCTGTCCGGGAAAGGTAAATGCGACTGTCATCTGTGGCCCCTTAGCCAATCATTTCGTGTTCAACGGCGCGGCTTTGTGCCGGTCCACGCCGGAAATGCAACTCCATTTGACGTTTCATCCGCCTGTGTCAATAGCAACGGCACTGCATTGGCCGCCGAATTAACACGTAAAAATCGCCGCCGGCGCTTGCTCTTAACGTGCATCCGGTTACATTCGGCCGCAACCCGCCAAACTGACTTTCAAGGTAAATCTATGAAAACCAATAGCTTGGGACGCACCGGAATCGAAGTGTCCGGAATCGGCCTGGGAACGATGACATGGGGCTCGCAAAACAGCGAAGACGAAGCCCATGCCCAGATGAACTATGCCGTGGAAAACGGCGTCAACTTTTTCGATACCGCCGAACTCTATCCCGTCACGCCGCTGAGCGCGGAGACCTATGGACGTACCGAGGAATTCATCGGCAGCTGGTTCGAGAACCGCAAAAAGCGCGACGACATCATTCTGGCAACCAAGATCGCCGGCTCCGGCCGCCAGTGGATCCGCGACGGCAAGCCGATCACGCCGCAGACGATCCGCACCGCCCTCGACGCCAGCCTGAAACGGCTGAAGACCGATTATATCGACCTCTATCAGATTCACTGGCCCAATCGCGGTCATTTCCACTTCCGCAATTCCTGGACCTACACCCCTTACGGCCAGGACCGCTACCAGAGCCATATCGACATTGCCGAAACGCTCGACACGCTGGACCGGCTGGTCAAGGACGGCAAGATCCGCGCCATCGGCCTTTCCAACGAAACCGCCTGGGGCACGATGCGCTATCTCAACCGCGCCGAACAGTGTGACCGGACACGGATTTCGACCGTTCAGAATGAATACAGCCTGCTCTACCGCCATCACGATCTCGATATGGCCGAACTCGCCTATTATGAAGATGTCGGCCTTCTGGCGTTCTCGCCGCTGGCGACCGGCCTGCTCTCCGGCAAATATCGCGGCGGCAAGATTCCGCCCGGCTCGCGCGCGTCCATCCAGCCGGAACTCGGCGGCCGGCGGCAGGCGCAGCAGGAACCGGCGGTCGATGCCTATTGCGCCGTGGCCGAAAAGCACGGTCTCGATACCGCACAGATGGCACTTGCATTCGTGCTGTCACGGCCGTTCGTCACCGCAGCGCTCATCGGGGCGACCTCGATGGAACAGCTGAAAAACAATATCGCGGCGGCCGATATCACGCTTTCCGACGACGTGCTTCACGACATTGCCATGGTGCACCGCGAATTCCCGATGCCGATCTGAGTGAAAAACCGGCGAAACATTGTTTCTGCGGGCATGCGCACCATATGCATTGCGCACCACCGTACGTTTCGCCGGTTTTCAGCCGGCCTGGCAATGACAGGGACCGGAATTGGATTACATCTACGTTACGCTCGGTCTCCTCGGCCTTTATTTCGGTGCTGAATGGCTGGTGAGCGGCGCGGTCGCCACGGCCCGGCGCATCGGCATTTCTCCGCTTGTCGCGTCTCTGGTGATTGTCGGTTTCGGAACCTCGCTGCCGGAACTTCTGGTCTCGGTGCGCGCAGCACTGTCCGGCGCGCCCGGCATCGCGCTCGGCAACGTCGTCGGCTCCAACATTGCCAATATTCTGCTGATTGTCGGCACGGCGGCCGTGATCTTCCCGATTTCCGGGTGGGACCGCAGCGTCAGGCGTGATGCGGCGACCATGGTCGCCTCCGCCGTCTTCCTGTTTTTCCTGGTCCAGTATGATGTGATCGACCGTATTGCCGGGCTGGCCCTTCTGGCCCTGCTCGCACTCTATCTGCTGCGCACCTACATGTGGGCGCGCAAAACCGGGGCCGCCCTCGATGACGACGTGGACGTCGATACCAACGCCATGCCGGTCTGGAAGATGGCGCTTCTGATCATTGCCGGGCTCATCATCCTGCTCTTCGGCGCGGAATTCCTGATTCGCGGCGCCACCGAACTTGCCGTCCACTTCGGCGTTTCCGATGCCGTGATCGGGCTGACCGTCGTCGCCCTCGGCACCAGCCTGCCGGAACTGGCCACCGCCGTCGTCGCCGCCACCAGACGCCACTCCGATGTCGCCATCGGCAATGTCACCGGCTCCTGCATCTTCAACACCCTCTGCATCCTCGGCGCCACCGCAGTCATCGCCCCGCTACCGGTATCCAATGGCTTTGCCACCCTGGACGTGCCGGTGATGCTGGCTGCGAGCGTGTTCTTCGCGGCGATGCTGTTTTTTGCGCCGAAGTTTCACAGGGCGACGGGTGTGGTGATGCTGGTGGCTTATGCGGGGTATATCTGGGCGTTGGTTTAGCTAGTTAAAATTTAACTCAATGAACAAACAACCCATTTTAGAACATCGAAACCTACATTTCAGGCTTGTCGTGTTTCTTTTCGGACATGAACAAAGCATTGTTGACTGCATCCAGTACCAACTCTGGCAACGCGACTTCAATGTATCTCTGCGCGGCATTTATATCTGGCCAAATCCCATCCCCCTTCTCACCTCCCATCAAAGCACTCCAATGGGTGGGGAAATATCTGGCCAACATTCCTAGCATATATGAGGTTATGTATGTTACCGATATCTGTGATAACCAATTTTCCTTGGAGAACCTCGATACCAAATGAGGGCTTGGGTAATTGCCCATAGTGCGCTTAACTCGAGTGTCTAATATTTGCGGAAGACACGCTCTAAAACCAGCTTCATCAATCCTCAAAATTGATATCTTTGAATTATCATCATAGGGGTTGTCTTCCTCAGAGCACTTAAATCCTGCATTTGAATATTCAACACAAACAGGATGATCAGATGTGGCAAAAACAGAGATTTCGGCCCCAGATACCGGTGAGTAACGAAACTCTTTGACGCGAGTTCCAAATCTTGATTGTGCACCATATAAATCGGGAAGTCTTTCGAGAATATCATCAAACGATATCTCAATTCCCCGTCGCTTTATCTCGCCATCCACCGGTAGGTGCAGGATGTCATCGTAAATATTCAGTACGGAGTATGGGCGAGTAGCGGCAACAAGGTCAGAAAACAGCCCCCCACATGTTCGCACGCGAAGCGTCCCAACAGCGGCCAACGCCACCGATATGTCGCCGGAAAGAATAGCCGGCCACTTCACCGTTTCCAACCCGTGCCCCTGTGTTAATCCCTCCTCTCCAGAAACCTTGCGAAACAACAGTGTCAGGCAACGACAAAGGGATGCAACCCCATAAAACGCGAGAAGTGGGCGCACAGCAAAAGAGGCTGTCGAGGCACTTTTGAAATATTCACGTCCTTGCCGAGCCGAAGCTATAATTTCTTTGGCTCTTCTCGCGTTTAAACTTCTTGAATGAATCGTTTCGAAGCAGTCGCTAACTCTGTCTCGACTTTCTAAATTAAGCAAACTTTGCCAAACATCTTCTTCCACGAAATGATCTCCTTACCTCGATTTTGCATATAAATGGCCTTCGTTTGAACATTTTGCACGTTACCCATCGGTGTGGGGCGAAGCGAGAGCTAAACATTGCATTATCCCTTGCAATCCCGCCAAAAATGCGTATAAGCACGCCAATCCAAAGGTCCGGTCTTCAGGCTGGTGGCTGAACGGAGGGCCGGTTTCGGGTTTGGGCAACGCTTTGTTTCCCGCCGCAAACCGTCTGGCATGTAAAGTATGCCCGCCTCCCGTGTCGCCGCTCTCGACCGTCTCGATCAAACGCTTTTCTTGCCGGGCCTTGCCCTCCAGGAGCAGTCGTTGAGGCTTAGCCGCCGAGGTCCGGAACAAGGGTAAATGCAAGAAAGGCAATTCAACATGGCACTTTATGAACACGTGTTCCTGGCCCGTCAGGACATCACGGCGCAGCAGGTTGACGGCATCGTCGAGCAGTACAAGGGACTGATCGAAGAGCATGGCGGCTCGGTTGGCCGTATCGAGAACTGGGGCCTGAAGTCCCTCACCTACCGTATCCGCAAGAACCGCAAGGCGCATTACGCGCTGATGGACATCGACGCGCCGGCTGCAGCGATCCACGAAATGGAACGCCAGATGCGCATCAACGAGGACATCCTGCGTTACATGACCATCAAGGTCGACGCACACGAGGAAGGCCCGTCCGCGATGATGCAGAAGCGTGACCGCGACGACCGTCCGCGCCGCGATGGCGGCCGCGACAACCGTGGTGACCGCGGCGATCGTCGTCCGCGCAGCTGATTGCGAGATTAAGGAGTTTTTATCATGGTAGCTATCGCCTCCATCCCGACGCGTCGTCCGTTCAACCGTCGTCGCAAGACCTGCCCCTTCTCCGGCGCCAACGCTCCGAAGATCGACTACAAGGACGTTCGTCTGCTGCAGCGCTACATTTCCGAGCGCGGCAAGATCGTTCCTTCCCGTATCACGGCCGTCAGCCAGAAGAAGCAGCGTGAACTCGCCCGCGCCATCAAGCGCGCCCGCTTCCTCGGCCTTCTGCCTTACGTCGTTTCCTAAAGATTCCGGTGGGCGGGGCAGGCTTTCGCGCCCCTCGCCCTCCTCATTCTCTGCGTCATCCTCGGGCCTGACCCGAGGATCCAGGTGAGGTTCTCCGGAGGGCATGGATGCTCGGGTCAAGCCCGAGCATGACACAATCGAGATTGGCTCCGGCGCGGTGGGCGCGCAGCAGCCTCATAAATAAAACCCAGGTTGAGAACGGCACACACGGCAGCCTTCTCTAACTGCTCGCAGGGCAGGACAGCGGATGAAAACACTTGATGCAAAGACATTGCTGATTGGCGCGCTTGCCGGCGTTGCGGGCTTCATGCTTGCTTACGCGGCGAGTTTCAATGCGCTGTTTTCAACGCTGCTGTCGGCCGCCTCCGCCCTTCCGATCCTGATTGCCGGCCTTGGCTGGGGCAATTTTGCCGCCCTCGCCGCGATTGTTGTCGCCGGCGGTCTCGGCGCCCTCGTCGTTTCTCCGTTTTTCGCGCTTTACACGCTTGCCATCACACTGGTGCCGGCCGGCTGGCTCAGCCATCTCGGCAATCTGGCGCGTCCGGCAAGCGAAATCGGCGGCCCCGACGGGCTGACGGCATGGTATCCACTGTCCGACCTGCTGCTGCATCTGTGCGCCATCATCACGCTGGCGCTGATCATCCTCGGCGTCGTTGCCGGTTATGGCCCCGATGCCACCGGCGAACTGATCGACGCCTTCATCGAAGCGCTGACGGTGCAGAACCCGGAAATTGCAAACGATGCCGCGCTGATTGCCCAGTTCAAGTCGATGTTCGTGGTGATGCTGCCGATCGTTCAGGGCGCAACCTCGGTCATCCTGCTGTTCGTGGCCTATCATTTCGCGACCCGGATCGTGATTTCCTCGGGCCTGACGAGCCGGCCGCGCGAGGATGTCGCCCAGTCGCTGCGCATGCACCGCAATGCCATCTTCGTTTTTCTTGCAGCGCTTGTTGCAACCTTCTTCGGTGGAACCATAGCACTGGTGGGAGCAGCCTGCCTCGGCGCATTCGGCGGCGGCTTTCTTCTGGCCGGCCTTGCCCGCATGCACCTTGCCGCGCGCGGCAAGAGCTGGGCAGTGCCGGTTATCATCCTCTCCTATCTTTCGCTGATTTTCACCTTCCCGGCCCTGATCTTTGTGGTGATGGGTCTTCTTGACACACGGCGGGCCATTGCCCTTTCACCGGATGCAACACCGCCGAACGATGACGACAATGAAAGGAACAACCCATGGAAGTAATTCTGCTTGAACGCATCGCCAAGCTTGGCCAGATGGGCGAAACCGTCAAGGTTCGCGATGGCTATGCCCGTAACTACCTGCTGCCGACCGGCCGTGCACTGCGCGCCAACGACGCCAACAAGGCCCGTTTCGAAGCCGAGCGCGCCGTGCTTGAAGCCCGCAACCTCGAGCGCCGCAACGAAGCCCAGAAGATTGCCGACACGCTGGACGGCAAGTCCTTCATCGTTGTCCGCTCCGCCGGCGAAACCGGTCAGCTCTACGGTTCGGTTGCCACCCGCGATATCGTTGAAATCCTCGGCGACGAAGGCTTCACGATTTCCCGCAACCAGGTTGTCCTCAACCACCCGATCAAGACCGTCGGTCTGCACCGGGTCGAAATCCAGCTTCACGCCGAAGTCTATGTCACTGTCGAACTGAACGTTGCCCGTACGGCCGAAGAAGCCGAACGTCAGCTCAAGGGTGAAGACCTCACCTCCGCCGACGCCATCTACGGTGTCGACGAAGACGCCCTGCGTCCGGAAGACTTCTTCAACCCCGATGCCGACTACGACCTCGACGACGAGGAAGAAGAAACCGAAGCTTCCGCTGAGGAAGACGGCGAAGAGGAAGACAAGAACGCCTGATCGGCGTCTCCTGCTTTCGACATGTTTGTGCCCGGTCTCTCACAGGAGGCCGGGCATTTTTGTGCTATCGTGAGATTGGCCGGTGTCGATTCGTGTCAAGATGCCTGGCCCGTTTGGCGCCATTTGACGCTGAACAATGCCGATGACCTGTGAATTGATGTTGAGAACCCGCGTGTGATGTGGCAGCGGGTGTGTTTGCAGCCTCAATCGTCTATGCTCCAGCGAACCGTTTTCAGACCTTCGGAAAAGATCAACCATGAATGACATTGCGCCGTCCCTTTCGTTCCAGGCATCCGGTGCCCCGCAGGGGCGTGAAGCGCCGAACAATCTGGAAGTCGAACAGGCCCTTCTGGGCGCCATCCTCGTCAACAACAGCGCCTTCTACCGCGTTTCCGACTTTCTGAAGCCCGAGCACTTCTACGAGCCGCTGCATCGCAAGATCTATGAACTGGCCGGCGATACGATCCGCATGGACAAGATCGCCAACACCATCACGCTGAAGACCCATCTGCCCTCCGACATGAAGGTCGGGGACCTGACGGTGGCGCAATATCTCGCGCGGCTGGCCGCCGAAGCCGTTACCATCATCAATGCCGAGGATTACGGCCGCACGATCTACGATCTGGCGCTCCGGCGTCAGCTGATCGAAATCGGCGAGGATATCGTCAACACCGCCTATGAAGCGCCGATCGACCTGCCGCCGTCCGAGCAGATCGAGGACACCGAGCGCAAGCTGTTCGCGCTGGCTGAAACCGGTCGCTACGAAGGCGGGTTCCAGTCCTTCGAAAACGCGGTGACTATCGCCATCGACATGGCCAGCAAGGCGTTTGAGAGCGACGGCCATCTCTCCGGCATCTCGACGGGCCTCAACACGCTCGATGCCAAGATGGGCGGGTTGCAGCGCTCCGACCTGATCATCCTTGCCGGCCGTCCGGGCATGGGCAAGACCTCGCTTGCGACCAATATCGCCTGGAATGTCGCCTCGGCCTACGAGCCGGAAGTGCTGCCCGATGGCACGATCGAGGCGAAACAGGGCGGCGTTGTCGCCTTCTACTCGCTCGAAATGTCCGGCGAACAGCTCGCCACCCGTATCATTTCCGAGCAGACGGAAGTGTCGTCCTCCAAGATCAGGCGCGGCGATATCACCGAAGCCGATTTCGACAAGCTGGTCGCCTGCTCGCAGACCATGCAGAAAGTGCCGCTCTACATCGACCAGACCGGCGGCATCTCCATTGCCCAGCTTTCCGCCCGCGCGCGGCGGCTGAAGCGCCAGCGCGGGCTTGATCTGCTGGTGGTCGACTATGTGCAGCTGATGACGGGCTCGAAAAAGGCCGGCGACAACCGTGTGCAGGAGGTGACCGAAATCACCACCGGCCTGAAAGCGCTGGGCAAGGAGCTGAACGTTCCGATCATCGCCCTTTCCCAGCTTTCCCGTCAGGTAGAAAACCGCGACGACAAGCGCCCGCAGCTTTCCGACCTTCGCGAATCGGGTTCGATCGAGCAGGACGCGGACGTGGTGCTGTTCGTTTATCGTGAGGAATATTACGTCCAGAACCTCGAACCGCGCGATCCGGACGATCCGGCCTATGACGAGTGGAAGATGAAATACGAGAAGGTGCGCGGAACCGCCGACGTGATCATCGCCAAGCAGCGTCACGGACCGACAGGCACCGCCAACCTCGCCTTCCAGGCCGCCTACACGCGCTTTGCGGATCTTGCCGATCCGTCCTACTCCAGCTTTGACGAATAGGCATGGGCGACACGGCGTGAACACGCTATAATCGCCAAAATTTTGCAACAAACGGCGATTTCATGTCTGATTTTTCGAATGAACCTGTTGAAGAAACGCTTGCGGAGGGGGAAATCCCCTTCGAGGCGGCGGCTGCCCGTCTGACGATTGATCTCGGCGCCATCGTGAGCAACTGGAAGACCATGCGTGCGCTTTCCGGCCGGGCGCGAACGGCCGCCGTGGTCAAGGCCGATGGCTACGGCCTCGGCATCGAGGATGTCGGCGAGGCGCTTTATGGCGCGGGTGCGGCGGATTTTTTCGTCGCCGTTCCGGAAGAAGGCGCAACGCTCAGACGGTTTGCGCCGGATGCCCGCATCTTTGTGCTTTCCGGCATGTGGCCCGGCACGGAGGAAGTGTTTTTCGAAAACGACCTCGTCCCGGTCCTTGCCAGCAGCGAACAGCTTTCCTTCTTCTTCGCAGCTGTTGCCGAATTCGGCGATTATCCGTGCGCGCTCCAGATCGACACCGGTTTCAACCGGCTTGGCCTGACGGTGGAGGAAGCACTGGCGCTGGCCGGCGATGTCTCGCGGCCGGCGAGTTTCGAGCCGGTCCTCATTCTCTCGCATCTCGCCTGCGGCGATGATCCGGCCTCGCCGATGAACAAGGCGCAGCTGGAATGGTTCCGGATCGCCGCATCCGCCTTCGAGGGCGTGGAGACCAGTCTGTCGGCCTCTGCCGGCATTTTCCTTGGATCGGACTATCATTTCGACCTCACCCGGCCCGGCATTGCGCTTTACGGCGGCGATTCGCAGGCCGGCACCTCGAAACGGCTGCGCCCGGCGGCAACGGCCGAGGCCCGTATCGTTCAAATTCGCGAAGCCCGGGCCGGTACGACGGTGAGTTACGGGGCAACCTGCAAGCTTGGCCGCGACAGCCGGCTTGCAATTGCAGCGTCGGGCTATGCGGACGGCTACCACCGGTCGCTCTCCGGCTCCGGCGTTCCGTTGCGTGATGCCGTCAGCGCCGGCGGTTACGGTTCTGTCGCCGGCTACAAGGTGCCGATTGCCGGGCGCATCACCATGGACATGACCGTTTATGATGTGACGGATGTTCCCGAAGGCGCGATACGGGTCGGCGACTATATCGAACTCATCGGCCCCAACCTTCCGCTGGACGAAGCGGCCGCAGCAGCCGGCACGATCGGTTATGAATTGCTGACCGCCCTTGGCTTGCGCTACCGTCGCCGTTATATCCAGCCGGACTGACGCGTTTTTCCGGACAAAGAAGAGACCTTGGCCAAACCGAAAACCCAGTTCATCTGCCAGAATTGCGGCAGCATCCATCCCCGCTGGGCGGGCCGTTGCGATGCCTGCGGCGCCTGGAACACGATCGTCGAGGAAAACCCGACGGCCGGTATCGGCGGCGGCCCGGCCCGCGCGCCGAAAAAGGGCCGTCCCGTCGCGCTTGTGACGCTGGATGGCGAAAGCGAGGAAGCCCCCCGCATTGCCAGCCGGATGGCCGAACTCGACCGGGTAACGGGCGGCGGTTTCGTGCGCGGCTCGGCCGTGCTTGTCGGCGGCGATCCGGGTATCGGCAAATCCACGATCCTGATGCAGGCCGCAGCAGCCCTTGCCCGCCAGAACCAGCGCGTGATCTATGTTTCCGGCGAAGAGGCCATCGCCCAGGTGCGCCTGCGCGCAAAACGCCTTGGCGCGGCGAATGCCGAGGTCCTGCTTGCCGCCGAAACCAATGTCGAGGACATTCTGGCAACGCTCGCCGAAGGCCCCCGCCCCGATCTGGTGATCATCGATTCGATCCAGACGCTGTGGTCGGATCAGGCCGAGGCCGCGCCCGGCACGGTAACGCAGGTGCGCACCGGGGTGCAGGCGATGATCCGGTTTGCCAAGCAGACCGGAACCGCCATGGTGCTGGTCGGCCATGTCACCAAGGAAGGCCAGATCGCCGGTCCCCGCGTGGTCGAGCACATGGTCGACGCCGTGCTCTATTTCGAGGGCGAGCGCGGCCACCACTACCGTATCCTGCGGACCGTCAAAAACCGATTCGGCCCGACAGACGAGATCGGCGTGTTCGAGATGGGCGACACCGGCCTGCGCGAGGTTGCCAATCCGTCGGAACTGTTCCTGGGCGAACGCAACGACAAGGCACCGGGGGCTGCTGTTTTCGCCGGCATGGAGGGCACGCGGCCGGTTCTGGTGGAGGTGCAGGCCCTTGTCGCGCCGACATCGCTCGGCACGCCGCGCCGCGCCGTCGTCGGCTGGGATTCGGCCAGACTTTCCATGATCCTGGCGGTTCTGGAAGCCCATTGCGGGGTTCGGCTCGGCAATCACGATGTCTATCTCAACATCGCCGGCGGCTATCGCATCACCGAACCGGCCGCCGATCTTGCGGTGGCGGCAGCCCTGATTTCATCACTTGTCGGACTTGCTCTCCCGGTCGATTGTGTCTATTTCGGCGAAGTCAGTCTTTCAGGCGCCATACGGCCGGTCACCCACGCCGCTCAGCGACTGAAGGAAGCGTCAAAACTCGGGTTTTCGCGTGCGGCTCTGCCGGCCGGTTCGGCAGAAATTGCGTCAGCGAATGTAAACGGGTTAAAAGGACTGGAATCTCTACCGGAACTTGTGGCCGATATCGCCGGCCGCAGACCGGAGATGGTATCGGATGACAGCGACTGATCTGTCCGCCAGAGGAACCGATCGGTCGCAGGTGTGGGCTTATCCCCCCACGAAAAGCGGAGCAATGCATGCCACTAACCCTGTTCGATCTGATTGTTGTCGGCGTTGTTCTGTTTTCGGCCTTACTTGCCATGGTGCGCGGCTTTTCACGGGAAATCCTGTCGCTTCTCGCCTGGGGATTGTCGGCGGTTATCGCCTATTTTGCCTATCCCTGGCTCGCACCGAGCCTTGAGGGCTTTCTCGGTGATGCGCGCCTGGCCATGGCCGGCGCCTTCGCGATCGTTTTTCTGATCGCTCTCGTGCTTCTTTCACTGGTGACCACGCGTTTTGCGGACTATATTATCGACAGCCGGGCCGGCGTGCTTGATCGTTCGCTCGGTTTTGTTTTCGGGCTGGTGCGCGGCGTGCTGATTCTGGCTGTCGCCGTGGCGTTCTGGAACTGGTTGGTCGGCGATGCGCAAAGCCCCGACTGGATCAGGAATGCGAAGTCCAAGCCGGCGCTCGACATGCTTGCCGCCAAGCTGGAATCCTATCTGCCCGGCGGCGGAGAATTGCAAACCTACCGCGGTCGCGATGAGACGCAGCTGCTGGCAATGGTCGATGGTAACGTAATTTTGAAATTTCCGCCGGATTTCCGGCCCAATGACATGTAGTCTGAAAACCCTGCTTTCAGACCAGCCCTGCCCCAGCCAATTGCGGATCATGCGATGAACACCTGTTTTGACGATCATGATGATTTCAGCCTTGATGACGATACGCTGCACGAGGAATGCGGCGTTTTCGGCGTTCTGGGCCACCCCGACGCAGCCGCACTGACGGCGCTGGGCCTGCATGCGCTTCAGCATCGCGGACAGGAAGCCGCCGGCATCGTCTCCTATGACGGTCAGCAGTTCCGCTCCGAACGCCATCTCGGCCTCGTCGGCGACCATTATACCGACCCGGCCATGCTGGAGAGCCTCAGGGGCTCGATGGCGATGGGCCATGTGCGCTATTCCACCACGGGCGGCACGGTGCTGCGCAATGTCCAGCCGCTTTTTGCCGAACTCGGCGTCGGCGGCATCGCCATTGCCCATAACGGCAATTTCACCAACGGCCTGTTCATGCGGCGCAAGCTGATTTCCGACGGTGCGATCTGTCAATCGACCTCGGATACCGAGGTTGTTCTGCATCTGATCGCCCGGTCGCGCGCCAAGACATCGTCGGACCGGTTCATCGATGCCATCAGCCAGATGGAAGGCGGCTATTCGATGATCGCCATGACCCGCACAAAGCTGATCGCCGCGCGCGACCCCACCGGCATCCGCCCGCTGGTGATGGGCGAGCTGGACGGCAAGCCGATCTTCTGTTCGGAGACCTGCGCGCTCGACATCATCGGCGCGAAATTCGTGCGCGACGTTGAAAACGGCGAGGTCATCATCTGCGAAGAGCAGCCGGACGGCTCGATTTCCATCGATTCGCGCAAGCCCGCGCTGAAACAGCCCGAACGGCTGTGCCTGTTCGAATATGTCTATTTCGCCCGTCCCGATTCCATCGTCGGCGGCCGCAATGTCTACCAGACGCGCAAGAACATGGGCATCAACCTGGCGCAGGAAGCACCGGTGAAAGCCGATGTCGTCGTGCCGGTGCCCGACGGCGGCACGCCGGCGGCCATCGGCTATGCGCAGGAGAGCGGCATTCCCTTCGAACTCGGCATCATCCGCAACCATTATGTCGGGCGCACCTTCATCGAGCCGACGCAGCAGATCCGCGCCTTCGGCGTCAAGCTGAAGCACTCGGCCAATCGGGCCGTAATCTCCGGCGCCCGTGTTGTTCTGATCGATGATTCCATCGTGCGCGGCACGACCTCGGTGAAAATCGTGCAGATGCTGCGCGAGGCCGGTGCGAAGGAAGTCCACATCCGCGTTGCCAGCCCGATGATCTACTATTCCGATTTCTACGGCATCGATACGCCGGACCGGGACAAGCTTCTGGCCAACAACCACGAAACGCTGGCCGACATGTGCAAGTTCATCGGCGCCGATTCGCTGGAATTCCTGTCGATCGACGGGCTCTACATGGCCGTCGGCGGCGAGAAGCGGAACAATGCCCTGCCGCAGTTCACCGATCACCAGTTCACCGGGGATTATCCGACCCGCCTGCTCGACAAGGAGCATGAGGGCGAATTTTCCAAGATCGAGCTTCTGGCCGGCAACGGCTGAGCCTGAACAAACCGGAGGGGGGACGCATCATGAGCAAGACACTCGAAAACCGTCTGGCGGTCGTGACCGGCGCATCGCGCGGCATCGGCTATTTCACCGCGCTGGCGCTGGCGCAACAGGGCGCGCATGTGATTGCCTGCGCGCGCACGGTCGGCGGTCTCGAAGAACTCGATGATGCGATCAAGGCCGACGGCAACGGCTCGGCAACGCTGGTGCCGATGGATCTTGCCGACATGGGCGCCATCGACCGTCTTGGCGGCTCGATCTTCAAGCGCTGGGGCAAGCTCGACATCATGGTTGCCAATGCCGGAGTGCTCGGCGTGGTCTCGCCGCTGGCCCATCTGGAGGCCAAGGTTTTCGAACAGGTGATGGCCGTGAACGTGACCGCCACATGGCGGCTGATCCGGTCGCTGGAACCGTTGCTGCTGCAATCCGATGCCGGACGCGCCGTGCTGATTTCCTCGGGCGTTGCCCACACATGCCGGCCCTTCTGGGGCGCCTATGCCGCCTCCAAATCCGCGGTCGAGGTGCTGGGGCGGACATGGGCAGGCGAAACCGCCCACACGCCGATCAAGGTTACCAATTTCGATCCCGGCCGCACCCGCACCGCCATGCGCGCGCAGGCTGCCCCCGGCGAAGACCCGATGACGCTGCCGCATCCAAGCGAGGTCGCCGCAAAGATCGTGCCGCTGACCAGGCCCGATTATCAGGAAAGCGGCAAGCTTTTCGTTTTCCGGGAAGACAGGCTGAAGGACTATCGCCTGCCGGAATAGAATTTCTGCACAATGGGGGACATGCGATGGCGACCTGGCTCAACGAACCGGCGGAATGGACGGCAAAGGGCGATACGCTGGAGCTGGTGACGGACAAGGCCACCGATTTCTGGCGCAGGACGTTTTACGGTTTCACCCGCGACAGCGGCCATGCCTATCTTGCGCCGGTCTCCGGCGACTTTTCCGCCAGCGCGACCATGACCGCCGCATACGAGACGCTTTACGATCAGGCCGGGCTGATGCTGCGCATCGATGAAACCCACTGGATCAAGGCGGGCATCGAATTCACCGACGGGCTGATGCATTTTTCCACCGTCGTCACCCGCGACGTGTCCGACTGGTCGGTCATTCCACTGCATGACGCAAATCCGCAAACGCCGGTCTCGATCCGCATCACCCGGCATGACGACGCTGTGCGGGTGCAGTTTCATCTGGGCGACGGCCAGTGGCAGATGGCGCGGCTTTGCCCCTTCCCTTCAGCCGATGCCTTTGTTGGCATGACGGCGTGCACACCGGAACGGGCCGGCCTGAAAGTGCGTTTTACCGATTTTTCGGTCGGCGCGCCGATCTCGCGCGAACTTCACTGAGCGGCATCGGCCTTGCTGAGCCGCCACATCAGAGCAACGCAGACCGCCAGCAGGACGAAAGCGGAGAGGCTGACTGCCCCAAACCCGATCCCCGCATAGAGCGCGCTCATCAGCAGCGGTCCGACGAACACGGCAATATAGGTGGCGGTGGTGTTCAGGCCGATCAGCGTGCCGCGCGCTTCCGGCTTGCGCAGCGCCAGCAGCAGCACGGTCAGGTTCAGGCCGAAATGGTTGAAGATGCCGAGCAGGAACGTCGCCAGAAGCGACAGCCAGAAAGACCGGGTCGCCAGAGCAAGTGACAGATAGACCAGTCCCGATCCGGCCAGAAACAGGGGAAACACTTTTGCCGGCCCGATCCGGTCGACATGGCGCGCCAGAGCGCCGCCAAGACCGAAACCGACGCCATAGGCCATCACCGCAAGGCTGGCGGCAGACGCGCTGATGCCAAGCATATCGCGCATTCGAAGGCCAAGAATCGCATAGGTGCCGTAAAACACCGTCATGAACAGAAAGCCGGTCGCAAGCATGCTGATGACGCCGCGGACACGGATCACCGCGCGGCGGCTGTGGCTCTCACCGCTTTGCACCGGTGCTTGCCTGTCAGCCGTGGCGGCGAAGACCACACAGGCCAGTCCGGCCAGCAAGGCAAGAACACCATAGGCCAGACGCCAGTCGAGCACATCGCTGAGCAGGGCCGAAAGCGGCACGCCGACGATCAGCGCAATCGACCAGCCGGACAGGACAAGGCCGAAGACACGCGTTCCCTGCCCCTCGGGCGCCGAGCGTACGGCCTCCGAATAGATCGCCGGCAACAGCACGCCGGTGGCAATGCCTGCCAGCGCCTGAAACACGGAAAGCGCCTGCCAGCTATGGCTGAGCGCCGAACCGGCAAAGCCGCCCATGAGCAAAAAGGCGGAACCGGCCAGCACTGGCCGCATGGCATAGCGGTCAATCAGCCCGGACAGGAAAAAGGCCGAGAAGGCAGCAGCGCCGCCAAAGGCGGAGATCGCCCGCGCCACGGCAACCGGTTCCGTTTTCAGCGTCACGGCGACATCGGCAAGGATCGGCCCGAGAATAAAGGAATTCGCGCCGACCAGGAAAACGCCAACGACCAGCGCTGCCAGCCGCAGGCGGAGAAGCAGAGGAGATGGCACGGGAAAACCTATGCGTGGTGATTCACTTTATCCATTATCGGCGATCACCGGCCACAATCAACTGCGCGCCATGACAACCGTCATTTCTGCTGTTGCGCAATCCAGTCGTGATCGGGATGGTTTTTGAAGCGCCATTTGCGCATCGGCCCGGCCATCACGTTCAGATAATACATCTCGTAGCCATGGGGCGCGCCGCAGGGGTGATGGCCCTTCGGCACCAGCACCACGTCGCCGTCATGCACGGCCATGGTCTCGTCCAGCTCGCCGTCCTCGGTGAACACCCGCTGGAAGCCGAAGCCCTGTGGCGGGTTCAGACGGTGATAATAGGTCTCCTCCAGATAGGTCATCTCGGGAAAATTATCCTCGTCATGCCGGTGCGGCGGGTAGGACGACCAGTTGCCGGCCGGCGTGAACACCTCCGTCACCAGCAGGCTGTCGGCGATATCACGATCCTCCATCGCAATCGGATGGATGAAGCGCGTGTTTGAGCCCTTGCCGCGTTCTTCCAGCCCGATATCGTCGATCACCTGCGCCTTGTGTCCGCCCTTGCCCGGCGCCGAGCAGACGGCCAGCGTGCAGTCGGTTGCAGCCGTGGCGGACCAGTCGCTGTGATCGGGCACATAGACGGCGGCCGGTTTTTCGCGCTCGAACACATTCATGCGCTTGCCAAGCCTGCCGAAGTCTTCGCCGGCACCGGAAATTTCCGCCTTGCCTTCCACAAGCACGAGTATCACCTCGCGGTCGCCGGTTTCCTCGGAAACGCTTTCGCCCGCCGAGAGGCGATAAAGCCGGAAGCCGACATAGCCCCAGCCGGCGCTTTCGGGTGTGATGTCATGAACCTTGCCGCGGGTTCCCATGGGTTTGACCAGTAGTCGGCTCATCGCTGTCGTCTCCTCGTCGTTTCGTTATCGCAGGCCGGCCTCAAGCGCCGCCGCCTTCAGCGCGTTCAGTCCCATGCTCTGATACCGGAAGGGGTTGCGCACCGCAGGGTCCTGTTCGGCCTCGATCACGACCCAGCCGGAATAGCCGTGTTCGGCGGCGACCTTCAGCACCGACACAAAGTCGACAATCCCCTCGTCATCGCCCGGAACGGTAAAGACGCCGCGCCGCACGCCTTCGAGAAAGCTCAGCCCCTCGTCCGCCACCTGCCGCATGATCGCGCCGCGCACATTCTTGGCGTGGATATGGGCGACGCGGCTCATATGGCGGCGGGCGAGCGCCACAGGATCGCCGCCGCCAAAGGCCGCATGCCCGGTATCCAGAAGCAGATGCACATCCGCTCCCGTCAGTGCCATCAGCCGGTCGATTTCTTGTTCGCTTTGAACGATGGTGCCCATGTGGTGGTGATAGACCAGCGCGATGCCGTCTTCGGCGCAGTAGGCCGCGATGGCGTCGAGCTTGCGGGCGAAGTCTTCCCAGGCGTCATCGTCAAGCACCGGGCGCTTGCCAAGCGCCACAGCGTCATTGCCGTGGATCGCATTCGAGGTTTCGCAGACGATGCAGACCTTCGAGCCTTGCGACTTCAAAAGATCGAGATGCGGACGGATTGCCGCCTTCTCGTCTTCCACCGAATGGACGAGCAGGTTCAGCGAGTGCCAACCGGACACGAATTTCAGGCCGTGGGCGTTGAGCACCGCCGAAAGGGCCTCCGGATCGGTTGGGAATTTGTGGCCCTTCTCGATGCCGTCAAAGCCGATTGCGGCGGTTTCGGACAGGCAGGTTTCCAGCGAAATATCAGCGCCGAGGCTCTGGTCGTCATCATTCGACCAGGCAATCGGATTGGTTCCGTAAAGGATCATGGTTCACTCTTTCAAAGGCAAAAGAACTCAGTCGAAGGCGCGCTGGCGGGCGCGGTCTTCGAGATAGGCCTTGCGCGCGGCATTCACCGCGTCACGTTCGGACACTTCCGGCACGGCCACATCCCACCAGTTGCCGCCGGCCTCGGTGGTGATCATTGGATCGGTGTCGATGACGATGACATGGCTGCGCTCACTGGATTTTGCGCGGGCAAGCGCTGCTTCGAGAGCGCCAATGTCATCGACCTTCTCGGCGATTGCGCCAAGGGCTCTAGCATGAGCGGCAAAATCAATATCGGCAGGCACCACATGGCGCGCGGTGTCGATCAGATTGTTGAAACTTTCGCCACCGGTTGCCTGCTGAAGCCGGTTGATGCAGCCGAAACCACGATTATCGAGCACCACGACCGTGATCTTCTGACCGAGCATGATCGAGGTCGCCAGTTCGGAATTGGCCATCAGATAGGAACCGTCGCCGAGCATGACAATGACATCGCGTTCCGGCAGCGCCATCTTGACGCCGAGCCCGCCGGCAATTTCGTAGCCCATGCAGGAATAGCCATAGTCGAGATGATAACCATTGGGCTTTTCCGCCTGCCACAGCTTGTGCAGCTCGCCGGGCAGCCCGCCGGAGGCGCAGACCACGATCGAATCCTCGCCGCTCTGGCGCTGCACGGCACCGATCACATGCCCGTCACTGGGCAGCGCATTGCCGGAGGGCGCATCGGTTGCGGCGGCAACGGAGGCCATCCATGTTTTCTTCAGCTCGGGGTCGATGGGAGGAGCTGCGTGTGCGCCAAGCGTCTCGCCGAGCGCTTCGAGCGCCACGCGGGCATCGGCGACAAGGGACAGGGCGTCGTGCTTGTAGCTGTCGAACGGTGTGACATTGATGGCGAGGATGCGCCGCGACGGATTCTTGAACACCGACCATGAGCCGGTGGTGAAATCCTGAAACCGGGTGCCGAGCCCGATCACCAGATCGGCGTCGGCTGCAATCGCATTGGCGGCAGACGAGCCAGTCACGCCGATGGAACCGAGGTTCAGCGGGTGACTTGCGGGAAGCGAGGATTTGCCGGCCTGCGTTTCGGCGACCGGCACCTGATGCTTTTCCGCGAAGGCTTTCAGTGCATCACTCGCACCGGAATAAAGAACGCCGCCGCCGGCGACAATCAGCGGATGCTTCGCGGCCCTGATCGCATCGACGGCGCGCGCCAGCGCATCCGCATCGGGCGCCGGGCGGCGCTGATACCAGATTTTTTCGGCAAAGAAGCTTTCCGGCCAGTCGAAGGCTTCCGCCTGCACATCCTGGCAAAACGACAGCGTGACAGGGCCGCAGCGCTCCGGGTCCGTCAGCGTCGAAAGCGCGCGCGGCAGCGCGGTCAGCAGCTGTTCGGGACGGGTGATCCGGTCGAAGTAGCGGCTGACGGGACGGAAGCAGTCATTGGCCGAAACCGTGGCATCGTCAAAATCCTCGACCTGCTGCAACACCGGATCGGGCGCGCGGCTGGCAAACACGTCGCCGGGGATCAGCAGCACCGGCAGGCGGTTCACATGGGCCAGCGCGCAGGCCGTGACCATGTTGGTCGCGCCCGGGCCGATGGACGTGGTCACCGCCATGGCCTGCCGGCGGTTCTTCGCCTTGGCATAGGCGATTGCGGCATGGGCCATGGTCTGCTCGTTGTGGCCGCGCCAGGTGGGAAAACTGTCGCGCACGCCGTAAAGCGCCTCGCCGAGGGCTGCGACATTGCCGTGCCCGAAAATCGCCCAACAACCGGGAATGACGAGATCGCCATCCTCGTTCTTCTGGGCAATGAGATAGCGCACCAGTGCCTGCGCGGCGGTCAAGCGTATCGTTTTCATCAAAACGCCTCTTGTGTTTCATGCTGTTCGGTCCGGTTTCGCGCTTCATCCCAGTAGCGGCAGAACCGGCTGTATTTTTCCGTCATTTCGGCCACGGCCTGATCATCGCCAATCGCGCCGGAAAGCCAGGCGCGTGCGGTTTGGGCAAAGATCGAACGGCCGACGGCAAAGCCCTTGACCAGCGGGAAGCGCGCAGCCGTGCTGAAGCTTGCCGCCAGTTCCTGTTCCGGCGCATCGAGGCCGAGCACCACGATACCGCGGGTGTAGCGGTCATTGCGCTCGATTGCGGCCGAGACATTGGCCCATGCGGCTTCGGAGGTCAGCGGCTCCAGCTTCCACCAGTCGGGATAGATGCCAATCTCGTAAAGCCGGTCGATCACCCTTGCCGCCGTCATATCATCGGTTTCGCCATGCTTCGATGACACAACCTCCATCAGGAATTCCAGACGGTTGCGGCGAGCGGCGGCAAAAAGCCGTTTCAGCGTCGCCTCCTGATCGGCTTTCAACGGCGCATCGTCGTCCGGGTGATAGAAGCACAGAACCTTGACGACATGCTCTGCCGGCCACTCGGAAAGCCCGCCGATATCCTCGCCAAGCTCGGGTTCGAGCGAAAGCGGGCGCGAGCCCGGCCATTCCGTCGGGCGGCCGATCCACAGACCGGTTCCCGCCGCCTTGTAGAGTGCCGAGCGGCCAATCCGGTTGTCGCACAGGATCCCGTGACCGGGCCTGCCGTCTGCAACGCTCAACACGGCCTTCAGGCAAAGCTCCTTGAACGTGCTGATCCTGTCGGCCGGCGCGCCGCATTGCGCCGCCATATCTTCCAGCTGGATGCGGTGGTCAAAGGCAAACACCCGCATTTCCTGCCATTCGCCATGACGGTTGGTCGACCAGTGGAGCTGCTCCAGCGCCTTGTCCTTGCGCAGGGCCAGCGTTTCAGCGCCATGTTCCAGAAAATATTCAAGCTCGGTGAGGCTCGGATAGGCCGGCGTGCAGCCGTGGCGGGAGACGGCAAACGCGCCGCAGGCATTGGCAATGGTCAGGCTTTCCTGCCAGTCGCGATCCTTCAGCCAGCCTTTCAGCAGTCCGGCCATGAAGCCGTCCCCGGCGCCCAGAACATTGAAGACCTCGATACGGAAGCTTTTTCCCGCAACGCCGCCATCGATATCATCTGGAATATCGCCCTCGAAAGCGGAAGCCCCCTCAGCGCCGCGTTTCAGCACAAGTGTCGCGGCGCTCACCTTGCGCACATTCTTCAGTGCCTGAAGCGTATCCGTCGTGCCGCCGGCGATGTGAAACTCTTCCTCCGTGCCGACGATCAGATCGAAAAGCGAGAGCGTCGATTGCAGCTTGGCGGTAACCTTTTCAGACGCGATGAAGCGGTTTTCGCCGTCGCCATGGCCGGACAGTCCCCACAGATTGGGACGGTAGTCGATATCGAGCGCGGTGCGGGCGCCATGTTTGCGGGCAAGGGTCAGCGCCTTCAGCACCGCCGCCTCGGTCTGCGGGTTGGAAAGATGCGTGCCGGTTGCCACCAGCGAACGGGTCCGCGCAATCAGCGCCTCGTCGATATCCGCCTCGCACAGCGCCATATCGGCGCAGTTCTCGCGGTAGAAGATCAGCGGAAACTGTTCCTCGTCGCGAATGCCCAGGATCACCAGCGCCGACAGGCGTTCCGGATCCGTCACCACGCCGGAGACATCCACGCCTTCGCGCACCAGTTCCTCGCGGATGAAACGGCCCATATGTTCATCGCCGACGCGGGTGATGAGACCGGATTTCAGGCCGAGGCGGGCGGCACCCGTCGCCATGTTGGTCGGCGAGCCGCCAAGATATTTCTCGAAGGACAGCATGTCCTCCAGCCGGCCGCCGACCTGCGCACCGTATAGGTCGACCGAGGAGCGGCCGATCGTGAGACAATCGAGTTCGTGCATGCTCTAGACAGTGCCTCCAAGCGAGGATTCGAGTTCGACAAGTTCGCGCCCGCCCGCCATCAGGTCCTGCAACTGTTCGGCATTGATCTCGCCGCGTTTGGCGGTGCCGAGCGTCTTGCCGTGGTTGATGACGGTGAAGCGGTCGCCGACGGCAAGCGCATGGCGGACATTATGGGTGATGAAGACGACGCCGATCCCCTTCTTGCGCACGGCATCGATGGTGGACAGCACATTGGCGGTCTGGCGCACGCCAAGCGCCGAGGTCGGCTCATCGAGGATCAGCACGCGCGCGCCGAAATAGACCGCGCGGGAAATCGCGACCGTCTGCCGCTCGCCGCCGGAAAGCGTGCCGACAGCCTGATCGGCAGAGCGCAGGTGGATGCCCATCCTGGCCATCTCCTCAACGGTGACCGCCCCCGCCCTCTTGTGATCAAACACCTTGATCGGGCCGATGCGCCGCTCCGGTTCGCGGCCCATCCAGAAATTGCGGGTGACCGACATCAGCGGGATCATCGCCAGGTCCTGATAGACCGTGGCAATCCCGGCCGCCATCGCATCGCGCGGGTCGTTGAAGGTGACTTCCTTGCCGTCGACGAGAATACGGCCATAGCTCGGCTTGTGCACGCCGGACATGGTCTTGATGAAGGTGGATTTGCCCGCGCCATTGTCGCCAAGCAGGCAATGGCACTCACCGGCCATCACCGACAGCGACACACCGGCCAGCGCGATGACGGGGCCGAAATGTTTCTCGATATCTTCGAGTTCGATCAGAGGTGCGCTCATGACTAGCGTTCTCCCGTGATGCGACGGCGGATATAGGTGTTGAGAATAACGGCCAGCAGCAGGATGACGCCGAGGAACACCCTGAACAGCGAACTTTCGACGCCAGCGAAAAACAGGCCCTGCTGGACAACGCCGAAGATCAGCGCGCCAAGGGCCGCACCGATGACCGAGCCATAGCCGCCCGTCAGAAGCGCGCCGCCGATGACGACGGAAATGATCGCCTCGAACTCCTTCAAAAGCCCGCGGTCTGCCGCTGCCGAGCCGAATTCCATCACCTGGCAGGTGGCGAAGATGGTGGCGCAGAAGGCCGTCAGCATGAACATCAGGATCTTGACCCGATTGACCGGCACGCCGACATAGCGCGCGGCCTGCGCATCGCCGCCGGCGGCAAAGATCCAGTTGCCGAATTTGGTGCGCACCAGCAGGAAGTGTCCGAAAATGATGAGGATCAGCGCCCAGACCATCAGCATGGGAATGCCGTCGACCACCGGCTGACCGGCGCGGGGACCGGCAACGAAGGTCGCGATCATGTCATTGTCGGCAAGCCAGCGGAAAAACCAGCCAAAGACCTTGCCTCCGAAAAGCGAAGCGACAAAGTCGCCCTCCGCCGCCTCGCGCACACCGCCGATAATGGTCTTGCCGGTGGTCGAGATGGCGATGAAGATCGTCAGGCCGCGCAGGATGAACAGAAAGGCCAGCGTGACGATGAAGGACGGCAGGCCGGTGCGGATCACCAGAAAGCCGTTCAGCGCGCCGACGGCAATCGCGACGGCAAAGGCGGTGATGATCGCCGCCCATGCCGGCCAGCCCCATTGCACCGTCAAGAGCGCGATGACAATGCCGGAAAAGCCGATCATCGAGCCGATCGACAGGTCGAATTCGCCCGCGATCATCAGCAGGCAGGCGCCTACCGCGATGATGGCGAACTGGGCTGACACCGTGCCCCAGTTGATAAAGCCTTCGGCCGAAAACATGCCGCTGTCGCCGGCAATCGCGGCAAACAGCAGGAAAACCAGAATGGTGCCGCAGATGGAGCCGAGTTCCGGCCGGATCAGCGCCTTGCGCCAGCGCGGCACGGGGCGCATGCGCTCTTCAAGGATCAGTTCCTCGATCGGCCGGTGCGGCTTTTGGGATTGGGATTTGGACATCGATTTCTCTCCGCCACGCAGGCAACAGATTCCCGTAACGGCGGCGCGGTGACGCTGCCTGCCGTGCCGGGTGTCTCAAGGGGCCGGCCAAGGCCGGAAAAGCCGCCGCGCGAAAAGGCCCGCGCGGCGGCGCCATTGTCTAAGGTCAGCGATACTGGCCGGCGTATTTCTCAACCAGTTCGATATTGCTGTCGGTGATGAAGCCGGGGCCCGAATTGATCGAGTTACCCGGCATCACGCCGTAGCGGGCATAATTGGTGAGAATGACCACCGGCAGATAGCCCTGCAGGTAGGGCTGCTGGTCAATCGCGAAATTGACCGTGCCGGCCTTGATCGCGTCGGCAATTCCGCTCGAAAGGTCGAAGGTGCCGAAATAGATCTCGCCCGACTGGCCCATCTCGTCGAGTGCGGCAATCGTCGGCTCGGCGGAATTGGGACCGAGCGTCAGAATGGCGCCGGTATCGGGGTTGGAATTCAGATAGGCCATGACCTTCGACTTGACCTCGGACGGGTCCATGCCGCTGTCGATCATCTGCTCGCCGAGTTCGACGCCCAGACCATCGGCAAAGCCCTGGCAGCGCTCAACCGATGCCGGGTTGGTGATGTAGTGGTTGACGCACAGGAAGCTGTCGGCGCCCGACTCCTTTTTCGCGCGTTCGCCCGCCAGCTTGCCGGCCATATATTCCGGCTGGCCGACATGCATCATCGCGCCGAGCTGTTTCGACTGTTCTTCGGTGCCCGAATTGATGGTTATCACCGGAATGGCCTTGGCCACGGCATCCGAAACCGGCCCCGACAACACGTCAAAATCGGCAATCGTCACGATAATGCCATCCGGGTTGGACGCTGCCGCCTGCTGGACGATACGGCCCATATCGGCAAGGTCGCCGGTTGGCGGATTGCGGTATTCCACCTCCACATCCATCTGCTCGCCGGCGACATTGATGGCGTTCTTGATGGTGTTCCACCAGCTGTCGCTGTCGGGTGCATGCGAGATCAGAACGAAACGCTCGCCCTCGGCCTGCGCGGCTGCCGGCGCAAGGCCGGTCAGCGCGACGGCTGCAGCCGCCAGTGCAAGAAATCTGCTTTTCATGCTCAAGTCCTCCTCCTTGGATGAACCTACCCCGACCTCCTCCCGGCAAGGGCAGATTTCAGTGCAGGAACGTAAAAGAGATCACGCTCCGCAGAAGGAATTTAAATTCCATTTTTTGGTTTTTGCAATATTTATTTTCCATTTTTAAGGTTTTCGCGGGCCGCGCCGACCGAGACGGCCAGCGAAATGGCAAGCGACAGCGACCCCGATAACGCACGAAACGCGCCGACATCGGGCTCGGCGACATTCAGTGTGGTTGCGCCAAGCTGCACCAGCGGGCTGGTGACATAGTCTGTGATGGCGACAAGGCCCGCGCCGCGCGCCCTGCCCGCCTCGGCGATTTCCAGCGTGCGTTCGGTATAGGGAGCGAAGGTGACGGCCAGCACGGCATCATTGGGCCGGATTGCATATTCCAACCCCAGCCCGGCAATGCCCGTATGCAGCATGGCGGGAATATCCATCTTCTCGAAGGCATAGGCGAGATAGGAGGTGACGGGAAAAGCCCGGCGGAAGCCGACAAGGTGAATGGTCTCGGCGCCCGCCAGCATCTCCACCGCTTGGTTCAGCGCTTCGGTTTCAACCGATGTCAGCAGATTTTCCAGCGAAAGCCGGCCGACCTCGACAAATTCTGCAAGCAGCGCTGCCGGACTGTCGGACCCATGATCGCGCAGCGAATCGATCCGCGTTGCATAATCCGGCCATTTGCGGGAATAGTCGCTGCGAAACAGCCGCTGCATCTGCGAAAAGCCGGAAAACCCCAGTTCCTGGCAAAACCGCATGAACGCTGATGGCTGCACGCCCGCCTCGCCCGACAGTTCGGCAACCGTCGACACCGCCACCCGGTCGGGATTGGCGGCAACGAAATCGGCGCACTGTTTCAGCCGCTTGGGAAAGGCCGGCGAACGCTCCGCCAGACGGGCGAAAAAGGCATCGATCGTATCGGGCGCCGCACTGGTGTGGCTGGGCATGACTGGGCTCCGCTATTGCGCTTGACATATTCCACATTTGATGTTTTTAGAATTTTTATTCCATTTCATCAAGCGGCACAAGATCGGCCGCAGATGCGGAACAGCGGGAGGACATATGACTGTATCTATTGCACTTTTGGGTGCCGGACGCATCGGCCGCGTGCATGCGCGCGCCGTCACTTCGGTGGCCGGCGTCAGGCTCGCCGCCGTCGCCGATGCCAATACCGAAGCGGCCAACGAAATCGCCGCGACCTATGAAACCGGCGTTTCGACCATCGATGAGATTGCCAATGACAGCAGCATCGATGCCGTCATCATCGCCACGCCGACCGGCACGCATGCAGACCTGATCGAAAAATTCGCCCGCGCCGGCAAGGAGATCTTCTGCGAAAAGCCCGTCGATCTCGATTCGGCCCGCGCGCGCCAGTGCCTTGCCGTCGTGGAGGAGACCGGCACAAGGCTGATGCTAGGCTTCAACCGCCGTTTCGACCCCAATTTCCAGGCGCTGAAACAGACGATCGCCGATGGCCGGATCGGTAACCCGGAAATGCTGCATATCGTCTCGCGCGACCCCGCCCCGCCGCCGGTTTCCTACCTCGCCTCCTCCGGCGGTTTCTTCAAGGACATGACGATCCACGATTTCGACATGAGCCGGTTTCTGCTCGGCGAGGAAATCGAGACGGTGCAGGCCAGCGGCTCGGCGCTGATCGACCCGGAAATCGGAAAGATCGGCGATTTCGACAGCGCATCGACCATCCTGACCACGGTCTCCGCCCGTCAGTGCACGATTTCCAATTCGCGCCGCGCCACCTTCGGTTATGACCAGCGGATCGAGGTTTTGGGGTCCAAGGGCGCGGTCTCTGCCGAAAACCTCCGCCCGGCCTCGATCGAGCTTGCCACCGCCGAAGGTTTCCTGCGCCCGCCGATCTACGACTTCTTCATGACCCGCTATGTCGAAGCCTTCGCCGCCGAAATCCGCAGCTTTGCCGAAAATCTGAAATCCGGCGCGGCGATGTCGCCAAGCGGCGATGACGGGCTGAAGGCGCTGGAAATTGCCGAGGCGGCGGATATCTCGGCACGGGAAAAGCGTCTGGTCTATGTTTCGGAAATCCGGGGCTGATTGCTTCCCCCCGGACCTCTGGATAAAAGCCTACTTCACGGGAAAAGCACGTGGTGGACCCTGCGCAAACGGTATCTGGATCGCCAAACGACTGACCAGACCGGAAACGCTGTCGATGGTGTTGCCACCGGCCTCCCCACAGGGTCATGCTCGGACCTGATCCGAGCATCAATTCCGCTCACGTCACCAAGCAACAGCGCTTTTCATGAAGCCCGTCGTCTGGCCCTGGATTCTCGTGTCAAGCACGAGAATGACGTGAGAGTGTGTCGCCTTGCCCAACCGAGACCGAGACAAAACGGCATAACCGGTGTTTCGGGTATTTTCCCCCGACAGGCCTGCTGATCGCCGTGATTTCTGCAAGAGAGGGTCGCACCGGGCGGCTGGATTTGCGATAATGGAACTCCGTCACGAAGGAATCTCCATTGACTGCACCCTATCCCACCGCCCCCACCGCCGATCCGCTCACCGTCCTGCGCGAGATCTACGGCTATTCCGAATTTCGCGGCAAACAGGGCGCCGTGGTTGAACAGGTGGTGTCGGGCGGCGATGCAGTGGTGCTGTTTCCCACAGGCGCGGGCAAGTCGCTGTGCTATCAGCTGCCCGCGCTTTGCCGCAGCGGCGTCGGGGTGGTGATCTCGCCGCTGATTGCGCTGATGCGCGATCAGGTCGAGGCGCTGAAACAGCTGGGCGTTCGCGCCGGAGCGCTCAATTCCTCGCTGTCACAGGAGGATTTCATCGCCACCCGGCGGGCCTTGGCGCGGCGCGAGCTGGACCTTCTCTACGTAACCCCCGAACGGGTCGCCACGCCCGGCTTCACGGAGATGATGCGCGACCTCGACATTGCTCTGTTCGCCATTGATGAGGCCCATTGCGTTTCCCAGTGGGGGCATGATTTCCGGCCGGAATACCGCGCCCTCGACAGGCTGGCCGAGGCCTTTCCCGGCGTGCCGCGCATGGCGCTGACGGCAACCGCCGATCCCCACACCCGCGAGGACATCATCGAACGGCTGGCGCTGCAGAACGCGGCCGTGTTCACCACCTCCTTCGACCGCCCAAACATCACCTACGAGATCGTCGAACGCGAACAACCGCGCCGACAGCTTCTGGATTTCCTTGCCCGCCACAAGGGCGAAAGCGGCATTGTCTACTGCCTGTCGCGCGCCAAGGTGGAGGAAACCGCCGAATGGCTGAACACGCAGGGCATCCACGCACTTGCCTATCACGCCGGCATGGCGCGCGAGACCCGCGACGCCCATCAGGACGCTTTCCTGAAGGAAGACGAGCTTTGCCTCGTGGCAACCGTCGCCTTCGGCATGGGCATCGACAAGCCGGATGTCCGCTACGTCGCCCATCTCGATCTGCCTGGGTCCGTGGAAGCCTATTATCAGGAGACCGGGCGCGCGGGACGTGACGGCCTGCCGGCAGAAGCCTGGATGGTCTACGGCATGGCCGATGTCACCCAGCGCGGCCGGATGATCGACCGCAACGCCGCCGCCGACGAGGTCAAGCGGGTCGAACGCGCCAAGCTCAACGCGTTGCTCGGCATCTGCGAGACCGCGGATTGCCGACGACAGGCCATCCTCGCCCATTTCGGCGAGCAGCATGACGGCCATTGCGGCAATTGCGACACCTGCCTTTCGCCGGTGGAAACATGGGATGGTACGGAAGCCGCGATCAAGGCCATGGCCGCGATCTATCGCACCGGCGAGCGCTTCGGCGCCGGCCATGTCATCGATGTGCTGACCGGCAACGCCACCGAGCGGACAGAACGGTTTGGCCATGACACCATGCCGGTTTTCGGTGCGGGCAAGGATATCGCGCGCAAGACATGGCAATCGGTCTATCGGCAATTGCTGGCCAAGGGGCTGATCCGTGTGGACCACGACGCCTTCGGCGCGCTGAAGCTGGAGCCCGGCGCCCGTGCCGTCTTCCGCCACGAGCAGTCATTGCGGTTCCGAGTCGACCGCACACCCAAGGGCAAGGCTTCCACCGGCACACGCAGGCGCAATGATGCGAAGGCGGCACTGTCCGAACAGGATCAATCGCTGTTCGAGGCGCTGCGCGCCACCCGCACGGCGCTTGCCAAGGAACTCGCGGTGCCGCCCTATGTCATCTTTCCCGATACCACGCTGATCGCACTTGCCAGCGAGCGTCCGGCCACAGCGGAAGCCATGCTCGAAATTCAGGGCGTCGGCAAGACCAAGCTGCAACGCTACGGCGCGGAGTTTCTGGACACGATCCGCACCCACGGCTAATGCAGCGGTCATCGGCGCAGTCGGTTTTTCCTATTGAAATCATGGAACAGTTTTCGCCTCGGCTCGTTTTTCAGATGAGTGTCCGAACCAGAGGAGAAATTGCCATGAGCAAGATCGACAAGGAAAAGGAAACAGAACGCACCCTGCGCCAGGTTGAGCATATGGGGGCCGGCGGCCATCTCGGCGGCACCTATTTCGGCCAGGAACCGGACGCCAGCACCTCGGCCAATCACGCCCGCTCGCGCCCGAATGGCAACAGCCAGTCGTAAAGATCAGCCTGCCGGAGCGGCCAGGCAAAATCCCGCCGCCCGAAAGGCCGGCGGGATTTTTGTATTCAAGCCGGAAAACCGAGGAGAGGCATCATGTCCGAGACCAACGGAACCAAAACCGCAAAGCTCTACCGAATGGTCATGCCCGACCATGTCTGTCCCTATGGGCTAAAATCCCGGCATCTCCTGAAGAGCAAGGGTTACGAGGTGGAAGACCACCACCTGAAGACCCGGGAGGAAACAGACAGTTTCATGGAACAACATGGGGTCGAGACAACACCGCAGACCTTCATCGACGGAGACCGCATCGGCGGCTATGACGATCTGCGGGTTTTCTTCAGGCTCGATCCGCCACCGGAGGAGCAAAGCGATACGAGCTACACGCCGGTGATCGCGATCTTCGCCGTCGCGCTTCTGCTGGCGCTGGGGCTTTCCTGGCACCAATATGGTACGCCGCTGACAGTGCGGATGGTGGAATGGTTCATCTCGCTTTCCATGACCATACTGGCCATCCAGAAATTGCAGGATATCGAGAGCTTTTCCACGATGTTCCTGAATTACGACCTTCTGGCCCGTCGCTGGGTGCCCTATGGCCGGATTTATCCGTTTGGCGAAGCCCTGGCCGGGATATTGATGACGGCCGGAGCGCTGGTCTGGATATCCGCCCCGGTCGCCCTCTTCATCGGGATTATTGGCTCTGTCAGCATTTTCAAGGCGGTCTATATCGACAAGCGTGAGCTGAAATGCGCCTGCGTCGGCGGCGGTTCGTCCGTGCCGCTCGGCTTTGTGTCGCTCACGGAAAGCCTGATGATGACGCTGATGGGTCTCTGGATGCCCGCAAAGGTACTGCTGTTCTAGAGCGTTTCAGACTGAAATGGAATCGTTCTGCGGCAAGGAATATGCGCCAGGACCAAGGACTTTGGCGCAGAACATAGCCGAAGCTATGTCCAAGCCGAAAGCCGCCGGTAATGGCGCATATTCATGCCGCCCTTCAGGGTTTGCCGAAACCGGCCCTCCACTTTGTCGAAGCCCTTCGCCATAGCTATGGCTATGCCGCGCGGGCTTCTTCGCGTGGAATGACCGGTTTGGGCAAACAGAACTGTTTCCATTTCAGTCTGAAACGCTCTAGCCAGGACGGACAGGGCGGAAACCGCCCTGCCCGTTGTCTTTCCCGGCAACGGTTCTCACCCGGCCGCCAGATCGGTTTCGGTTTCCGGCTCCTCCGCAGCCCCTGCGATGATGATCGGCACCAGAAGATCGCCCCAGCTCCTGGTGCCGCCGTGGTGGCGGGCCGAGCGGATGATTTCTACCGATACGCCCGCATCCACAGCCTTCATGACCGACTGGTTCAGCCGGTGCAGGTCATTGGCGACCATGCGGATTGCGGACTGCTGTTCGCTGGACATACGCGTGGACTGGGCCTCGGCCCGTTCCTTGACATTGATCTTGCGGGTCATGGTTTCTCCTCCTGTTTCGCAAGCTTTCAGGTTGCATCCGCGCTATTCGGCGGCATGGAACTGTGCCGTTTCCGTGGATTCGCCCATGGCGGTCGTCGAACCGGAACCGCCGGTGATCGCCATCGACACCGCATCGAAATAACCGGTCCCGACCTCGCGCTGGTGGCGTGTTGCGGTGTAGCCGTTGGCCTCGGCGGCAAATTCGGCCTGCTGCAACTCGCTGTAGGCCGCCATCTGCCGGTCGCGATAGCCGCGCGCCAGCTCGAACATGCCGAAATTGAGCTGGTGGAAGCCGGCCAGCGTGATGAACTGGAACTTGTAGCCCATGGCGCCGAGCTCCCTCTGGAAGCGCGCGATATCCTCCTCGCTCAGATTTTTCTTCCAGTTGAAAGAAGGCGAGCAGTTATAGGCCAGAAGCTTGCCCGGGTAGTGTTTGTGGACCCCCTCGGCGAATTTGCGCGCCTGTTCCAGATCCGGCTTCGAGGTCTCGCACCAGATCAGATCGCAGTAAGGCGCATAGGCAACGGCGCGGGCAATGCAGGCCTCAAGCCCGTTCTTGACGCGATAAAAACCCTCCGCCGTCCGGCCGGCGTCATAGTCGACAAAGGGCCGGTCGCGCGCGTCGATATCCGATGTCAGCAGCTTGGCGGCCTCGGCATCCGTGCGGGCGATGACCAGCGTCGGTACGCCCATGACATCGGCGGCAAGCCGCGCGGCTGTCAGATTGCGAATATGGGCGGCGGTCGGGATCAGCACCTTGCCGCCGAGATGGCCGCATTTCTTTTCCGACGCCAGTTGGTCCTCGAAATGAACGCCGGCAGCCCCCGCCTCGATATAGGCTTTCATGATCTCGAAAGCGTTGAGCGGGCCGCCGAAACCGGCCTCCGCATCGGCAATAATGGGCGCAAACCAGGTATCGACCGAAAGGTCGTTTTCTTCGGATGTTTCAATCTGATCAGCACGTTGAAGCGTTTTATTGATGCGCTTTACCAATTCCGGGCCGGCATTGGCCGGATAAAGCGACTGGTCGGGATACATCGCCGATGCCGTATTGGCGTCGGCCGCGACCTGCCAGCCGGAAAGATAGATGGCCTTCAGCCCGGCGCGCACCATCTGCATCGCCTGATTGCCCGAAAGCGCGCCCAGCGCATTGACGAAATCCTCCTCATGGATCAGCTGCCACAGCCTCTTGGCGCCCTCCTCCGCCAATGTGGACCGGATTCTCACGGAACCGCGCAAACGCCGGACCTCCTCGGGGCCATAGGGGCGCTCGATACCGTCGAAACGGCCGTTCGGGGCACTTTCAACAAGATTGTAAAACTCAGTCATACCTTTTCTCCTCCTCAGGACAGTATGGATGCGGCCACAATGGAAAAATTCAGGCACCCGCATTTCATATGAAATTTTTTACTGATTTGACGAATGAAAAGCTATAGAATTAGCACAAATCAAGTCGATAATCGGGTCATCTTGTCTTTGGCTTGACTGATCGATATTGTAATGTTGTAAATTTTGTAAACACTATCCTCGTTCCGAACCAGGAGAGACCGGTGGCGGAAAAGAAGATTTTTGCAGGGCCGCGCCTGCGGCGGATCCGCAAGGGGCTCGATCTGACGCAAACCGCGATGGCGGAGGCGCTTGCGATCTCGCCGTCCTATCTCAACCTCATCGAACGCAACCAGCGGCCGCTGACGGTGCAGCTTCTGATGAAACTGGCGAGCGTCTACGACATCGATATCGGCGAGTTGCAGGGCGAGAGTGCGGGCACGATCAGCCAGCTCAAATCGGTGTTTTCCGATTCACTGCTTTCCGGCGAACTGCCCGGCGATCAGGAGCTTCTGGAGGTGGCGGAGGCCGCCCCCAATGCCGCGCTCGGCATGATCAAGCTTTACCGCGCCTATTGCGAACAGGCCGCGCGCCTTTCCGACCTCACAGCGCTTCTGGCCCATGAGGGGCGCGAAACGCACCTGCCGGGCAAACGCCTGCCGCATGACGAGGTCCGCGATGCGATATCGCGCCGCCCCTATTTCTTCGACGCGATTGACCGCGCCGCCGAGGCCCTGCACGGCGAACTCGATCCCGGCGACGATCTTTCCGCCGCGCTGAAGACATGGCTGATGGAACGGCATGGTATTGCCGTCAGGATCCTGCCGCCGCATGCCATGGTCAATCTCGGCCGCCGCTTCGACCGGCACACCATGCGCCTGTTCATCTCGGCCCGCTTCGGCCCTTATGACCGCCAGCGCGAAATCGCCATAGAGGCCGCCCTGCTGGCGCTTGCCGAGCCGATAGCCGATGCGGTCGGCGGCCTCGGCCTCTCCAGCGACGAGGCCCGGCGGATTGCCCGTTTCGAACTTGCCCGCTATGCGGCTCTGGCGCTGATGATGCCCTACGGGCCATTTATCGAAGCCGCCCGCCGCGACCGCTTCGACATCGGCCTTCTGCGCGGCCGGTTCAACGTCTCCTTCGAGCAGGCGGCAACCCGCCTCATCAGCCTGCAGCGTCTGGACAATGCCGGCCTGCCCTTCTTTGCCATGGAGATCGATCAGGCCGGCAACGTGCTCAGACGCATCGGCGCGGAAGGCTTTCCCCATGCGGGCTTTCGCGGCGAATGTCCGCGGCTCGACCTCTATGACGTTTTCGCACGGCCGGGCCGCATCGTGATCCAGAATGTGGAAATGCCCGATGGCGTGGGTTATCTCGCCCTCGCCCACACGCTGGAAGGCCCGGAACCGGCCCTTGGCGAGCGCCCTCACCTGACGGCAATCCTGCTCGGGTTGCGGCGCGACCACGCCGCCGCCACGGTTTACGGCGCGGCGGGCAATGCCGCCGCAGAGCCCGTGCCGGTCGGCCCCGTCTGTCGCCTTTGCGAGCGGTCGGGCTGTCTGTCGCGTGCCGAGCCGCCGGTCACCCGGCCGCTCGGTCTTGACGAGATGGTCGCCGGCCTTTCGGCCTTCGACTTCCGCTAGCGCCTTTCCGCAATTGCCCTAAAGCTTCGTTGCCCTCAGCCGCAGCGCGTTGCCGATGACCGAGACCGAGGACAGGCTCATCGCCGCAGCCGCGACGATCGGCGACAGCAGGATGCCGAAGAAGGGATAGAGGATGCCCGCCGCCAGCGGAACGCCGGCGGAGTTATAGACAAAGGCGAAGAACAGGTTCTGGCGGATATTGGCCATGGTCGCCTCCGCAAGGTGGCGGGCGCGGACAATACCGGTCAGATCGCCCTTCACCAGCGTGATACCGGCGCTTTCAACGGCCACATCGGCCCCCGTCCCCATGGCAATGCCGACATCGGCCGCCGCCAGCGCCGGGGCATCGTTGACGCCGTCACCGGCCATGGCGACGGAGCGCCCCTCGCCGCGCAGCCGCTCGATCAGGTCGTGCTTGTCCTCAGGGCTTACGCCGGCGTGAACCTCATCGATCCCGAGCGTGCCCGCAACAGCCTTCGCGGTGGCCTCGGCATCCCCCGTTGCCATCACGATGCGCATGCCGGCCTCGTGCAGCGCGCGGATTGCATCCGGCGTGGTGTCCTTCACCCGGTCGGCGACCGCGACGATGCCGGCAAGCGAGCCATCGACCGCGACGAACATCGCCGTCTTACCCTCGCCCTGCAAGGCGTCAACGCGCTCTTTCAGAGCGCTGATATCGACGCCCTTCGCCTCCATCAGCGCGGTATTGCCGAGCGCGACCTGTTTTCCGTCCACGGTTCCGGTCACGCCCTGCCCGGTGACGGCATCGAAATCGCTGCTGTCCTTTTCCGGCGCGTCCGCCTCGCGCGCACCCGAGACGATGGCCTCGGCCAGCGGATGCTCGGAACCGCGCTCCAGAGCCGCGGCAAGCGACAGCAGTTCGGCGCGCTCGCCCCCGTCCACAGTTTCGGCATCGGTGAGCGCCGGCTTGCCTTCCGTGAGCGTGCCGGTCTTGTCGACCACCAGCACATCCACCTTGGAAAAGCGTTCCAGCGCTTCGGCATCGCGGATCAGCACGCCGGCATGCGCGCCGCGTCCGGTGGAGACCATGATCGACATCGGCGTTGCCAGACCAAGCGCGCAGGGGCAGGCAATGATCAGCACAGAAACGGCGGCGACAAAGGCATAGGAGAGCGCCGGCGACGGCCCGAAGATGACCCATGCCAGAAAGGCGATCACGGCCACGGAGACGACGGCGGGCACGAAATACGCCGCCACCCGGTCCGCCATCGCCTGGATCGGCGCACGCGAGCGCTGGGCCTTGGAGACCATATCGACGATCCGTGAAAGCGTGGTTTCCGCGCCCACACTTTCCGCCCGCATCAGGAAACTGCCGGTCTTGTTGAGCGTGCCGCCGGTGACCGGTTCTCCCTCGGTCTTTTCAACCGGAACCGGCTCGCCGGTGATCATGCTTTCATCGACGGAGGAATGGCCCTCTGTCACAACGCCGTCGACGGGAATGCTTTCACCGGGGCGCACACGCAGCACATCGCCGCTCTGCAGCGTATCGACCGGCACGTCTTCCTCACCGTCATCGCTCACCTTGCGTGCGGTCTTCGGCGCCAGATCGAGCAGCGCACGGATCGCGTCGCCGGTGCGTTCACGCGCGGCAAGCTCCATCACCTGGCCGATCAGCACCAGCACCAGAATGACGGCCGCCGCCTCGAAATAGACCGGCGCCATGCCCGCACTGTCGCGCATCGTTTCCGGGAAAAGGCCGGGCGCGACAAGCGAGATGACCGAGAAGAGATAGGCCGCGCCCGTGCCGAGCGCGATCAGCGTCCACATGTTCGGGCTCTTGTTGCCGATCGAGGCCCAGCCGCGCTTGAAGAACGGCCGGCAGATGAAGACGACGGGCGTGGCCAGTGCGAATTGCAGCCAGCCGAACAGCGTATGGCCGAACCAGTCTTCGAACGGCAGACCCAGATGGCTGCCCATTTCGAGCACGAAGACGGCCAGCGCCAGCGGCGCGGTGATCATCAACCGGCGTTTGAAATCGACATATTCCGGGTTCGGTCCGGTATCCGCCGACGGCGTCACCGGCTCCAGCGCCATGCCGCATTTCGGGCAGTCGCCGGGATGGTACCGAATGATTTCGGGATGCATCGGGCAAGTGTAGCGCGTGCCTTCCGGCTGGGGCTCCGGTTCAGGCCTGCCTTCGCTGTAGCGCTCGGGATCAGCCTCGAATTTCGACTGGCAGCCCTCGGAGCAGAAATAGAACCGCTCGCCTTCATGTTTGAGCATGTGTGCAGCGCTGGCGCGATCGACAGACATGCCGCAGACCGGGTCTTCTGCCGTCAGAAAGGCTTCCGGTTCCTGCAAGAACCGGTCGCGGCATTTTTCCGAGCAGAAGTGAAACAGCCGGTGATCATGTTCGGCCGTTGGCTTGCCGGCATCGGGATCGACGATCATGCCGCAGACGGGATCGCGCACAGTCTTTTCGTCGGACGGCGCGGAACCGCTTGAATGATCCGTGTGAGAATGCTGCATCCTTGACCTCCTGTCGGGTTAGTGTGACCGATATAGGGATTCCAGTCACTGGAAGGTCAAGGGCGACGTCCATTGTTCCTAACGTTACGCGCCAAAAGGACGGGCCTGAAAACAGGGCCGCCAACTCCGATTTGAGGCAAGGCGGGACGGTATGATCCTGATCAATTCCAAGCCTTCATAAAATGTGCCAGATTTGCCAGCAGCATCTACGTTGCTTGAAGACTGACGAATCGAAGACACCATGTTCGGCCGATTGCGCGCATTCATTGTTGCCATGATTTTCCTGCTCGGCCTTGTCGGCGGCGCGGGAACGGCCTTCAGCTATCAGCCTTCCGACATGGCGGTCTGCAATGCGCAGTCGGTTTCGATCCAGGCTTCCGCAGATTGCGGCAAGAGCATGATCCATACGTCGTGCCTTTATCATGGTGCGTGCGGGCTGTTCCTGCCCGCCGACATCGACCGAGGCATTGCTCGCAGCGGCGTTTCGGTGCGCGGCGTCCTGCCGCCCACGGTCCTGACGAGCCTGCCCGTCACCCCGGAAATCCCCCCTCCCATCTCCGCGCTCTGAAGCGTTCGCAGCCCTTTCAACAGGTAAAAGCCTACCGTTCTGCGAACCATAAATTCTCACTCCATGTGTAAATAATATCTTTTTTTACAATGGATTGCGATCCATTATTCAGAAAACGCTCAAGACGGAGATGATCCATGAGCAAGATCGTTATCGCTTCCACACTCGCGCTCGCCTTCGGTATCAGCGCAGCCAATGCCAACCCTGCCCACCATCCGGCAACCGGGGCAGACACCAATGCCGGCAGCATGATGCAGTCCGGCATGATGACCGGCCCGATGATGGGTGGCTCCATGATGAACGGGATGATGAACCCCGACATGATGGTGATCATGCTTGACGCCGATGGCGACGGCAGCCTGTCGCTTGCCGAGTTCCAGGGCATGCATGAACGCATGTTCGGTTATCTCGACAAGAATGGAGACGGCATGCTCGATGCCGCAGAAATGCAGGACCATCACGCCGGCGCCATGGCGCACGGCAATGACAGCGAGTAAGGAGGAACTCCAATGCTGAAACACATTCGCAACCGCGCCGTCTCTGGTCTCGCCGGTATCGGTATCGCCGCCACCCTGCTCGTTGCACCGGCCGCAATCAGCGCCCAGCAGCCCGTAATCCCGGAAGGTGAAACCATTTCGTCCTGGGTCGAGAACGGCCAGAACGGGCGCTACCTGCTGCAGATGCTCGAAGGCGAAGTTCCCGCCGGCGAAACAGCGATGACCGGCGTCATCCTCAGCGACACCGATTGCGCACCCGACGCCGACGGCATCAATCATTGCAAGAATGAAATCCGTCTCGAAAACGGCAGCGTGATCAAGGGCACCAACAATCACCGCATGAGCGTGAACCGTTGCCTGAAACCGGGCGAAACCGTCACGGTATCACCGCTGAATGATGGATGGGCGGTCGTGCTCACCAGCGAGCACGAGGCAACCCGATAACAGAAACTGCCACACGAGGCCGCGTTTTGCGCGGCCTCACCGCCAGCCAAACCGGAAAAGACGGAAACGGCGTTTCTGCACATTCGGGCGCTCGGGGCCGACGGGTCTGAACTGCTCGCTTTCCGGCGGCGCGCCTTCGGGCGGATAGTTAAGCGTGTCCTGCAGTTTCGCGACTTCTTCGGCGGTCAGGTTCGGAAACGGCAGCGTGCCGCCGGTACGCCACTTTGCGACCTCGTCTTCGGCCTTGCCGCCCCTTTCCGGATCAATGCCGCGATCACGCGCAAAGTAGAGCGTCTGGGCCGGATAGGCGAAATCGGTCCCGGATTCTTCGACAAGCGCCATCATCCGAAACACCACATCTTCCTGTATTGCCAGAAAGTCGGAATAGTCGGTGGTCTGGATATAGGCGAAAATCTCGTATTCGACCCGGTTTTCCGTAACCCCCAGAAGCCGCACGCGGGCCGGGTCCGGCAGAACCTTCGGGTGCGCAATCAGCATCCGCCGGATTTCCGTCAACAGGTAACGCAGTTGGTCGGGGCGGGTTTCCGGGCGCAGCGCAAATGTCCGGCGCATCAAAATACTGTCGCGCCGCGTGAAATTCTCGATATTGGAACTGATGAAATCGGAATTCGGTATCGTCAACAGCGTTCGCTCCAGCGTGCGGATCACGGTCGAGCGCAGGCCGATATGTTCGACCGAGCCGATACGCCCGTCGAAACGTCCGAAATCATTGACATCGACGGGCCGGTCCACGAACAGAATGAAGGCCGAGATCACGTTTTCCAGCGTCGAACGCGCGGCAAAGGCAATCGCGATGCCGCTGATGCCGAGGCCGGCAACGGCTGCGCCATAGGGAATGTCCAGCGCCTCCGCAAAGACCAGTATATTGACGCAGAGCACCAGAACCTTGGCGACGCCGACCAGAAGCGACGACAATATCTGGCCGCGTGGATTGACCAGCCCTGCCCGCGTGATCGCGCTGTGAATCCGGTCAACCAGCCAGAACTCGATGGGAATGGCGCCGGCGATGATCATCAGGACCGCCATCGACTTGATCATGCTGCCGAACTGGGACGGCAGGCCGAGAATGGCAAAACCGGCATAATTGATGATGCCGAACACCAGCAGGCGAATGCCCCAGATCGCAAATGTCACATTCTTGGCTGCCGCACCGCTCCGCCGGGCGATCCATGACAACGCCGCGCCAATGAGGAAAGCTGCCAGGACAGCCGCCACAAACACGGTCGTCAGCCCCGCCCATTGCCAGGCTTCCAACGGCCCCACGAGTTGAAGGCCCGCCGGAACCGTGCCGGCGACAAAGGCCCGCAGCTTGAAATAATGGGCTTTCGAATGGGTGTCATACGGCAGCACCCGCACGGCTTTGGGCAGGACTTCCGTAGCGGCATAGAGCGAGCGGACCGAGCTTACGGTTTCCGGTGTGAATTTCCACTGCACCCCGTCATCGGTCTCCGTCGGCGCCAGAACGATATCGCCGGCCGGATGGGTGAAATAGATGAACGGTTCCCGTGAGCCCGGATCGTTGGGAATTTCCTGAAACACCACCTCGCCGATCCGCGCGATTACCTCGTTCAGATATTCGGCGACCAGAACGGATTGACGATCTCGCACGACAGAGGGCAGTTCGGAAAGATCAAGCGCGGCGACGGCCGTTTCCCGCAATGCAGGGCCGCCACGCATGGCATCGATAAAGCTTTCCATCGCCGCCCTTGGCGTGGAACCATCGAAGCGCCCGCCGCTGCGGTAGACAGCACTGTCCGTTTCGTCCGAAATCTCGGCAAAAAGACGTGTAACGGTTTCAGCTGGCGGCGCGATCATGAACCAGTCCTCGCCGACCCGGCGGAACTGCAGCGGAAGCGTCCGCCCGTCATAACGCGTCAGCACCAGTTCGGCCTCGTCGCCCTCCGGCGATTGTGTCTCGAAAATATCGGGATCGACGGTGAACTGGTCGAGCAGAAGGATCAGCGGCGCCAGTTCACGGGCATGGTTTTCCCGTCCGCCGCCCGGAAAGATCAGCAGCGACAGCAGATCATCCTGAAATTCCAGACGACCGCTCCCGACCGCTTCGGCGGCGATCAGAAAGGTGCGCAGGGTTTCCGACGGCGACGACTGGAAGGCGCGCAGATCCTGATCGTGGTCGAAGCCGATGCGCGAGCCCGTCCACCACTGGGTGTTGCCGAAACGGCCGACAAAACTCTGCCCGTCGTCCGACATGACGAACTCGAACGAGCCGCTGCCCTTCGGCGTATTCCATGTGCCGACAAGCCGGTTGCCTTCGACCTCGCCCTCAAGGCGACCGTTATAGGCCGGGTAACGGCCGGTGACCTGGTTGTCTTCCTGCTGCAGGTAGACGCGTGCGCCGCCATCGAACCAGCGCGAAAGCCACGCCCCGGTCCAGCTATGTGAGGCCGCCATGGCAACCGAACCGGCACCGGCGAAAAAGATAATCCCGAAAGCGGCAATGACATGAAAAAACACCCGGTACAGCGAACGGCCCTTCATGCCCTTGCCGATGGATCGTGATGTTGTCGCTTTCAAATCCTGCCTGCCCCCGGTGTCATGCCATATCCCCCGGCCCCGCTGCTGTGCCCCAAGCCGAAGCCGGGATTAAGATCGAACAACCATGCAAGGTCAATACATACGCGGCAAGAAACCGGCTTTGCCCGCGTAGATACCGTCCGGCTTCACGGTCTCAACTACTGATTGGATATTTGCTTTACGCTGACATTCGAGATCACGATATAGACTTTTATATCATTGAAATGACGTAGTATTCTGATTAGATCGTATCCCTTCACCTACATAACAACGCCTTCTCGAGGATTTCCCTGCATATGAAATATCTTCCGCTTGTCATCCTTTTATCTGCCTCCGCCGCATTCGCTCAGGACTGGGCCGACCCGGATCATCCGGAAATCGATTATTCCGGTTTCTACGGCCAGATTGCCTCGGAAAACGGCTACAAGGAAATGGTCGGCTGGTGGTCCTATGGCGACGATTCCAAGGGCTATGACGATATCGACCAGCTGATGGTTGCGGCCAATGAATATCAACTGATGACCGAGAAAAAGCACTGGACGCTTGCCGGCGAATGCCTGGATGGCACGCTCATCGTCGCGCTCGACCACGATATTACAGCCAAGCCTGACAGTTTTGCAGTGGCCGATGACGGCTTTATCGACGTGAATTACACGGTCGACGGTGACCGGCATTATGAGGAAGGCTGGGTCAACACCATGGAGGGCGTGCGCGCCGCTCTTTTCAATGAAGACGCCCACACCATCCTGAAGGACTTTTCCGAAAGCAGCGAGGTCACGTTCAATGTCTCCAGCGCGGACGGCACCGCCCATGAACTGACATTCGACCTGACCGGATCGGATGAAGTCCTGCCCAGGCTTTTTGCCGAATGCGGCCTTTGAGATACAGGCGCTTCGGGCCGGTGAGCGCATGATGATTACTGGCCTGATGAGGTGAACAGGCGCAAGGGCCCGCATTCGAAAAATGCGGGCCCTTGCTCTTTCCGGCTTATTCCGTTTCTACAGGAATTCCCGTTTCTTCCAGCCAGTCATTGCGCCACAGGTTATGGGCGTAGGCGCCGGTTTCATCGTAGAAGGTGGTATACCCGTCGCGGTCGCCATCGCGCCACATCTGCACTTCCTCAATCGCGCCGTCTTCGGCAAAGATATAGTGCGGACCATCCTCGACGCCGTCGCTGTAGGTCGTCACTTCCAGTCGGTAGCCGTTCTCGTCAAGCAGGCTCCAGCGTCCCTGTCTGATGCCGTTCTCATAATGGCCTTCCCGAAAACGGGTGGTATAGGGTGACGTTTCGCGCCAGCCGCCTTCCTTCTCGCCGTTTTCGTAATATCCGGCAACAATGACTTCGTCATCGCGATATTCCGCATAAAGCCCGTCCAGAACGCCGTGATCGTAGTTCTCCACCTTTCTGAGACTACCGTGCATGGTGGTGGTGCGCTGCTCACCATCAAGCTTGCCGTCATCGTCGTAGAATTCATGCACGACCAGAACGGAACCTTCGATCCGCTTCCATTTGCCGACGCGCTTGCCGTGATCGTAATGGCCGCGTTCGATCTCACTCCCCCGCCACACGCGGGTATATAGACCGTCCTCCTCGCCATCGACGAAGTGAACCCGCGTGGTGATCTGATCGATCTTCGTTGTCGAGACAAACAGCCCCTTGTATTCGCCATCGACAAGCTCGCGCCGGTCCAGCATTTTGTCGCCGCGATAGAGGGTGATCAGAAGATAGCCGTCGGTCTTGATTTCGGTATCGACAAGCTTTCCGTTGGTCTCAACGGTCTTCCAGCCCTTGCCGTAGCCCTCGATCTCGACCGGCTCTTCCAGCCATATCTGCTTGCCGTCCTTCCATTTTTCGTTGCGCACCATTTCGCCGTATTCATTGTAGTCGACCTGCGATACAAGCGCGCCCTCGCGAGACCAGCGACGTTCGCTGCCCGTCGGCAGCCCCATGTCGAAATGGCGCTCGGCCCGCTTTTCCCCGGATGGCCAGTATTCCAGAACATCGCCATCCAGTTCGCCATCGCTATAGTGGCTTTGCTCGATGAGATTACCGTCTTCGTCCCATGTCTGAGCATCGCCGTGCGGTTGGCCGTCAGCGTTGAGCGGTACGCGCTTGCGGACCTGACCTTCAGGATAATAGAGCTCATATTTATCGACCCTGTGGCCCTCGCCCAGCGTCGGCTCGGTATTCCAGACGCGGGCGTACCGGTTGCCGTCGTCATCGTAGACATCGATCGTATAGACGCCGTATGTGCCGTCTTCAGGCGGCGTATATGTGTAGGCACCGTCGGGATCGGGGTTCAGGTCCCGGTCGACTGTCGCGGCAAGAGCCGTCGTGCCGGCCAAAAGAAGGGACAGGGCGGTTGTTGTGAGTAAACGGATCATTGAGCGTCCTCCTGCTCTTCCGGCGCGGGAATTGGCGCGGGCAGTTCCGGGAAGGTAACCGTGAAGCGGCGGGTGACCGGCTCCGGTTCGACAACAGCCTCCAGGATGCGCGCCGGCTTGCCTGCCGCACGGAAATAACCTCCCTCGAAAAGCGCATCGGCAATCGTATCATCCATCCACAGCCTGCCGCTGTCCGGCGAAACCAGTGCCAGCGCTGCATCGTTCTTGTCGACAAGGCGGAAATGATCGTTGAATTCGGCGATGGTCATCGATGGGTCCACACCAAGCATTTCCGGTTCGATCTGCCAGGGGCGTTCGGAATCGGGTGTGATCCCGGCATCCTTCCAGACCAGGGTCGAATCGCACTCCAGCACCGCTTCAACCGTGCCGTGATCATAAAAATGCGTGCGGATACCGTCTTCGGTCTGCAGTTCCAGAAGACGGGTGCCCTGATAGCCGCTGCCATCGGGCGCCTTTTGCACGAATGTCAGCGCGTGACCGGCCAACGGCGCCGGCTCCGCCAGTTGCGCGTCGCAATGTTCGGCCTGCAACATCGGCAGCCGAAAACGCAGTGCTGCGCTTTCCAAGCCTTCCGGGGCGATATCTTCCAGCGCGACCGGTTCACCGTCGCGAAACAGCAACTGTTTTTTCGGCTCGCTGTCCGGGTTCAGCCGTTCACCGCGCTCGGTCAGAAAGCCGACCTGTCGCGTCATCGCCGGCTCATCGGCAAACCGGTTCACCCGGACCCTGATTTCATCCGGCATCTCATCGGCCTTCAGCGCAATGAGAAGTGCATTCTGATCGGGGGTCGCCAGAAGGCGCACCTGACTTTCGGTCGGCGTCAGCCAGTCCGCACCGCGATCGCCCGCATAGATCATGCCCTGCACATCGCTGCCTTCGGGAAAGGACCAGTTGAAATAATCCGACGGCCCGCCCGAAAGCAGCAGCTCATAGCCTTCGTCTGCGGGGCTGAGCGTTGCGGTCACGCCGTCACGGCTCACACGCGCATTGCCGTCCTCTTCCGGCTGAAGCGTCAGGACGAATGATTCCGGCGGATACCAGTCGATGTCGGCGCGCACTTCCGTGGCGCGGGCCAGATCTTCGCGGGCATCGCCAATCCCTGTCGGGCGGGCCCTGATATAGGTCTGGAACGGATCATCGCCGTAGCCCGGAAAGGTTATCGGTTCGCTCGTGATCACCCGGGTTTCGAGTGGCCGCTCGCCTTCAAAAAGCCTGACATCATGGATCTCGAACCGGCCGATATTGTCGCCGATGGCGGCCGTATGGCCAAGGGTAAGGCTCAAGGCATCATCATCGGCTTTATCCGCCGTTCCGAAAGGATGCGCGAAAATCTGCGTTGCGTCCGGCACAGGTTCCGGCGGCGGCAGCGGACCTTCCGGCATGGGGTACCATTCCGGCTCGTCACGGGCAAAATCGGCATAAACGCCCTTGGGGTAATCGGCCGGTGCCATGGCAAGGGTCTGGCGGATATGGTCACCATCCTTGTCTTCGATATCGAGCAGGGTTTCATAGGTCATGACCGAGCGTTCCACCCAGCCGGTTTCACGGTCCAGCACCGAAACGCCGGACAGTTTCCGGAACGGCCCTGCCCCGTTATAACGGACGAAGACCTGATCCGGCGTCACTTTGGTGACCGTCACGTCGACATCGCGGACCAGTTCCAGATCGGCCGTCGTGCTCCAGCCTTCCTCGGCCTCGATGGCAACAGGCGGCACGGGCTGTTCAAACTGTTCGGTTATCTGGCCAACCATCTGGTCGGGCATCTCGCCGCCGCCGCGCGCCGAAAAGTCGACCAGCCGCCCTTCATCCAGATCCACCAGCGCGGTAAACCCCTCGCGCAGCAGATCGGTTGCATCATCGGGAATATCCCCCAGCGCCGTGCTGAATGTGCTCATACCGCTGTCGAAAACAGTCCACAGCGGATAGATATCGATCATGAACTGATCGTCGGCATTGCGTCCGTTTGCGACAAAGCGGGTCAGCGCCGAGATATGGTTGGTGTCATCGAAATACCCCGGATCATCCGGATTGCCGAACCGCACCGACATTTCCAGATGATAGGTGCGCTCGCTGCCGTCGGGAGGATTGAAAGTGATGGTCTCTGCTAAGGCCATGCCGGGCATGCCGGCCACTGCGAGAGCCAGCCACAGGCGTCGATAGGTCATGCTTTCTCCTTCAATTGCGCGCAGTCTTGCAGCATCGAAATCGGCATGACAAGTGCCTCAAAGTTGCGATTTCCCCTTTAAAATCATACGTTAACGTCAATTCTAAAAACACGCATCGCGTGTTTACCCCTGGGCGGCACCCTCAACAGACAGATACAAAAAGGCCGCCCTGACAACAGGACGGCCTCGCATTTTTGCAATTGTTCAATCGCAATCAGCTTCGGTTTTTAGTCAAAAACCTCGGCGAGATCGGCATAGCCGACGCCTTCCTTGATATCGCGCAGTCTGGCGTAGGCCACCGAGACGGCGATCGACAGCAGTGCGGTCGTGATACCGTTGATCAGCCCCAGCACAATCGCAACGAACAATGCCGGAATCGGCAGGAATGCAGCCACCATCGCAACGAGGAAGGTGATGACGCTGATGATGATGTAGGTCACGACGATGAAACCCACAACCGGCCAGCGATAGCCTTTCGTGAGCTGGCTGCTGCGCGAAAGGGCGCCGAACCCGGCGCGTTCAATCATGATGGCGGGGACGCATACCGCCCACACACCGCACAACCACAAGCCGGGAACCAGAAAGAGCATCGAACCGACGGCAATGCCAAAGGTCGCAATGAGCGTGATGATAATCAGGGCCGGAAGGCGGCGCGCCGTTTCACCGAGATAGGCATTGAAACGAACCGGCCGTCCGGCCTTGGTGTCATACGCCGCCAGAACCATCATGCCCGTCATGATGGAATAGGCAATCATCGGCACCACGCCGACCACCATAATCGCAGTAGCGGGAGACTGGACCATCGCATTGCTGGCAGCCACATCGGGGTCCAGCGGATTGCCGGCGCCCATGCCGATAAAATAGGATACGAGCTGGACCACAATGCCGGGAATGGCCGCCAGCAGGAGGAATGTGAAAAACCGTTGGCCCATAACGGAGAAGGTCTCACCGATCCGCTCGCCAACACCAAAGGCGGGCTGAACCGTCGTTGCGTCTGTTGAAGTCATTATCGATCTGCTCCTTGATCTTCCTCAAACATGTATTTTTGCGCTTACTGACCTGATCGTGACAAAAAGTCTATAGGAATCAACGAAAAAGCCCGCCTAGCTTGTATGAGAATCGGCACTGCCGTAATGCTTGTCCGCGCGCGCATCACCAAACAGCCTCTTCTGTTCCAGATAGCCGCGCTGTGCGACGTAGAAGGCTTGCAGAAACGCCTCTTCCTCATCCGGCGCCACAGCTTCCTCATAGCCGATCTTGCGGCAAATCCGTCTTGCGGCATCGGAAAGCCGGGGCCGGTTCACCTCGTTTCTGGCACCGCGCAGCAATTGTTCCAGCACCTGCAACTCATAGGCACCGTAGAGATCCATTTGTGCCGGTGTGAACACGAAACGTTCGGCGGCGGTTTCGGAAGCCGGCGCACTGGCCAGATCCGGCAACAGTGCGGACGAAGGATTGGTGATCACCGCTGTGCCTGCGATCAGATCACCCAGCCGCTGGCTTTGGGCTGTGAACATGGGAATCGCCATGACAATGATCAGCCACAAAAGTGCTATGACCGGAAAAAGCAGGTTTCCCGCCGATGCCGAAAGAAGAATCAGAACCGGCGTGAAAATCTCGATTTCCTTCATCAGATTTCGCACGACGATCCGATGAACGGAAAGGCCGGTTCCATCCACGGCAACGGCGCGGATGCCCAACAGCCGTTTGCCCGGCGTGCGCCCGTTCGAAAACAGCTCGGCAATGATGTAATAGGGCGTACCGATGACAAGAAAGATCAAAGACCCGATGGCCTGCGCGGCCTGAAAACCGACCGAGCCGGTCAGCCCCAATGCCAGCAGCACAAGCACGCTGGCAACAATGGTGATGATGATATCGATGATCTGCGCCCCGGCCCGCGCATACAGGCTGGCAATTCTGAGCCCGAATGGCACGCCTTCGGGCGGAATGATCGTCAGCGTCCTGGCGTGCGAACGGTCACGCCGCTTCTGACGGGCCTTTTTCTGCCTTGCAGGTCTGGCTTGTTGCGCAATGGTTCCGTTCGTCATGGTGCACCCTCTCCGGCAGAAACATGTGCGCCGGTTTCGCGCGGGTTAAGCTCCGTTGACCTGTTGCCCTGCCGCCCGGCCCCGATCAGCCAGACGAACCAGAGCGCCCCGATCCCCCAGCCAATGGCAATCCGCCACGCCGGCGCCGTCACCAGCTGGCGCGCAAAACCTTCCAGAACGCCGGCAGCCAAAAGCATGATGGCGGCGAGAACGGCCAGTTTGACCGCATCATGCGCGGCATAAGCAAGGGAGGCCTTGCGGGTTTTCTCGCCGGGAAACAGGAAGGCGCGGCCCAGCCGAAAACCGCCCGCCGTGGCGATGACAATCGCCGAAAGCTCCGTGACGCCGTGAATTGAAAGCCATGCGAACAGATCGTAGCCGAGGCCCTTGTCCGCATAAATCGAACCCAACGCACCAATCATGGTGCCGTTGTAGAGAATCAGAACAGCGCTCGGCACGCAGGCCATGATGCCGAGGACAAAGGCAAAGATGGCGATACGGGTGTTGTGCGAAAACAGGTAGGTCGCGAAGGCGCCGAGTTGATCGAGCGCACCGGGTTCGCTGTCGTAGATCACCCGCCGCAACGCATCGGCGCTGGCCTGCGGCCCCCGTCCTGCCGCAAGGCCATCCGGCACAAAGGCATAGAACCATGTCGGGTCCGCCTGCGTGAGCAGAAAGGCGGCGACAGCACCGAGTGCCATCAGGGCATAAGCGGCGATGAATTCGATGCCCGAACGCCGAAACGCCCCCGGCGCACCGGTCGCAAAGAAACGCGAAACAACGCCGCTCAGGCTGGCGCGCGGCGCGTAGACGACGAGATAGGCCCGCGCGCTCAGGCTTTCCAGATAGGCGATAATCGCCGAATCAAGCGAAATCTCGCGCGCCACGGAAAGCGCGTTCACCGCCTGCCGATAGAGCGTCACGAGATCGCGAGAATCACTAAAAGCGAGACTTTTCAATCCCCTGCGTTCGGCTTGCTCAACAATTGCCTGAAGCCGCAGCCAGTCGCCTTCGCGTTCGCTGCGAAAACGGCTTGAGCGGATCGTTTCGCCGGATGTTCTCATATCAGTTCCCGTGACCGGATTGACAGATAGGTGGAGACAAGTTCCGACCGCAGCCCGCCCGGCGTGGTTTCGATGACAAAGACACCGAGGCGGGAAAGCCGGTCCAGCACGCGGCGGCGCTCCCGTTCCAGGTCGCTTGCGGCCACCGTTTCGGCAACCATGTCGGTGCTGGTTGCCGATCTGCGGTGATATGTTTCCAGAAGCGGATCACGCAGCGTGACGAAGACGACCACATGATGCCGGTTCAGGACCTGCACATTTTCCACCAATAGCTCCGCTGTTGTCGTGTCGACAAAGTCGGAAAAGACAACGACCAGACTGCGCCGGGACAGGCGCTGATGCAAATGGCTGAGCGCCAGCGTATGGTTGGTTTCCACCAGCCGGTATTCCAGCGATGCCGTATGCGAACGCAATTGTGCGAAAGCCCGGCGGCCATCCATGGGCGGAATGAACAGGCGCGGGCGAGCATCAAACGCAAACAGCCCGACCCGGTCGCCGCCCTGAATTCCTGCCCAGCCCAGCGCCAGCGATGCATTGATCATATGGTCGATCTTGGCGAGACCATTGATCGGCTCGCGCATCAGATGGCCATTGTCGAGCGCCAGCACGATCGAATGATTCCGCTCTGCCTGCATCTGGCGCGCCACCAGCGCGCCGTGGCGCGCACTGCGTTTGTAATCGATCGTGCGGGTATCCATTCCCGCGACGAACTCCCGCAACTGGTGAAACTCCGAGCCCTCGCCATGCACGCTGGCAGCCTTTGCCCCAAACTCGCTGGCCGCAAGCTGCATGTCGACTTCGCCGGAGGCAATCGAGCGGATATTCGGAACGGTCGCGATTTCCGCATCGAGCGGATGATAGCCGATGAGATCGACAAGGCCGAACCGGCTCTTTCTCAGCGTCGCGACGGACGACAGCGTCCATTTTCCGCGCTGGACAGCACGCACGCGAAGTTCGGCAACGACGCTGTTGCCGCTTTCCGGCTCGAATACAAAATCGCCGGGTCCCGCCAGTCCCTCCGGCCACCGCAGCCGTCCGGTCACCTGCGGCAGGGCCGGCGCGCCCTCCCGGCCCTTCAGCCGGAGAATGACGGTCCCTTCCTCCCCCATGAAGATCTCACGCGGGCCGGCGATCTCCATGGTGTATTTCCGGCTTCCGGGCGTCAGCAGACGATCGATAATGACGGCAGCGGCCAGAACCAGCCAGGCAGCCGTGATGACATCGACCGGTATGGCGGGCAGCGCAAGAACCGCGACGGACAGAGCCGCCACGCCGCATGCCAGGGCCAGAAGCAGAACCGACGGACGCATCAGCGCGGCGCTTCCGTTCTGTCGAGAATGGCCTCAAGCACCGCACGCGGGGTACGGCCCTCGATCTCGGCTGCCGGGCCCAGCACGATACGATGACGCATGACCGGAATGAACAGTCCCTTGACGTCATCGGGAATGGCATAGTCGCGCCCGTCAAGGGCTGCGCGTGCGCGCACCGCACCGCAGAGCGCATCGGCCGCACGGGTTGAAACGCCATAGGCGATATCGGCATCTTCCCGCGTTGCCCGCGCCAGTTCCAGCACATAGCGCAGAATGGTTTCATCCAGCCGGATTTCATCGATCAGCGCCTGCCCGGCCCTGATCTCGTCGAGACCGGCAACCGGCGTGATCGCGGCCTGACGGACATGGGCATCCAGCCCCTGATTGGCGTGACGTTTGAGAATTTCGAATTCGGCCGCCTCATCGGGATGGTCAATAACCAGCTTGAACAGGAACCGGTCGAGCTGCGCTTCGGGCAGCGGATAGGTGCCCTGCTGCTCGATCGGGTTCTGTGTTCCGATGACGAAGAAGATATCGCCGACAGGATGATCCACGCCGTCGATCGTCGCCTGACGCTCGCTCATGACCTGCAACAGCGCGGCCTGGGTTTTCGGCGGCGCGCGGTTGATCTCGTCGGTCAGCAGGATATCGGTGAAGATCGGCCCCTTGACCAGCTCGAACCGGCGGGCGTCGAAATCGAAAATATTCGACCCGGTCACATCCCCCGGCATCAGATCCGGCGTGAACTGAATGCGCTTGAAATCGAGCGAAAGCGCGGCTGAAAGGCTGCGCGCCAGCAGCGTCTTTGCCGTTCCGGGCGGTCCTTCCAGCAGGCAATGACCGCGGGCAAACAGCGAGATCAGCAGAAGTTCGACAATTTCGCCCTGCCCCTGAACCGCTTTTTCAATTTCACCGGTTATCCGGTCACGAAGGTCGCGAAGCATGTCCAAATGCATCGAGGGTCTCCTGAACTGCTTTTTCAAAGGGGATCAGCGCGGCAAGGCGCTGATGCGAATCGAGGCCGGTTTTCACCACGGCGTCATAGGTCTGCGCGAGGCGCTCACCCGTTTCCGGCACACGACGCCGGACGCGGGTCATGATCTGTGCCATGGTTTCGGGCGCCGTCATGGGCCGGCGCGATGGCCCGAGCACCGCTGCGTCGAGCGTATCCATGCGGGCATCGACATAGGCAAAGACAAGGTCGTCCTGGTCTCCCGAAAGCCGCAGCAAGCGGGCGGAGGCAGCAATGGTGCGGGTCTTCGAAGCCATGTCGGCCGTGTCCGCTTCCCCGACCGGAGAGCCGAACCGGCGGCTGCCGCGCCACAACGCCAGGCCCGCCGTTACCACAATACTGATCCACAGCAGCGAAAACGGATATTCGAAAAACCGCTCCAGGTCCGCAAGCGAACGTTCGCGCGGATCGAGACCGCTTGTATCGGTGATGTTGGCATAGGTGGTGTTGTCGATATAGACCGGACGGCCTTCGGCAAGCTTGCCGATCACCGCCGGCGCGAGCCGGGCATTGTCACCATTGGCAAGCCCGTGATTGTCGAGAAGGTCCGGATCAGACAGCATGTAGAAACTGTCGCCCTCACCCCAGAGATCCTCGCATCGCGCCAGCAGCGTCCCCTTGTCGCCGAGTGTCAGCAGCGGCGCGCAGGCTTCATCGAAGACATCGCTGAGAACCCGCGGCGCATAAAGCGCCGCCTCGCCGTCCATCGCTTCGCCTGTCCGGCTGTCGATGATCGGAGAAACCACAAAATCCTCGCCGGCAGAGCGGACCGAAGGGCCGCGCCAGAGCCCGAAGATCGTCAGCTGCCCGGTCGGGATCAGGACCTCGGGGGTCGCGGTTCCGCTCGTCACCATGTCGCTGCGCCATTTTGGCAGCACCACCAGCGTGTCGGCATTTCCGATTTTCGCCCTGAAGGTTTCCAGAGACAGGTTGCGCAGCGTTGCAGCCGGGCTTCCGGCTTCTAGCTCCTTGGTCTCGCCGCGGCCGACGGTCAGATCGGTATCATAGAGGGGCAGAAGCCGGAGTATCGGCGTTTTTTCGCCGCGCACTTCTTCCGGCGCGGACGGTTCTACCGCAATGCCTTCGCGCTTAAGCCAGAGCGCAAGGCCGTCCGTGCCGATGGCGCTGCGATCGATGCGGCTGGAACCGGAAAAGAATATCAGCACCATCGCCGCGACCACAACGGCGGCGAGAATGACGAGCGGGAATGAAGAGCTTTCTTGCGCCTTCACCGGCGTCTTTTCACTCATGCCTCGGTCCTCCGCAGAAACGGCACGGCAAGGTCCAGGCAATACTGATAACGCTCGTTGTCGATCGTCTGCCCGCCAAAGACGACATGTTCCACCTCGGATGCCAGCGTTTCAAGCGCATGCCGGTGCGAAAACCCGCCGGGCAGCCGCTGCATGATCTCGCGGGTTGTCAGACTGCGCTTGACCGTAACGCTGTTTTCCTGCGCCGCCAGCGCCAGAAACCGCTGGAGCACAATGCGCAGCCCTTCGCGCGGGTCGGGTTCAGCCCGCAAACGCTCCACGAGACTGTGATCGATCGCCGCCGGCTCCGGCCGGTCCGGCACCGATTGCTGCGGAAAGGCCTTTCCGCGCCGCGGCCCGCCCAGTTCCGCCAGCGCATAGCGTGACCGGTAGACGATAATGGCAATGGCGATCCCCATCAGCGCCAGAATCACCCAGCCCGTGGTTTCGCCCGGATTGAAAAAACCGTCGAAATTGCTGATTGGCTCGGGATCATCGGCCTTGGAAACGGCGGATCGATAGTCGATATCCGTTTGCAATCCAATGCCATTGACTGCGTCGAGATAGGTTTCGCCGGACAGATCACGCGGCGGAACGAGCAACTTTCCCGGCTCTTCTGCGCGTGCAAGACCGGCGCTGAACACGACCATCAGGAAAGCCGCATAAATCACTGACATTAGTCGGCTTTCTGGCTGCATCAGAATCTACTCCGGCGTTCAGTCGTTCGCCCTTAGCATGGACCTGTGGCGGCTTCAAACAGAAGCAAGACATTTATCGGCTGCCGCCTTTTAGAAACCGGCGCCTTACCATAAGGGCAGATTGCTGCTGAATGTGCAACAATGCGCCGGCCATCGCGCCGAAAAGCGTGGGCGCAACTGCACCGGTGGCGACCGAAACACCGCCACCGGAATTGAGAAAGAGGAAGGCCGGACCGGCCAACCGTGCCGAACCTATTCGGCCGTTGCCGTGATATCGACCTGCTTCAGCAGGCTGGTCGGGTCCATTGAGGCTTCCATGAAGGCCGGCATGCCGATCCCCTGCTCAGGCTTTGCGGTGATGGCAATCTCAAGGGTGTTCGGATCGGCGACAAAGGCCGAGAGTGCATCCACAACAGTCTGAATAGCCGGATCATCGCCCCCAAAGGTCTGCGTCGCAATCGACGGCAGCATGGAAATCGCCAGCTTGGCCTGGGCTTCGCTCATATCGTTCTGCTCGGCATAAAACTTCAGGCCCCTGGCAAAGAGACCATCGTTTTTGACCTTCAGCGCCACCTCATGGGCCGACAAGCCCAAGGCAGCAGACTGAACGGCCATCATGTCACCGGAGAAGAACGCCTCGTTGAAGCCGCCAATGAGGCCCGAAAGCGAAACGCTTCCCATGTCCTGGCCGCTGAGGGTGATATCTTCAACGACAAGCTGCTCGTTTTCCCTGTCCCAGCGGATCTGGACATTTTCCGAGACAGTCACGGTTTCATAGCCCAGCTGCCTGATCGTCTCGAAAACCGGATCGTCGGCGTTGTCGGCCAGCCCGTACGTCAAATCCTCCAGAGACATATGAATATCGGTGGGAATATTGTTGAACGGTGCCTTCAGCGCCAGCGTGAAGTCCTTCATGGCGATGTTGATGGGTTCATCAACATCGAAACCGACCTCATCGCCTTCAATCGGCTTAACGTCGATCACATAATCCGTCATCCGGAAAGTCCCGAAATCCGGCAGGAATGCTGTTTCCGGAAGCGCATTCTCCTCGCCGGCTTCCACGAACTCTCTGATTCCGTCAAAGGTCGGTTTCAGCGAAAGGTCCGTCCACGAAGCCTGTTTCAGCGTGACCGAATCCTCACCGGCATGAACCGCCAGCCCGTCAAGCGAGAGATCGACCACCATATCGTTCAGCGAGACAGCCAGACCATCGATCGCAAACGTCATGTCCGGCTCTTCGTCCGTGGTCAAACCGATACCCGAAATCTGGATATCACCCTTCGCGACAACATCGGCAAGCGACAGAACCTGAAGACCGAGACGCTGCTTTTCCTCCTCCGGCAGAACACCCGCGGCCGGTGCGTCCTGCAACGCCGTGATCGTGTCGATGACAGGCTGATCCGCCAGACGCATCGAGAAACCGTCACTGCGCAGTTCGTCATAGCTGACGCGGGCCTTGTCCGTTTCCATGACGAAATTTTTGGCAGACATCGGCCCGTAGACCTGATGCGGCGCGTTTTCTTCCCCCTCCGGCTTTGCTTCGGTATAGACCCGCAACAGGAAAGGCCCATCAATGTCCTGCCCTTCGATATTCTCAAGCGAAACGGTTGCAGCGCCCGACGCATCCTGGCCGTCTTCTGCATCCTGCAGGGCCAGCGTCATCTGCGTTTCCACACCGCTTACGGAATAGTTCCCCACAATTCCGTCGACCACGTCGTTCAGCACGACATCGGTGTAGGTGGTTTTCTGCTCAGAACCCGCAAGGGTCTCAACGGCCTCGACATTCGAAACCACGATGCGCCCGGCCGACAGGTGTTGAAGACGTTCCGCCGGCGTCAGATCGTTCTCGCCGGTGGCTGCGGCCAGAAAAGCACGGTTCAGACCGGCATTTTCAACCTTCAGGCCGGGAATCTCGATATGGGTCCGGTCCGTATCCAAGGTGATGTCGCTTGCATCAATCATGCCTGACAGAAACAGGAATTCCGGCCGCGCTTCGAGCGATGCGATATGGACGGTGCTGCCGTTTTCCAGCGGAACGGAGACGTCACGCATATGCACGCGGCCCATGAAATCGACCTTGACCGAATCGGCCTGGGCGCCGCCGTTTTCCAGACTGGTCGTCACCGTTTTTTCCAGCATGACCTTGCCGCCGACAACGCCTGCCGCAGCGATCACCGCTATTGCAGCCACTGACCAGAGCAGAACCCGCCCTGATTTGCGCGAACCCTTTTTCGTATCATCCATAAAGCGCTTCCTTTTACCTATGCTGATTTTCTAATTTTTATGTCCCCCGATTAGTTTTTCAGACAGCGATACGCAATCGGGAAGGTCTGATTTCATGATCTGTCTGATCGCCGAAAATGCTTTTTTTCAATCGCATCTGACGTTTGCGGGACTGACAATGGCGGCTTGAAACGAGAAAAAAGAGGTGCATAAAAATAAATTAAATTCCATATTTTCAATACCTTGAAAACATCAGTCAATCCTCTTCCTGCATTCGCAGATAAGAGAGCGGATAGAACGGTTCTGAAAAGTGCGCAACGGCAGGAACTTCAACAATGTCATGCTGAAGCGCCATCTCCCAGCAGCCGTAGCAGTCCTTGCCGGTGGCCTGACTGACCGCGTTGTCGATGGTGTTGCGGACATCCGCCGTCATTCCGTGTGCCGTCCGGATGTGGTCGGCGTGGCCGGCGGCCAGCATCTCGTACATCGCCTCCGGGCCGGCGATCAGCACTGTAGGCGAGAAGATTTCGTAGGCTTCCATCACCATCCGCTCGCCGTCACTGCCGATAATCGGAGCACCGGACCGATCATGTTCCGCCGGATGCCGCAGAAGCATGCCCTGGCTTGCGTTCAAAGCCGGTTCGCCATCGATTTCCCAGGCAAGACCGCTGGCATCAAGAACCGCAGACAGTTGTTGAACCATTCTGGACACATCCGCCTCCGCGATCTGCAACCGATCCGGCGCGGGCTTGTCACGAGACACAAACAGGGTTGGAAGCTGCAGCTGAAACGATCCACCGAAATCGGACGCCCCGAGATAGGGGTTGCGGGCCTCGATCGACGTGGCAATCACATTCGGATCGTCAAGCGCTGCATCAGCTGCGCGCAGTTGGTCTTCACGGCTGTGAAGAACCTCGAAAATCCGGGTTACCGGACGCGAGGCATCCAGAAGCGGTTGCAGCGACGATTGTTGCGAGGCAACGCCCGGCGTATCCGATGTCGAGCAATATCGGGCTTCGCAGGTCCAGCGCTCGACCGGCCGGTCATCCCTGAACAGGGAGATGAAATAGCCATTGGCCACATGTGAAAACCCGAAAGGCGCGCGGACCGGGTCAGGATTGACGGAAAAATAGCTGTCCTCTGCCAGCGCCCGCAACAGGTCAGGGTCATCGACAGCCCGCAATTCGCCGCCTGCTGCAGGCTCATGCAACACCAGTACGGGATGGTCGCCGTCCAAGATCTCGACACCCCGCAGGAAATATTGCCTGCTCGTCAAACCGTCGTTTTTGGAAAACGTGGCCTGTGTTGCGTTCAACAGGGATGACGGCGAAATGCCGAGATATGCCGCAAACATAACAACCACGATCATCACGGCGGCCACGGCAAGGACAATGTATTTCATGCGTTGGATATCGATCCTGCTCAGACACGAGTGAGCATAACTGCATTTTCCCCAATCCGGTTCCACCGGAAAAACCGAAAAGACCGAACGGACGCCCCTCAAGCCCGCGAAAAATGCCCTTCACCACGTCCAATCTGCCCCACGGCACGCGCAAGGCGGGTCATCGACAGCAATATACAGGGTGATTACATTTGGCTGAATGGTCGGAGTGGAGAGATTCGAACTCCCGACCCTCTGGTCCCAAACCGGAAATAGCTATGCCCTTAATAGGCAAAATAAGGCCTTTTGGAGCGAAATCACCAAGAACACACAAGGAACGCTCACGGCTTGCACCCACACTGCTCTCACAGATTTTAACCAAGAAAGCACAAACCCAAGCAGACAAACTGACCTACTGCCGGTCTTCAAAATCGTGATCCCGATTTCCAAAAGCAGACATTGACTACGACTGCTTCGAATGAAGGTCGCGCACAGGCAGGTTGCAAGCTCTGCGCCAGCGCGGTGAATGGACGCCCCCCCCAACTGCACCCGCACCATGTCTCCAAAGCCGATTAGCGATAATAACAATCAAGCCGCCGAATTTCCCAAGAAGGCCTTTTAAGGCCTGGTAATACTGCCGATAAAAACCAAGGTATGACCAGATCCAATAAAAATATTATTATTACATCAATCATATTCTAATTTGTATTTATAACGTATAATTCAAAATTATTTAGGTTAGTGGAGGAGCGAGAATTGTCAGAAAATCAAAGGCCTGAGACTTATATTGGATGGTGTACGGTTTGCTGCAATGAAGTCAGTTTCCGAGACATGGCCAAGCCAATACGCGAAACCTACCAATGTGAAAAATGTAGAGCGTCTATGAGGGAACGTGTTGTGGCATCAGCAATACTGGCAGCATATGGCAAGGCTCAGATGCGCGGTTTGGCAGAGTTAGCGCGATGCCCCGTTTTTTCTGATTTAGCGATTTATGAACCTGGTGTTTCCGGCGCGTATAGAAGCGTTTTTAACGCTCTACCGGGATATCAGAATTCTTTCTATTGGGACGGCGGTATTTCTGGGCAGAAGATGAACGGCGTTCGGCACGAGGACCTCATGAACCTTAGTTTTGCTGATGAATCGTTCGATCTTGTCATCTCCAGCGATATTTTTGAGCATATCCGTCGCCCCTGGGTCGCATTTCGCGAGGTTGCGCGAGTACTAAAGCGAGGCGGCATGCATATTTTTTCGATCCCTGCCTTGCTGCCAATGGATAAAGAGACCGTTTATAGGGTGGACACGTCTGGACCGGAAGATGTGCACATTTTGGAACCGTACTTTCATGGTGACGGGCGTGGCGGAAAGTCGCTAGTTTATGTGGACTACGGAAGGGATATTATTGATATTCTGGAGGAAATAGGGTTTCGAACATTTGTGAATACCGATGATCATATTGACGTCGAGCGACGCAGGGTAATTGCTTTTTCCTGCTTAAAGATTTGAGGGGATTGTAACAGGCAAACGCCTGTGGATGTCGATAACATGCAATGCGATGACTCCAGCGCTTGGCAATGCCTTGCAGCCGTAGCTTTCCGTGCCCAGCCTCCAAGGCATGATTGAGAATCAGAGTCACAGCCCGTTATAGTGCCAAGACTGGTACCACCGCCGTACCAAAGAGATCGGCGCAAAGCCTAACAACGGCGTCCAGTTAATTTCGGGTCAGGCTCCACCACGAGCCGCACAATTATTGCAAACCGCGCCTCTGCGAAAAGATAGAGCCAGTCTGCGATAAAAATATAGGGACTGAGGAAAACCGATAGATGGATGCAACACGCACAGGAAACTGGTTGAGAAAAACACTTAAACTGATAGGCAAGTCACCCGACATCCAAGGCAATATCGACGCAGCAGACCTGCAAGGCATCACAGGCTGGGTCTGGAATAAAAACGCACCCGAAACCCCCATGGTCGTCATTAGTACTTTGGAAGATGGCAGCCAAAGGGTGGCACTGGCGGATCAGTATCGTGATGATCTCATGCGGGCAGGAATTGGCGATGGATGCCATGCCTTCACGATTAGTTTAGCTGGCAAGCGCCCGCACGTAGACGAAAATGGAATACTTTCAGTGCAGGTTTTGGGCACCGAAAGCAGCCTCGAGTTTTCCGCAGGAACAATCTTCAATACACATGCAGAAAGCACTCTGTCCACCGGCAGGGCCGAGCACATAAAAGCGCCTGAAAAGCTTGATCAAACGCCCGATATCCAAGGTCATATTGACGCGGTGGATTCTCAGAGCATCACAGGCTGGGTGTGGAATAGAAACACCCCGGAAGCGGCCATGGTCGTCATCACGAGTTTAGAAGACGGCACCCAAAAGGTGGCACTGGCGGATCGGTATCGTGATGATCTCATGCAGGCAGGAATTGGCGATGGATGCCATGCCTTCACGATTAATTTGGCTAACGAACGCCCACTCCTAGACAAAGAGGGAAAACTTTCAGTGCAGGTTTTTGGCACCGGAAGAAGCTTCGAGTTTTCTACAGGGAATCTTTTTGATCTGAACTTAGAATTGGAAGGCGTTTCATACGCGGCTCTGACAGACAGTGATGGTGGACGAATAGGAGAGTTGAAAGGTAATCAAATACCAGTTGCATTAAGTCGGCCGTGGCTGGAATCTCCTAGCCTGCTGCTGGTAAACGGTTTCCCGGCTGAAGACACCCTTTCTGGTGTTAAAATACCAATTGATGCACCAACGGAGCAGGAGGTGCATCGCGCAAAGATCACTGGCGCGCGCGCAGACACGAATGTGGAACTTTTTGGTTTCGCTGGCGAGACCTTCCAAAGGCTCGACCATGTCACCCAATCAACCCCAGTGATAGAAACTGGCTTTTTAACCCAACTATATCACGCGACACTGATCTCACGACAACACGACTCCGTCGCAGTAACCTGCTGGGATGGCGCACACAACCCGATAGGGCGGGCAAAGGTGCTTTACGACGTGGCCAATCGCAAACGCCCCACTGTCATCATAAGTTACCTCTTTAAAGAATTCGGGGGCACTATCTGGCCGCCGATTCTGAATGAAGACTGCGTGCTTCTAACAATTCCTTGGGAGCGCCGACACCTATATGAAGCGGCTATCCGTTCAGCCGGTATTCAGTTCAACACTGTCTGGATCTGCAAGCCTCGTCTTCCCAGCTTTCAGTTAGCAGCACTTGTGGCCACCCCTGAAGCACGCGTGATTTTGGATTTCGACGACAACGAGGAAGAATTCAGCCTCAGTTCAACAACAAATACCACTTTCTACGGAAAATTAACCATCAATTTGGTTCGCGAATTGATCGAGGCAGTACCCGCACGAACCGTGGCTTCGCTATCTCTGCAAGAATCTTTCGGTGGAGATATCGTACGCCATGCCCGTAACTCGGTTGCGGAAGCAAGAGAACGTATTCCGGCTCCCCCGGACGCACCAATAAAAGTTGGTTTCATCGGAACGGTCCGGCCGCACAAACGGCTATTGCAAGCGGCTCAAGCCATTACTCGCGTTCGCCACTCATCCGGTCAACCTATCGAGCTTCACGTATACGGAGACGTCAAACCGGAACAGCTAGCGACACAATTATGCGAACTTGGCGTAACGGTTAGGTCAAACATCCCGATGCGTCACCTCAACGCCGAGCTGGCTACATTCGATGTGGTTCTTACTGGCTTTCCAAGCGATGAAGTTGAGGATCAGGAAATAAATCGCTTCCAAATCAGCTCTAAGATTGGCGATGCCCTTGCAGTCAAACGGCCAGTGCTCGTGCCCGACGGTCCGAGCACCCACGACCTTGCTTCCATCAATGGTGTCTTCCTTTTCAATACGGAAAACTTCGAACAGCGATTGATAGACACAATCGCTTTCACGGGCAAAATTTCCCTGCCGGCCCCCTTTACCCTTGATGGAGCTTATTCCAACTTTGCCAAAGCAGAAAGTGAGGCGGAGAAGCACAGCAGTGCAGCCGGCTTACGGACTCTACTTCCTGAGCTATTCTCTGATGGGATGGGTAACCGCTCCCTACGGAAGACTCTGCTGCTCATATGGAAACAGCACGACGCCGGCCTCTACGGAAGACGAATCGACCAAATCGCTCGAAGTCATAAACGCAGACACCCTGATCACGATGTGGTGGTGTTAGAGTTACTTCATAGAGCAGATCAGAAACATTATGGGAACGGCGCGAATGCGTTTGATAATGATTCACATCAAATATTTGCTCTATCTGAACTGAAAGAGACGGGGCGAACCGATATTGACGGAATCAAATCCCTACAAGTCATATGGAATAATATAGATGAAATACAGGAAAATTTCACAACCACATTAATAGCAAATAACATCTTACCACACAACACGGCAGTAATAATATTTCCAATATTACCGGAAATTGAACGAATAATTCCCGCGTTGAAAGCATATAAACGCGTTGTCGACATTGTCGATAATCAGATTTCCTGGTCTGAAACAATAACAAAATCTAAAAATTCGCATCAATACCTTATGTTGACGCAATCAAGCCATGCGATCGTATTCAACTCGGCCGAGAACTGTAAATATTTTGAGAAAAGAGAATTTCTGCCAAAAGGCTCGTCAGTGCATATTATTCCAAACTGGTATCAACCTCCAGGCGGATTTCAGGGCGCCCCCTCCCCAAACGACCGTTTGTCGAGAACACGACAAATAGCCTATTCTGGAAATATGCGTGACCGATTTGATTTCGATTTACTCATATTACTGGCTGAGAAAATACCGGATGTGAAGATCCACTTGATAGGCGTGCTCCGCGCGGACGATGAAGTCGTAATGCGTGCGCTGAAATTACCGAACATTATCTATCACGGCCCCAAGTCGGAACGCGCCACTCTTGAGCTTCTTAGCAAAATGGACATTGCGATTGTACCTCACCGACTCGATGACGTTTCAGCTTATATGGACCCCCTGAAGGTTGAAATGTATGAGTCACTTTACCTCCCCGTTGTAACGACGAATATGCCAGGCATTGATGGTTCTGAATTAATCACTATCGCTACGGACAACGATGACTTTATCAACAAAGTCATTGAACAGATTTCCGCCCCGCGGAAGTCAAAGACAAACCACCGTAAAAGCGACAACGCCGAAATATATGAAAGGTTGATAGTCCAGCTTCTGGATCAAGCCGAAAAAGGGTAATTCGTATGAAAACTGTTGCCGCAGACCGCGTCGCGGACTTGGGATTGGCATGGGCGGGTTCATCTGTGAATTGCAAGCCCTATGCCGTGGAGCCGATCGTACGAACAGGGACAAATTGCGGCGAGCCAGGAATCGTGGGGACGTTCTTCGACTTCAAAGGAAGATTGTCTGCCTATTCCATTTCAGACGACCTTTCGCAAGCGAAAGTGGCCCACTTTGATATTGGACGCCTCCCTATCGATGCTCATGATTCACCGGTCATTCAATGTGATAGTGCTGGTCGAATAATGATCATGGCCTCGGCTCACAGAAGCCGCCCGGTCTGGTTGGTGTCCGATCCCGGTGCAGGAATAGCTGGGCTGACGGACAGAACAGGCCAACTATCGGAAGAGATGAACGAGGCTTCGTACCCCTCGCTTCTTCGCCTTTCAGAAAGTGGCTCCCTTTTGCTGCTCTATAGGCTGGGCGTGCCAGATCGCAGCCACTGGCGGGTGACGACTTGGGATCCCCGTAACGAAACATGGCAGCCTCCCCGGGGCCTACTCAGTGGTATGACAACTGGTATCTGGCCCTCAGGCCCATATCCGAATCAGCCAATCCCCCTTTCTAATGATCGTTTCGGGATAGCCTATTGCTGGCGTTCAACAGCTGTTTCACATGGTCACATCAACCCAATGAACATAGGAATGGATTATGTTGAATTCACGAGCGATCTCTCGTCAGCGTACACGAGCAATGAAATTGCTCTCTCGGTTCCTGTTTCGCCAACCAACACGGAACGGATAATTGCCGTTCCTTGGGGGGCAGAACTCATGAATCAAAGTGGCGCTTGCGCCATTGATGGTCAAACCCCTTGTTTTGCAACTTTATGGAAAAAAATTGGACAGTCAGCTCAGGTTCGTTTTTGCTGGCTTGGAAAAGATAGAGTTTGGCGGATGGTAACCCTCACCAATTTCAGCCATAGTTCTGCACTTGAGGGCACGGGCACCTTACCGACACCTGTCAGTCGACCTGTGGTCGTGCCCGCCGGAGATGGCCGCGTTATTGTGCTGTTTAGAACACCTGAGGCAGGAGGCCAGCTCGTAGCGCAAAGGCTACGCGGCCCAGACTTCAATCCACAAGAATTCCCTCCGCTTTTGCTGGTAGCAGCTGGCCTGGATCAATACGAACCCGTAGCCGAACGTTTGTCATCGGCTTATTCCGGTTGGTTACATGTCTATATACAGCGCTGCAGCCAACTCCTTGGAGGAGATCTCGTTAAGCATCATGAATCCGCAGCCGCCCAACTATGCAGTTGGCGCATTGAACACCTTTTTAATGAAGGCAAAACTTAAGTTTGACCCCGTCAATTAGCTTTCATCCAGTTGCGATTGAAGCCGTTTACGGTGATGATCCCAGCATAGTCCGTCTGGGTCTGATGCCCGAGCTATGAGTGCGGCCGGAAATGGCCGCAACTGTCTGCCCAGTCGCCTATGGCACGGTGGTCGGTGTCAATGAACCCGTTCCGATCGCCGTTTCAAAGCCAGTAAGCCCGCCCGTAGCGGCATTGACAGAAGTGGCTCGGGAAAACTGCACAACGGGGATAAGTGGAATTTCTATCTGACTTCGACTTAGATGCCGTTAACAGGAGATACCCTGACGAGACGACCGCGCTGGAACCATAGCCCGGCTTTCAAGGCGAAGGTGGCGCTGGCCGTCATCCGAGGTGAGCAGACGCTGGTGGAATTGTCCCAGTAGTTCGACGTGCACGCCAACCAGATCACGCAATGGAAGGATCAGCTCCTTGAGGGGGCGACGAGCGTTTTGGGCGATGAAACGAAGGCGGAACCGGTTGAACCAACCGTCGATATCAAAACCCTTCATGCCAAGATTGGCGAACTGACGCTGGAGAACGATTTTTTAGCCGGAGTGACCTGAGCCCCTGAACTTCCTCCAGATTCTGGTAGAGTCTGTCACGACACGGAGACGGACGGCATGAAGCGTTCACGGTTCACGGAAGAACA
>NZ_JBEPLY010000017.1:0-82759 GCF_040545495.1 Martelella mangrovi
AAGCCTTCCGGCCGCAGCACGAAAATGCGCTCGCCATTGACAATGCCGAGGGTAAAACCGAAACCGTCGTTGGACGGGATCGCCGCGACATCGCCGACACGGGCGCGCGAAATGTGGATTTCCGGCAGAACACTGGCAACGAGGTCGGCAAGATTGCCGAAGCCGTCATTGCGCATTACCCGCAGCGCACCGACGCCGGTTGTATAGCGTTCGCGCCATGGGGCAACGATATCCGCTCCGGTCAGCGCCTCGGAAAGACCGCCGACAAGCCCAACGAAACAATCATTGTCGCCCCACGAAAACGGCGTCCGGCGCATGGCATCGCAGGCCGCATCGAACCGGCCACGCCAGCCATCCATTCTGACAAGCGGTTTCATGTGTTCTGGCCCCATGGAATGTCCCAATTCTCGACAACGCCGGAATAGCGGCCAAATTCATCGCCATCCCGCCGCTTCTGCCCCTCATGAGAGGATTTCAGAGGGTTTGTGCGTGCCAGCATGGCAATGGCCGACGAAATCAGATTGAGAGTGATAGCCCCCTCCTCGCCCGCCGCCGGCGTTTCCACCGGCTGACCATCGACAATGCCGAGAAAGGAAACCTCTGCCGGCCCCGCCGCCTGCCCTGTTTCGGGGTCGAGAAGCAGCTGATGCACCTCGACCGGCGCCAGGCGAACATCCCAGCCACGCACGAGCTGCTGCACGGCCGGTGCGATCTGCGAGAATTTGATATCCACCGTCTGGATGGTCATGTCGGAAACGCGCGGGATTTCCGGAACCTCCAGATTGACGCCGCTGACATAGGTCCGCGTGACCACGGACCCGCTTTCGCCATCGATCACATAGATGTCGATATCCTCGCCACCATTCCAGAACCCAAGCGCAACCGGCACCCCCGTGTCACGATCCCGCGCCGTCACATAGACCAGCGACCGCGCCACAAGTCCCCGCTCCCGCGCATTGACCAGCGCATCCATGAAGGATGCCGAGACGTTTTTCATCTCACACACCCCGCTTCTGGATAATTGAAAACGATATGCCGCGCACAATGTTGCCACTGGCACTGCCAGACTTGTATGACTTTGGCACGATTACGCACGGGCAGGCAGGCTTCACCAGCGTGACCACATCCCCGGCACTGACAAGCGCCGGAAGCCGCGGGAACACATCGAACGCGCCCGTGGTCCCGCCAGCCGTGGCAACCACATTTTCCGAGACCTCGACAAAGGCGGTTTTACCGCTCGACGTGATCTGCAACTTGTCGCCAATCGACAGCTGATAGCCTGCCGGTAGGCCCGATAGCCCCAGCGAAAACCCGCTGACCGAAGCCACCGTCACCGAGGCGCCGGTGAGCTGGTTGCCGGACGGATCACGACGCGGACCGCAGATGAACGGATCGCGAAACAGGAAAGGTTCCTGCGCACCGTGAAGCCGGTTGACCAATGCCGAAATCTCCGATGCCTGCGGCAAGCGGACCGGCCGCACGGAAACCTCGGCGCCCCAGAGAGGCGGCGCCAGTTCGGCTTGCCAGTAAACACCCTCGCCTGCGCCCGACAACTCATCATTGCGCTGAATAACCCAACGCATCGGCAATAGCGGCAAATGGTCGAAGAAATCAGATAATGTTTTCATCAGCCCACCCTATTCGGGTTGCGCTGGATCTCCTGAATGCGCCCTGGCAACACAAAGCGCGAGAACTTATCAAGCTGTCTGGATACCTCCGCGCCGACGGCCTGCGCATCGCTGGCATTCGTGCCTTCCGGCATGGTGATGTTGACACCGCCGAGATTGATCGCGGTGTTCGCCGTCCCGGCTTGGCGCACGCCCTGCATGGACGGCAATGTCGGCATGCGAAAGCGCCCGACAAGTCCGCCATCGGCGAGCTTGAGCGCCTTGCCGCTGTTGATCGCCTCCAGCAACGGACGGTTGGCCCGCGCGGCGCGCGCGTTGATAACGTGCTCGCCGTCTGACAACCACGCCGGTATCCTGTCCCCGCGCGGCCCGCCGGGACCCGTGAGCTTGCCGCCGCCCGTCGCGTCGATCCGCCCGCCCCTGGCAGCATGCACCGCGCCGCCGTTCGCACGGCCAAGACCCGAAAGCGCCGTTAAAAAATCACCGATGCCCGGACCAGTGCCAAAAAGCGTGTTCAGTGACAGGTCAAGAAGCTTGTCCCCGATGCGGCCAAGCGCATTGCCGAGCGCATCGGCAGCGGACTCACCCGCAACAAGATCGGAGATAAAGCCGCCCATCGCATCCTTGCCGGTCTGCTTCACATCGTCGATGGACTGGTAGAGCCGATAGTTTGATGCAGCGGCCTTTTCAGCTTCAGCCGCCGCTGTGGCGTAGCCATCGGCCAGCCGTTCAATATCGGCGCGGAGGGCCGGCGTGATCTCAAGCCCGGCTTTTTCAGCCTGAACAAGCAGATCATGGGATGCACGAGCCTTTTCCAGCGCATATCCGTAGTCATCGACAAAAGGATTGAGCGATGCCTGCGCAGCCGTTTCGGCTTCAAGCGCCGCCTTGCGCTGCATCATCATTTCGATGGCGCTGGTATATTCGTCATCACCGCCACCGCCGGCAGATTTACCGCTCGCGTTCCGACGTTCATTGGCCTCAAGCGATGACCGTGCCAATTGTTCAATGCGGTCATCGGGCAGGAAGCCGCCATCAGCCTCAAGCTGTTTCCTGATCTTGGCCTTTTCGTTCTCAAGGGCAAGGGCCTCTTTCGTCAGGCTGTTTTCGCGATCAAGCTGAGCCGCATAGGCCTCGCCGACCTGAAGCATGGCCTCGCCTTCGCGGCGGGCGTCGGAATACCCCGTATATGCTGAAACCTGTCGCTCGCTGAGGTCACCGGATTGGCTGACATTGACGGTATCCAGAAGCGTCATGAACTCCCGCGATTTATCGACAAGTTTCTGGAGCATGCCGAAGATCGGCGCCAGCTTGGCGACATAGCCAGCGGCATCAGGATTGGCGTCCGCCATTTCCTGAAGTGCGCGCCGGGCCTCGGCAGCCCCTTCTTTCGTTCCGTCGAAGTCATCGATAATGTCAGCAATCGCCTCGCGCTGATCGAGCGATATCGGCATCGCCTGGCTGAAGTCCAACAGACTGTCGCGGGCTTGCTGCAACTCGCGATTCAGGTCATTTACCTCGCTGGCAGCTTTTGCGCCCTCGAGGCTCTGAAGCTTCTGCGCAGTCTGCTCGACCTGATAGGCCAAATCGGCGACAGGCTGCGAAACCTCCGTTGCTCGGATTTCCCGCATCCTGTTGATGACATCCTGGAACCCGACACGTCCGCGTTCAAGATCGCGCGCCATATCCTGAATGCCAAAAACAGCATTCAGATCGACTGAACCGCGCTCAAACTGATGTGTCAGCTCTTTCGCTTTATCGATTACTCCGCCTAGCGTATCGTCATCGCGGAACCATCCGAAAAAGCCTTCTCCCGTCTTGCTAAGACGATCGTATTCATCTGCCAGCGACTTAATTTTTCGATAGCGTTCGCCGTCGGTGAGGTCGTCAATGGCTTCCGTGACACCATCGACCTTGGGCGCAATGTCTTCTGAGATCAGGCCGAGGCGCTTCAACTCAGCATTGACAAGCTCTGTCTGCGCCTTGGCCTCTGCCGAGCGCTTGGAATATTCCATCAGAGCAATAGCAACAGTACCGCCAAGCAGCAGACCGATGGGGCCGGCAGCAGCTGAAAGTCCACCGAAGGCGGTTGCCAGACCAGAGACAGACGTAGCAGTGCGAACCGCAGCCGCGAAGCGCACCAATGCCGCGCCGGAAAGCCCGAGCGTCCTGATCATTCCCGTCAATGAACGCCCGACAAGCGCCCCTGCAATGACGCCGGCGAGCGCCAGCACCGTGTCAGCCGTCTGATCGAAGTTGTCGGCAAGAGCGTTCAGCCCGGCAACGAGGCGCTGCGATGCGCTCCAACTCTCGTCAGTCTCCCCGATATAGCGGGTCAGCGCATTGTTGATCCTCGTATAACCCTGTGCGATGGTCTGCGTGGCATTTTCTGCCATCTTTTCAATTGTTGGCAATCCTCGCTGGAAGGCCTCGAAAAACTGGCGACCGGAAACCTTCCCGTCATTGACGAGCTGCTTGAGCCGTGAAACCGAACCGCCTGCCTCATCAAGACCGTTGGCAACAGCAATCAGGATCGGCCGTGCACCTTCATTGATCGAGTTGAATTCCTCAGCCTGGACCCTCGCCTGCCCCAATAGCTGCCCTAGCTGCGTCAGCGCGCCAGATGCCTGCTGCGCGGATTTTCCCTCAACCTTTAGAGATGTTGCTACGCCTTCGGTAAAATCAAGCAGGCTTTCCTGCGACTGCCCAAGATTGTCATTTGCCTGTGCTGCTTTTCCGAACAGATCGGCAAGGGCTGTAATCGGGGCGGAATTCTTCTGAGCGGCATCAAACAAGCTGTTCAAGACACCAACCTGCTTTTCACCGACAACACCGGCAACAGAAAGGGAGTTTTTCGCTCCCGTCCATGCATCGGCATAGCGTGCGACCTCTCGGACCGACAGGGCCGAACCGAGTGCCGTTGAGGAATAGAGCAAGCCGCGAAAAGCGTTGCGACCGACGTTTGAAAGCCTACGGTCCATATCGGCGGCGCGCTTTTCGATCTTGCGCATAGACCGCGCGGTTATGCCGGAGATCTTGGCCATCTGGTTTTGATAGCCGCGAAACTCGGCGGACATCTGAACCACCAGCTTCTCAAGGTCTTGTGTCGCCATGCTTCACCTACGAAAAGCCCCGCAAGGGCTGCCTGATTGACGCTTGACTCCCCCCACCTGTCCGCGCAACTTTCGTTGCTGGCCAAGCGGGAGAGCAAAAATGAAGAAAGTTTCGATTTTATTGGTGTTTTTTCTGGCCCTATCTGGCGGCAACGTAATGGCCGCTGACGACACCAGTGACATCGGAAAGGCTTCTGAAAAAGCTCGCGACCTCGCCCTTTTGACGGTCGCAGAAATCTATCTTTGCAGAAATGCCCCGCCGGAAGACATTGGCTACGCGATGATGAGAGCAAAAAGGTCGATAATCAGGACCTACAGTTCCTTGGCCGGAAAAGAGTATGCTTCGAAAGTTTATGAAGGCATGGAATACACAGTTGAACAATACTATGGCGATACGGCGCATAGTGATGTAAGCGACTGTTCTGATAATATTTCTGACAAATTGCGCGAATTTGAAAACGCATTTGCTTATATGGAATACCTTTCAGATTAGCCCATTTCCTGCATCCATTCCCATATCTCATCGGCCTCGCTTTGACTGAGCTTGCCAGCGCTCTCATCGGCGCTGTTTGCCTCAACATAGCCTTCCAGAGCCGCGTTGAACTGCCACATGGACATCTCGTTGACCTGTTGCGGCGTGAACCCCATGACTGCGCCAGCCCCGTAAACCTTTGCCATTCTGATCTTTCCGTTTGGAAGATCGTCTAGTTCGGTTCCCCGGCTGGCGCTTTTGGCTCCCCCGGCGGCTCCTCCGGTGCGCCCATCAAACCGGCCATCAAGACGACCTGCGCAAGGGCAAGGTTCTCCATCGGCGGCCGCTCCAGCACATATCGCTTCACAAGGCCAAGCGCATCTTTCGGAACCATACCGGCGCCGATCAGCCCGAGGCGGATGGTTTCGGAGATGTCCTCAATGCGCCATTCGCCGGTTTCCATGCGAGACAGAAGGAAATATGGACCGCAACCGGTCTTTTCCTGAAGCTCCGAAATCGCCCCCCAGCCGAGGCGAAACTGATAGTCGCCATCGGCAAAGGGTTGTTCAATCATTGCATCGCGCATCAGGCTGCGGTCCAGGTGCCAGTCATCTCGCCGTCGCTCTGCATGCCGATCGACGACTGAACACGCCCACCGTTTTCAGCATTCGGCTCGAAGCTTTCCAGATGCATCGCGCCCTCCCAAAGCATGGTGCCGGTCGAGAACTCGATCGACACTTCGACGTTGATCGAATCCGTGCTCTGGAAGGCGTTCCACCACGTCTCAACCGCCGCGGCTGCAAGAACGCCATCACCGGAGATCGATGCCGACAGGCTCTGGACATCGCGGCCAAGCCATGCCGCCGCGTCGGGATCGTCGCAATCGGGAATATCGATTTCGTTCAGGTTCTTCGAGAAGGTGATCGACTTGGAGGTCAATCCGCAGGGTGCGGAAAACACTTCGGGATCAGCGCCATCGCCGAGCTTGATCAGCATCTTTCCGAACCGGGCGGTTACAGGTTTTGCCATTTTGACATGCTCCATGGTTGCGCCGCCGGACACCCGGGCAGCGGTTGCAGTTTCAAGTTGTCGTTGGTTTCAGTCGGTCTCGACAAAAGCCGAGAATGTCATGGCAGCGTGGTTTGTCACGCCGTCGGGGTCGCGCATGATGCGGGTTACGCGGTGCTCGAGCATCACGAAGGCGTTTTCCGCCAGCGTGAACTCGGCACCATGCAGGCATTGGCGAACAGCGCCGGCCAGCTTGCGAACCTCTGCCGACCCATAGGCCTCTCCCGCACCCCATGACCAGCAATCAACCTGAAAGCTGATTTCCTGACCTGCGATGCATTCCGCGTCGTCTTGAACGCTGTCGGTCGGTCCGAGTGAAGTGTAAGGCGACTGCGGCTTCGGTTCAGCCGGGACACGATCAAAGACCTGGCCCGCCACAAACGCGGAAACCGCCGCATCAGCCTTCAGCCGGTTCATGACGGCAAAGGCAAGCTCGTAACTGGCATCCATATCAGCCGCCTTTCGCTACACGTTTTGCCGCGTTCCGCGTGGCTTTCCTGATCTTGCGTTTCGCGTTTTTCTGGTTTGCTCGCCAGGAAACATAGAAGTAAGGCTGCGCCTTCATTTTCACCGTTCCGAACTCGATCCAGCGGGCGTAGTAGGCTTTCTCGTTGCCGGCATAGACAGTGATTGTCAGATCACCGCCAAGCGACTGTTTCACGGCAGCAACGACCGTCGCGCCCTTTGGCACATTGCGGCCCCACGTCCAGCCGATGCTGTCTCGAAGGTCGCCGTTATCGACCGGCACAAGCGATTTCATCATCCGTACGATATCGTCGGCCTGTTCGGCCATCGCATCGCGGATCATCGTCTTGGCAACTTTGGGTAGCCTGTCCAACTTCTTTTGCAGCTTGGCGCGGCCAAGGACCGTTGTCTTTCGCGCCATCAGCTCGGCTGACCTTCCTTGACCAGCATCTCAATCCAGTGGTTCATGCCATCGACATTGACCGGTGGCGCGGTGATCGCAAACACCCGCGAAGGGTTCCGCGCATCGACAATCCGCCAGTCTGCTGTCACCGCCGATGCCTGGGCGCTATACCGGATACGAACGGTGTAGGGCTGCACACCTTGCAGCCGCGCCGCCATGACGGTCTCTGTGCCGTTTCTGGCGATCATCTGCGCGCGCTGGCTAAACACTGTCTCGAAAGGCCCGGCAACGTCATTGCCAAAGCCGTCATCGGTTACGCCGCGCTTCTGAAACTCAAGCCTGTGGCGCAACGCGCCGCCATCAGTCACCGGTTTCGTCATCGCTGGTTTCCGATTGCTTGCGCGCCCCAGCACCGGCCTTTACCGCAGCATCTGCACACGCGGCGCGGACGTTGTAGTCGCCGCCGGCCCGATAGGCGATTGTCACGCGCGGATTCTCCGGTGGCGACCATCGAAAGCGCCGGCTGAATTTGACCCAAACCATGACTTCCCCCTTAGAGTCCGAGGCGCCGGCGCTTGCTCAGCAGCGCGCGGATGGCGATAGAATCCGGCAATTCGGAAAGCGCCGCGTGAGACACCTCCGCGCGCACCTTGTACCAGGCCGCAACGATCATCTTCGCCGCCTGCCTGACTTCCGCCGGCACGTTTTCCGGCTGGGCGCCGTATCCGGCCGTGAACCGCACGGTGATTGTGTCATCGCGGCAGTAGAGCGACGGGACAGCGAAACTGTCGAGAAACTGGAGATATGCCCCGCGCGCCGAATTCAGCAGAATGTACTGATCGGCCGGAAGCGTCCGCGAAACATTGTCCTGATCGAAATAGGTCACGCTGGCGGCCGAGACATCAGGAAAGCACAGGATCATCCGCGCGCCGGTCCAGAACGAAAAATACTGCTCCCATTCCTGATTGATCAGGCATCGCCCGAGAATCCCGCCATAGCCGTCAAGGTGCTGCTCGACCGCAAGAATATAAGCCGAAATCAGATCATCATCATCATCGAAATCAACGGCAAGATGCGCCTTGACGTCATCGAGCGTAAGAATGCGAGCGACAGGCTCCGCGATCCGCTTCGGCGTAAGATACACGATGATGCTCCCGGTAAATGAAACCCGGGCCGCGCAAACGGCCCGGAAATGATGTCTTGTTACGCCTGGTCGGCCTGCGGGTTGGAAAACCCGTTGCCCTTGATCAGCGTGGCGCTGATCGGCGTTCCGGTCCCGTGCGTGCCGGAGAAATCGGCCAGCAGTTTCAGGTAACGCTTTCCGCCCTTGTAGCCGAAGCGATAGGTCGCGGCGCCCGCATGTTCTGCCGTCAGGGCCTTGATGATGCCGTCCGTCACGGTCTCGACGCCAAGCATGTCGGCGGCGGTGACATCGGTATAGGTCTGATCATCATCCGAATGCGACAGCTTGAATTCGATCTTGTTGGTGCCCGAGAAGGTGATGCCGCCCGCCCCGATCGCAAGAAGGATTTCCGCGCTCTCGTACCCCTGCAGGTCGAGCGCCGCCGGCGTGTTGTCGGCGGTAAGCACTGCAGCGCCGATCGCTGTGACGAACATCAGTTTGGAATGAAGGTCTTTCATCGTTCATGTTCCATCTGAAAGGTGTTTAAGAAAATCGGCGATGACGGATCACCGCCGATATTGTGGCTTCAGACTTGCGATCAGGACGTCCCGACCTTCAGCAGCTTCAGGGCCTCGAAATTCGCCACACCGCCGCCGACGCGCTTGGTCGTGTAGAAATGGATCCTCGGCTTGTCGGTGAAGGGATCGCGAAGAACGCGAATACCCTGCCGGTCGAGAACCATGTAGCCGCGGCGGAAATCGCCGAAGATGATCGGGAATGCGCCAGCCTCGATCTTTGGCATGTTGTCGTCGGTATAAACCGGCTTGCCGAGGATTGTCGCCATTTCGGCAGCTGCATCCGGCGCGCGCCAGATGAGGTTGCCGTCGGCATCCTTGAACTTGCGGATCGCAAGCATGGTCGGATCGCTCATCACCCAGGACGCATTATTGCGATAGCCGGACTTGAGGCTGTAGTAGAGATTGAGAAGAGCGTCATAGCCGCCCGTACCCGACGCGAAAGCGCCGGCTGCACCGGAAACGCTGTAGCCGAGCTTGCCCCACTCATAATCGGCATTGGCAACCGTGTCATAAGACAGGATGCCGCGCGGCTTTTTCACGCCGCTACCGGAAACGAAGGCGGCGCCTTCAAGCTCGGCAAAGGTCGTCTGTACCTCATCGGCCAGCCAGGCGGCAATATCGATGATGCCGTCATCCAGCATCTTCTGCGTCGTTGCCGGATCGGCGTACATCTCCATGACCGCGAAAACGAGCTCGCGAAGCGTCGGAGTTGCCGTTTCCGGTCGCGCCTCTTCCTCGCCAACCCATCCCGCGCCGGCGCCGCCCATGTTGATGAACTTGCGGTATGTGTCGGTCCCGATCGGCATGACCGTTGCCAGCTGCCGGATCACCGAGGCGACGCCAAGTACCCGGTCGATGGTCCGCTCGGTTTCGACCGGCACCAAGAAGCCGCCGTCGGGGTCGGACTGGGTTGTCAGGCCGGCCTTGACCTCAAGCTCCGAAAGACCGGCATCAGCACCGCGACGGAACCACTTGTCGAATACCTGGCCATGCTCGCGCTGTTCCGGCGTCGGGCCGTCGCCATTGCCACCGTTCAGCTTCATCGCCTGCTGGAAAGCATTGATGTCGTCGAGCGTCTTCTGCAGCTTGGAGATTTCGGCGTTGATCTTCTCGACCTTTTCCTTGCTCACGACGTCGTCGAACCTGGCGTTGAGACCCTTCACTTCTTCCTCGTGAGCGGCCTTGAATTCCTCGACCGTCTTTTTGAGTTCAGCGAAGACGGCAGGTGCATTTCCGCCGTCGGCGCGCACGCCGTGAATACCGCGCGCACGGTGATTGAGAACCATGTTCATGATTGAACCTCAGTTTTTGAGAATGTCGATAAGCTGCCTTGCAGCAACCGTGAAATCGCCTGCATCGCGCGCGGCGTCCCGGCTTGCATCGCGCTGGGCCGGATCATCGGAAATCAGGTTCGACAGCATGTCGGACCGTTGAGCGCGGGTGAACCCCGCCTTAGCAAGCGCGGCTTCCGTCTGTCGCCGCGCCATGATCTGTCGATTGTCGTTGCTGGCATTCGCGGTATCCGCCGCCATGCCTTCGTCGACACGGTCGGAGAAGCCTTTTTCGACGGCAGCGGTCGCGCCGAGCCATGTGCCGTCTCCGCGTGAATGCGACATTAGTGCCACAATTTCATCCCGCTTCAGGCCGGTGCGCGCCTCGTAGATGTCGGCCAGCGCGCCGTCAAATCCCGCGAAAGTTTCGGCCGCATCCGCAAAGTCGAATTCATTGCCGATGACAAGTCCCCAGGCCTTGTGCACCATGATGAACGAACCGCCGCCCATTACGACTTCATCGCCGGCCATGGCGATGATCGATGCTGCGCTGGCCGCCATGCCGAAGACTTCGACGGTCACCTTGGCGTTGTGCTTGCGCAGAAGGTTATAGATCGCCATCCCTTCGAACATGTCGCCACCAGGCGAGTTGATCTGAACCTTGACATCACGCTCGCCGATCGAGCGCAGGGCGGCAGACGTGCGGCGGGCGGTAAAACCGCCACCGGTCCACGGATCCTCGCCGATGATATCGAAGATCGAAATTACATTGTCGCTGCTGCTTTCGGCGGCAATGGGTTGTTCTGCCCATTTGGCGAAGACATCGCTCGGCGGGTCGAACTGGAAATTCTGAGGACGCTCGAAACGCTTTGCCTCAGGAAGTTTGCGCAGGCTCATTGCTTGCTCCCGTTTTTGCCCCGGCCCGTTCCGGCAGATCGTTGCCGCCTTCGACATCCGAATAGTCGGAATAGCCGCGTACCTCGTTGACGGTCATCCACGGCTGATGTCCGCCGCTGCCGAGCGCCTTTGCGAAGAATTCCGCCTGGTCCTTCATTGATCCGCGAAGAAGCGCGGCTTCGTTGAACTTGCACTGGTATTCATCGACTTCTTCGTCGGTCAGCAGATCGCGCTCGACCGCCTGTTCCCAATTGGTGAACTGAGGAAGAAGACCATAAGTGACGAAGAAAATAGCCAGAGAGTCGATGCCGGACCCCCAGCTCGTCTCATCCATCATCAGAAGAGGCCTTGGCGTCCCGAAAATCCGGGCAATCGCCTCGATCTGCGCCGACAGGTTTTCCGTCTGAAGGCTTTCCTCCAGCGTCTTGCCGAACAGTTCAGCCTTCAGCCCCTCTTCTAGGAGAAGCCATTTGCCGGCATTGTCCGCCCCCTCACGCTCGCGCATTGAGGTTTTCAGGTTGTTGCGCGCCTCCGGCGATAGCGACTTTTCGGTGCTCAGCGAACCACCGGGCTGCATGTTGTTGTCGAAGAGTTTCTTCGCGGCGGTGCGGATAGCCTTCGCGAGATCGATTGCATCACTTGCCTGCTTGAGCCGCGACGATCCTTTCACGCCGTCGACAAGATCAAGGTCGCGGATCGCGAAAATATCGGACTGCTGTAACGTCGTTTTCACGCCGTTCCTGTTGGTGACATCGTAGGACATCGACCAGTCGATATTCTGCTTCGGCTCCACGACGAACTTTGCCAGAGGCTGGAGCTGAATGATCCGGTCGCCGGAACGAACGATCTGGGCGCAGGCAATACCGTCCCGCAAAAGCAAGGCCTGCATCAGCCGCTTGAATTCAAGAGGTGTCTGCCAATTGTTCGGCTTGCGGTGAAGCAGACGGTCAACCGGGTGATTGACAGCCCTGCCGTTCGTATCGCTACTTTGCGATTTGTCTTTGTAAACGAGATGCGCCGGCAGCATGCCGATGCTTTCGGAAAGCAGCCGCATCGCACGGTTGATCGCGTCGTTCTTCATCACGTCGGCGGAAACAGATCCGTTCACCGACCGGCGGATTTCCTCCAGCAGCCTCGGGTCGTCAGCGGAATACTGGCGACCACCGGAAGCTGATTGCGTCGCGGCTTTCGGTCTGGAGCCGAACAGCCCCGAAAAGAGTTTCATCCGATAACCTCAATGCCGCGCTCGTTGTAAACCGAGACGCCGACTGCTTCCGGGTTGCGGCTCATGATCATCACAGTGTTGAACAGTGCCATCAGTGGGTCGATTTTTGCCGTCCCGCTCTGCGCCTTCGTGACGATCACGGCGTTGCCGCGCTTTTCGACCTTGGCGTTGCCGACGCAAAACGTCATGATCCGCTGGCCGCAATGGACGAATGACCGGTTTTTCAGCTTGACCGGAACGGATTTGATTGCAGCGTTCAGACGATATCCCTGAGACACGGCTTCAATGTCGTCGATCTCGAAACCGGCATCGATCAGCGCGTCAATGATGCTGGCAACGCCCTCCGGGTCCATGCCGATCCCGCGCTGTTCCGGTAGCTTTCCGGCATCGCGAAGCTGGACGCAAAGATCAACGATTTCGGTGTTCGCCTCTTCCTCGAGGTTATCGACCAGCGTCAGTTCGCCCGCATCGACAAGCTTTTGCAGTTCCGGCGCGATGCTCTTGCGCAGTTTCAGAACATCCTTGTCAGCCCAGGCCTTGCCCCAGTGCTGCCAGACTTTCGTTTCGGCATGGCGACCGAGAACCGCGAAGCCGAGAAGATCGTCAAGCCCGCCACCATCGACGCCGATAACGCAGACGTCGGAGGTTTCAACGATCGTTTCGAACGTGATGTCACGCGCCGCCTTCAGCCAGTAATCGGCGCCGGCCCATGCCCCGGTCCCGAGACCCACGCCGACCTGAACGTTAAGATGCTGCGAGGCGAACAGCGTCATCGCGTCGGAACCCTCCCGCTCGGCCTTGCGCATCTCGTCGCGCAGATATTCGAGCGAAACGGATCGGTCGAGGTTCGGATTGACCAGCGGCCAGACGCTTTCGTCCTTCCAGGTCTCGTCTTCCTGCAGTTTCTTCGGCAGCTCATAGAGCACCGCAAGCAAAGGCAGGTCGAGCTTTCCGTCGCGAACGTCCCGCGCCTGCTGCAGCTCACGCTCAAACTGCCCGGTCGGCGGCGTCTTCGACTGCGTCGTAATTTGCAGAAGAAACCCCTCGTCTCGCGATGCCAGACCGCCGCGAAGCTCGACGAAGATTTCTCTAGCTTTGGCCTTGCTGGCCAGCACATGGGTCTCATCAACAAGGATGAAGGTGCCCTTTGACCCGGTGATGACATCGCCATCGGCCGAAAGGATCATGATCACGGCCAGCGTGTCGTGATGCGTGATCTGCTTCAGATGTTGCTGGGGCTTGAACAATTTCGACAGCGTATGATCGAGGCGGATTATGCCGAGCGCCGTTTTGAAGGCAATACCGGCAATCCTCTGCGTCGGCGCAATCAGGATAAGCTCAGCTTCCGGGCGCTCATTCAGGATCGCGGCCGTTACGATAATCCCCGCGGCGATAGCCGATTTTCCGTTTTTCTTCGGGATCAAAACGAAGAATTCTCGGATCATCCTCCGCTTTGTCTCAGGGTCGTAGGAGCCGAAGATCACGCGAACCAGGTCGAACACCCACTCCTCGCATACCTCTCCAAAAGTAGGGGTACCGATAAGGTCCGGAACTTTCAGCCGTTTGAATATCCGAAGCGCCTTCTCGGCCGGAGCATCGAACAGCGGAAGGTCCGGGATCAGCGACTGTTGCGACAGAAGCCGCTCTTCCCAATCCACCACTGCCGTTGACCAGGTCTTCGCGCGGGCCGCATCGAGCATCTTCGACATCAGTGCTTGTACCCCGGCCGGATCAGGTCTTCCCAGCCGTCGCCGGCATCATCGCCGTTCACCAGCGCGGCGGCCTCACGGCGGGCCTTTTCCTTCTTGCCGACCTTCTCGGCCGGGACGTGATCCTCTTCGTCGTCACTTTGAACGTCGCGCATGGCTTTCGCCGCAAGCATGCGATCGTTCTTTTCGACCTGCTTTTCCAGTTCCTTGAGAGCGCCGACATTTCCTTTTCCGGCCTCGGCAAAAAGCCTTTCGAACTTCCATGCCTGCATTCTCACCCGCTCGGCATCCCGTTCGCGAAGCTCTGAAAAATAATGCTTCTTCAACGTCGGCAGCGACAGGCAAAGTGCCTGGGCGATAAGGTCATTCGCCCACCCAAGTGCCAGTAACATCTTGACTTTATTGCGACTTTCCCGCGTCGGCTTATGCGCAGGCCGCCCCCGCCGCCCGGACGGCAACGTGTCCGGGTTGCCGAAGAGGTCGAAATATTCGGTCATGTCGAAAAAAATCTCCGAATGAGAGAGCCGCCGGTTCAGGCCGGGCCGCCCCTCTGAACTTTTTGCCCCCCCCTGCCCAGCCGGAAGCGGTCAGCCGTCGGCGCGTTCCTGCCGCTGCTTCAGGCTGTCATGGCAAGGCTTACAGAGGGTCTGCAGGTTGTCTTCGTCCCAGAACATCCGCTCGTTGCCACGATGCGGTTTCTTGTGGTCGCAAACGAGCTTGGACAGATTGCCCTCGACATGACCGCAACCCGGCATCTGGCATTGAAACAAATCGCGCTCGAATATCTTGAGCCGCAGCCGCGACCATCGCGCCGTCCGGTACCACTTGCGCCACGGCGCCCGCGCTTCGCGATTGCGATCATGCGCGCGGCTGTCGCCAACGGTCGAGCCGATGCGCGGCGACGACGACGTGATGCGTGGTGCGAGCTTGTGAAGTCTTGCCATGTCCGATTGATCGGGCGATCCGCCCTTCGAAGTCTGCCAGCCGCGTTGCCGCTGCAGCTGGCCTTTTTCCATTGTGCCTGTCGGCAACCGCGCTCTGGTATTCTGGTTGCAGGGGCAGGATTCGAACCTGCGGCCTTCAGGTTATGAGCCTGATGAGCTACCTGGCTGCTCCACCCTGCCTGAATTTCTGTCGTGTCGTGATTTACGCATAGCTTACGCACCGGCCATGAATCGCGTCCGCCATATCGGCTGTCGTCAGGGCTGGGGGCGAAGGGCTTGCCGTGATCGCCCCCGCCGGGGGTCAGCTGCCAAGGGCAGCAACGGTAGCTTAGGTACGACGCCTCGTCCGCTGATAAATAGTTCACAGCTTTTCGATAAATGCAAGGGGTATCGGAATATCGAGCTTTCCGGCGAACATCGTCGCCTTGATCACGGCAATGCGCTTGCGCCGGTCGACAGACCTGACATGCGCGCAAATACCTTCAAACGGACCGCGCATAATTTCGACGAAATCACCCGCCAAAACCGTACTATCTTCTTCATCTGTCTCATCAACAATTTCGCTCATCGCCATGAATTTCATGGCAACATCATTGCTGACCAGATAAGGCTCACCATCCGCCCTATGCAGCACATGGCGCACGCCGTCGACACCGTTCATGCCCATGATGGCCGCCGGGCCGACAAGGCATCGCACCATCAAATAGCCCGGAAGTGCCGGCCGATCCTTTCTGATTTTTTTCCGGGTCTGTCTGTGTATAACGATCCGCTTTTCCATCGGCATCAGCGTTTCAACATCAGCTTCTTCCAGCGAATCACGCACGGCCTGCGCCTTTCGCCCGTCGATGGCCAGCACCACCCACCGCGCCCGCTCCGGGCAGTTCTGCCAGTGCCGCCGCGCTGCTGCGTCGATGAAGTGCACGGACATCGCCCGCACCTCAGCCCAGCGGGCCAAGGCTGCCTGTTCACGCTTCGAAAGGTCGTCGATCCGTGCCGTCATCATTCCGCTGCCTCCTGGTTGGTTGCCGCTTGCGCGGCGCGTTTGAATGCTTCAAGCCCGCTCGGGCCGCCTTTGGGGAAATAGACCACGCGCTGGTTGCCGGTCTCCGGCACGAATGGCAGGTGGTTGTCGGCGTGCCAGTCTTCCCAGCGCCGCCACATGTCCGTGCCCACAGGCACCGGCTCCATCTCCTCGGCCAGCGCCACAAAACCCGCCTCCACCGGCTCAAACCGCCGGTCGCGCGCCGCCCGGTCGAGCGCGTTGACGCCCGGAAACCCCTCCAGCGTGCGCCGCGCCAGTTCGCGTTCCTCGAAATCATCGGGAAAGGCCAGTTCGTTGTCCCGGCTGACCGTCACGCCGCAGCGTTCGGCAAAGCGCAGCGCCATGCCAAGGTCGGTGCGACGATAAACGCCAAAGCGGTTTTCGAACAATTCCCGCAGTTCGCTGCGCGCCGGCAGTTCCGCAGGCCCTTCCAGCAGCAGCGCCATGCGCTTTGCGCCCCATGCCGGGCCGAAGGGCGGCGCTCGGTCCGCCTTGCTGTCGGTGCTTTCGGCCTTTTTGGGCATCGCCTCGACCAGCAAAAACTTGCGGTCCCGCAGGTAGACGCCCAGCGCCACCGGCTTTGGCTGTCCCTTGTTCGGCCCGGAGGAATATTTGGGGCAAATCGCCAGATAGGCATCCCGCAGTTCCTCAGCCTTCCGACGGTCTTCCGGCGAAAGGGCAACAAACTGCTTCAGCCCCCATGCGCTGGACGAACCGGCAGCATTCGGCCACGGGATCGACTTCCCGCCGCTGCCAAATTCCAGCACACGAAACCGCTTCTCAAGCCCTTTCTGCGTTTCATCCGGTCCGGTCTCTGCGGTCTGGCCTTCTTCCCGATCGAAAGATTGATCGCGCTCGCGCGCACCCTCTCTCTCTCTTGATGGTTCTATTGATGGTTCTATAACGGTTCGGGTGTCACCGTGACACCCGTGGGGTGACACCGTGTCACCCGTCATGTCGTCAGTGTCACCCGTGACAATTGGCCCCACGGGTGACACCGTGTCACCCGTGGCAGCATCGGAACCGGCATCTTTTGCCGGTCTGTTGCGCCGCCCGCGCGGTGGAATTTGCGGCAGCTTTGCAATCGCCTGAAGGCTCATATCGTAGTGGTTGCCAATACCGACGACGCCCGAGGCTTCACGCACGAGAACAAGAATGCCCTCCTCGACAAATTGATGAAGAATGCGCTGCACGGTCCGTTCCGACAGTTCCGTTTCCGTGGCAATCGTTTCAACCGCCATCCATATCCCACTTCCGTCATCGCTGGCGGCATCCGACAGGCGAATTGCAACGGCCTTCCGGTTCGGGCTTCCGAAGACAGATTTGCGCACCTTTTGCTGAACTTCGATGCTCATCCCACCCCCTCCAATTCCCGCAAAATCCGGCAGATGTCCGCCTCGTCGAGGCGGCAGAGCGCCGCTATCTCGTAGGTCGAGTGCCGGCCTGCGTCCCAAAGTTCGCCAATGCGCGCGCGCAGGCGTTGCCCGCGCGGGTTTTCGTGTCGTCTGGCGCCCTCAATCATCACGATTGCCCTCCAGAAGATGCTGCAAACCGGGAAAACCCTTTGCCGCCAGCGCATTGATCCGGCGCAGCGCGTACAACACCGTGGTGTGGTCGCCATAGCCCAGCACGCGGGCAATCTGCGGGTTGCTGGCGGCCGGAAAATTCAGGCGCAGTTCCCAGGCAATCAGGTGCTTTGCCAGCGTTTGGTCAGCCCTTCCCCGGCTGGCGGTCAGCGCGGCCGGCGCAAAGCCCATGGCCCGCGCCCGGCGGCGCATATAGGCGTGCAGGGTTTCGCCCGGCAGCGCCTTTGCCGCAGCATGCTGCCCCGCCGGCTGCGGTCGCGCGGGCGGCGTCATATCCATGCCCGCCGCGCGCCTGCGCTCGATCCTGGCAAGTGCTGCCGATATCGCGCTGCCGCAGCGGCCGAAAGCATGGCCGATTTCGGTCAAGGCGGCATCGGGAAAGCGCTGCCGCATTTCAAAAATCAGATGGCGCCGCCACGCTATCAGCGCGGCGTCATGGCGCATCGAGCGGATTTCGGCAATATCCAGCCCGCAGGCCGCGCAGCGCTCCAGCAGAAAGCGTTCCAGCGCATCCGGCGGGCAAACGGCGCGGCGCGGGTCGTGATAAACCCCGCCGCTGCCCGCCGGTTCCGCCGGCGGCTGCAAAAACACCAGCCGCCGCCGCACGGGGTTTCCCGGCGCTGGCAGCGCCGCTTGCGCACGGGGTTGTTTCAAAAGCCGCCGCCGAATTGCGGCATAATGCGCCTCCAGCGCATCCGGCCCGCTCACCCCGGCGGGCATCATGGTTTTTGCCGTTGTGGTCATTCCGGTCACAGCGCACCTCCAAACAAGGCCAGCGGCGATGCGTCCGGCTCTTTCGGCAGACGCCGGACAATTTTCCAGTCTGCCTCTATGCGCCGCTGCGCAATCGCTGCGTATTCGGGATTGAGTTCGATGAGATCGGCCTTGCGGCCATGGCGCAGCGCCACCAGCGCCGTGGTGCCCGCGCCGCCGAACGGATCCAGCACCAGCCCACCCTTTGGGCAGCCGGCCAGAATGCAGCGCTCGGCAAGCTCCGGCGGAAAGGTGGCGAAATGGGCCTCCTTGAAGGCCTGGGTGGCCATGTGCCACACGGTCAGTTGCGCCGGCTCATAATTGCGCAGATAGCGCCCCTCGCCCCGCCCGAGTTCGTCGAGGCCGGTGTGGTTGATGTGGTTGATGTGGTTCTGGTGGCGCGGCGTGACCTCCAACACCTTGCCCTGTTCGCGCCCACGCCTGTGGCGGGAGCCATGCCCGCCCTCACCGGTATCCCATCCATCGGGCATTTTCACCTTTGCCCGACGCTGTTTCGCGGGGATATTTTCACCGAGGGAATGACGGCCATGCGCGCCGCCGGTCATTCCAGCCGCGCCGGAAACCCGCACCGCCCCAGCATCATAATACGCCCCGATCCGCGACCAACGCGGCCCCAGCCGCGCGGCATCGGTCACCAGCGCACACATTTCCGAAAGGTCCGGGAAAAACGAAATCTCGCCGGTATCGCGCGCGCGCCACACATCGCCGTCGCCGGTTTTCGTCAGCATGAAAATCTTCTCATGCGCCGTGGCCGGGCGATACGCGCCGGAGCTATCCGGCATCGGGTTGGACTTGCCCCAGACGATTTCCGAGCGCACCCACCAGCCCGCTTCCTGCAGCGCGATCGCCAGCCGGTTCGGGATCATGCACAGGTCTTTCGGCTTCAGCGTGCCGCCCACCGTCGAAAACGGCTTGTCGCGAAACGTCCGGTCATCGCTCGCAGCAAGCTTCGTATCGGCAGCGCTGCGCCCGTTCGGCGCGGTGGCATAGCAATCGCCATAGTTCAGCCACAGCGTGCCCGTGGGCTTCAGCACCCGGCGCACGGCCTCGAACACGGCAACCATGACCTCCAGATGCTCGGCAAGCGTCGGCTCCAGCCCGATCTGGCCGTCCACGCCGTAATCGCGCAGGCCCCAATAGGGCGGCGAGGTCACCACGCAATCCACGCTGTCCGGCTCCATCCGGTTCATCATTTCGATGCAATCGCCCGCAAAAAGCCGAACCCGGCCATCGAGAAACGTGGTGAAATCCGCCATCACGCCGCCCTCTTTTCGCGCGGTTGATAGAGTAGCGCGCAATGCGCCGCGCAAAAGGACTTGCCGTCCTTGACCGGCCGCCCGCAGCAGGGCGGATCGGCCAGCGGCGGGTCGTCGACATCCGTCAAAATCAGCCGGCAATCATAGGCGCCCAGCGCGGACAGGATGACCGGCGCGGAACCGGGAATGCCAAGCCCGGCAAAATCACCCGCCTTCCTGTCGGCATCGGCATCCGCCAGCGCTTTCGCCTTTTCCGCCTCGGCCAGATCGGCGGCGCGCCGGCGCGCTTCTGCCGCCCGTTCGGCTTTTCGTTCCTCAGCCTTGCGCTGCCGTTCGGCCTCGTTTGCCATCCGCCGCGCCATGTACTGGTCATCGCTGTTGCGCTTGCGAAACCGGTCGCGGTGGCGGTTGGCAATGCCGGCCACGGCGCTGCGCCCGCAGCCCATCACATCGGCAATTTCGGCATAGCTCATGCCATCGCCATAAAGCGCGGCCATGCGGTCGATGTCGGTTTCCGTCCAGGGTTTGCCGGTCATTGGTCGCCCTCCCGGTCAAGCGGCAGCGGAAGCTGCATGCCGAGCGCGGCCAGATAGGTCTCGAACACGGCATCCTCTTCCATCACCTCTTGCTGGTCCTTCTTGCGCCGGGCGATAATCCGCCGCAGCGCCTTTGTGTCGAAACCGGTGGCCTTTGCCTCGGCATAGACATCCTTGATGTCATCGCCGATGGTCTTTTTCTCTTCCTCCAGCCGCTCGATCCGCTCGACGATCGAACGCAGTTGATCGCGCGCCACAGCAGGCCCGCCGGCGCGCACCTTTGCGCGCGTCTCCCGGTTTTCATCCGTCCGGCCGCCAATAGCCATCGGGTCAAAATCGCTCATGGGTTTGTCTCCGTTGTCTTCGCGGCGCCAAACCGCGCTGGCGCACCGCCCTTCAGAAGCCGTTCAGCAGGCCGCCAGTCTTCCGCGCCTTCAATGTCCTTGCGCACGGCTTCATCCTGCGCCGCGTCATGGGCGGCCTCGCAGGGCATCGCGTTCAGCGGGTGGTCGCTCCAGCCGCAGCGGCAGCTGGTAAACCCGGCCACCGAGGTCAGCTTGCAATCGGCGCGCGGAGGAAAATCTTGCGCGTTCATGCCTCAATCCTCCCTGGTGTTGCGCCGCGGACATGCCGCACAGCCTTGCCCGCCCTGCGCTTGACCGTCAGGGCGGTTTTCATCATTCGGGCTTCTGATTTCCGGCGCGATAAAGAAGGCCAATCGCTTCGAGCGCCGCAGCAGCAAGGAAGCCAATTCGATCCTCTTTCCGGTCAGCCAGAAGCCGAGCGGCCCGTGCAAGCGCGGCCTCGACTTCGTCGACCTCCGCCCGTGCGAAATAAATTCCCGATAGAGCTTCGACATCAGCAAGCTCCTCCCCGCTGATTGAGATGCGCGGGTCCGCATACCAGGCGTCCCGCGTTCTGGTCGGCGCCCAGCCAAGAAGGCGGGCGGCGTGGCGAATGCGCGCCTTGACGCTGCCAATGGCAGGCGGCGCGATATGCGTGCGCAGAGTGTCGCGACAAAATGCTTCGACGGTCGTCATCAAGCACCCCTCATAAAAAATCGGATAATTCCAACACCTTGTCGGAGTTATCCGATCCCGGACCTGCTTTTCTGTCGGCATCGATGCGAACAGGAAAAACAGGCCGATATGCAAAAATCGAAATGGGAAAACGGCAGGCTGGAAGGACTTGCCGGGGCGGCAAAAAGAAGACGCCGCCCCGACTGCGCAGACCGGCCGGGAGGTGGAAGCCAGCCCTGCGCCGCGCGCGGTTCCCAGGAGGCAGCAAGAGCCCCTTCCGCGCGCGAAGAAAAACAAAAGACCCTGCGGGCAGGATACGCAAAACACCCCTGCCCGCTGGACGCCGCCCACGGCCCGTGCTTTCCTGATTTCGCCAGAAACAAGGAGACAACGAACCATGGACGAAACAGAAAGATTGACGACCCGCCCGGCGCAGCTTCTTGGACGCATTCATGCGCTGGAAGGCGTGATCGAAACGATGATCACCCTGATGCCGGACCCCGCCTTGTGGCAGATCGCGCAGGATGTGGAGTACAAACGCCGCTTCGCGCAAACGCCGAAACAGACGGATTTCGAGCGCGATCTTGCCGCCGGCGCGCTCGAATGGCTCACCCCCTTGAAGGACATGATCACCGAGGAACAGGCGGCGCGAAGCGAAGGGGCGAAGTTCAGCGGCATCGAGCCCACGCCCGAAGCCAGGCTCAAATGGCGGCAGATTCAGGAATACGACCCCAGCGCCGATTGAGCCGCTCCAGCATTTCCCGGTCAATCTCCGCTTCCGTCTTTCGACCGCTTTCCAGCGCCATGATCTCGAACATGCCGAGCGGCATGAGCCCATCTCTCTTGCGCCGCCGCATGATGCTTCGCACGTCCTGCTGCCGCCGGCTGACGAAACCATGCCCAAGCGACTTGAGCGGACGCTTGCCGCCCGTAACCCGGCCCCGTTCGGCCAATGCTTCCCTGATTGTATCCATGTCGAAGACTCCTCGATTGAAGAAAAAGACCCCGCCCCGGCCAACGCAATACCTGCGGCCAGAGGCGGGGCAATTGGCGCGCGGCAGAACGAACCGAAGAACCGCGCGCGAGGGGAACCTGAAAAACCGGAGAGGAGCGCCATCAATAGCCCTCCCATTCATCCTGTCCGTCACTGGCAAAATCCTCGGCGGCCATGCGATCGCCTTCATGAAACAGGATCACGACCCACACGGCGGAAACCCCGAGCACGAAACCGAGGATCGGCGGCAGCGCCGAAAAAGCGGCGACAAACGCGCCGGCAACAATGCTCATCATCCAGCGGGTCATTGCGCAGCCTCCTGGGGAAGCGGACCGTAAATGTCCGGTCTGAGAGAATGCCGAGAAATCCCGGTCGCTTTCTCGATCGCAAGAACGCGCGTTGGCGGAACGTCCCGCCATTGCGAAATCGCAGAGGGCTGAAGGTGCAGCGCGTTCGCCAGCGCGACGCGCCGGCCACGTTCACCATTGAGATATGCAAGCAAGTGTTCCATGTCCGAAATATTCAGCACCACTGAAGTTAAGTCAAGCTGAATTTTCAGTAGCACCGAATGGGAACCGTTTTTAAGACAGGCTAAAATCGCGCCATGGAAAAGGTTGTCCCGAATTTCAAAAAAGAACGCCCCAGCTATTTCTTCAAAGAATGGCGCAAGCATCGTCGGCTCACACAGGAAGAACTGGCGTCACGCATCGGCGTGTCTGCAAGCAGTGTTTCGCAACTTGAAAACGGGAAGCAGGGCTTCACGGACTCTACGCTCGAGGCCTACGCGTGGGCGCTTTCATGCAACCCCGGCGACCTTTTGATGCGCAATCCGCTCGAAGAAAATGAAATGTGGTCGATATGGGATCAAGCATCAAAGGCTGATCCGGCGAAGCAAAAGCAGCTGATCGATTTTGCCCGTTACGTACTGTCGCGAACCGGCACTGACGGCTAGTCAATCGTCTTATAACACATCAGTTGAATATCATTACTGAAATCCATGACAGCCCTGTCCTGCAAGGCCTTCCCATTCCAACGCGGCTCATCATACGCTATTATTATCATCTGCTTTGTGATGTCCTTAAACACATCGGCTTTTTCCACCAAACTCATTACCTTCGAGATGCTTACGCCGTTTTGCCGCGCCCTCATGATGTTTTCCGCAAGCTTTCCTAGAGCCTGGCAAGTCCCCGCCGAACTATCTTCAGCCACCGCGGTAACAGGCATCACAAAAATCGCTAAAACGGCAACAAAAGTTGTAACTCTCATTTAACTATCCCTTCCAGATCACTGCATCCATCGGCCCCGAACAAACAGATTAGCGTCCGATCAATGCCTGCGGCAAGAACCACCCTCGAAAGCTAACGCTTGGCCGAGTGTCGTAGCGTCATTCGACACTCGATATTAAGTGGCACTTATTTTTTGATTGACATTAAATTTAAGTGGTACTTATATTTCCTTCCATCAGGCAATCCCCACGCCTGACAACAGCCGCCGCCGGAACCGCCACAGGCGCAAAGCGCCACCCGGCGGCGGCATCGCAACAAGGAAGGAAGAAAAATGCCTGATAACGTTAATGCAACAAGCGACAGCCGCACCGTCAACAACGTCATGCGCCATGAATACCGCGTGCTCACTGACGACGAAAAGGCACAGATGAAGGCGATCAAGGATCGCGGACTTGAATTCATTGAGATGCTGGATGGCATCGGCTCCAGCCGCGATATATCGCTGGCCAAAACCAAGATCGAAGAAGCTGTCATGTGGGGCGTCAAGCACGTAACCGCCTGACACTCCGTCCCGCTCCGGTGTCCGGTTCCCCGCCGAACCGGCATCCAGAACGGAACGGAGGATGCAATGCACGATTTTGTTTGCAGGGGATCGATCACGATCCCGCCCGGCGTTGAACTGACCGGCAATGGCGCCGGCACGACGCACCGCATACTGATCACCGCCGATGACGGCCGCCCCTGCAGCATGGAGGCCTTTGTCACCGCGCTGTTGCAGCAAGTCGAGGATAACGCCCTGCTGCGCAGCGCAATCCGCGCATGGCTTACGGGCGACTGGCAGGCCGCACTCAGCCCCCTGCCCGACCACGCACTGGCCGCCCTGACGGATCAGCCCATCATGCGCTTTCGCGCCGTCAGCAACGTAACCGGCAACGTAATCGATAAAGCAAGCGGCGACCACGCCGCCCTCGAAGCCTTCACCCGCCGCTGGAGCCACGACGCCAACATCACCGTGGAAGTCCGTCACAGCGGCCAACCATGGATCCCGGCCACATGGAAAGGCGGTGCGGCATGAATAGTACCGAATTCAAACCTTGCCCGTTTTGCGGAGACAAAATGACAGATCGAGGCGGAACGCTTCAGCATCTGGATCAAGGCAAAGGCCATAAACGGTGCCCGATTTCGGTCTACGCTTGGCCGGTAGAGGATGCCGATAGATGGAACGCCCGCGCTCCACAGACCACAGAGTGGCAAGTGAAGGTCAAGCCGCTTGAGTGGGTGAAAGACGGCACATACTGCGTCGCCAAATCGATCATCGGAACATACTCTGTTCGGCCGTGCTTGGCGACCTATTACGCCGACCAATATGCTTTGACGCTGCCAGGATCGGCAAAAGCGATACTCTATCCATCGGGACAGGAAGCCCAAGCCGCCGCCCAAGCCGACTACGAGCGCCGCATTCTTTCCACCATCGAACCGGCAGACACCGGAGCGATACAGGCGGCACGATCGGCGCTAAGCGACCTTCTCGCCTTCACTATGGCTCTTGAAAAGCAGTCCAGTCGTGGAACGGGAGGTCGGCGAGGCGGGCATATATTTGAGAAAGCACGTGCCACAATCGAGCGCCTTGACCGCGCCAGCGCGAAAGGCGGTGACGCATGACCGCCCACCATCCGCTCACCCCGGAAGATTGCACCGCCATGCGCCGGCTGGCGCGCCCCGCCGTCATCATCGGCGCGGCGATCCTTGTCTTTCTCACAATTCACCAGCTCGTCGCGCTTGAAATGGCGCTGGCAGCGGCAACAGGAGTGTAACGCATGGCAACGGATAATTTTGAGCCCAAAGCCCGCAAGGGCGACTGGATGCAAACAGCCTCGGGCCGCGCATTCTGGCCCATGGACCCGCGCCCGGAGGAAGTCGATATCGAGGATATCGCCCATGCGCTGTCCAACATGTGCCGCTATGCCGGCCATTGCCGCCGCTTTTATTCCGTCGCGCAGCACAGCGTGCTTGTGTCCAGGGCGCTGCCATCAGACCTTGCGCTGTGGGGCCTACTGCATGATGCCAGCGAGGCCTATCTGGTCGACGTGCCGCGCCCGGTCAAACCCTTTCTTGATGGCTATAAAGCCGCAGAAGGCCGCGTGATGGAAGCAATCGTCATGCGGTTCAACCTGATGCCCGCCGAGATGCCGGCCGAGGTCAAGCGCGTTGACGATGCCATTCTTCACGACGAAGCCCTGCAACTGATGCAGCGGCCGCCCATGGGCTGGCACCTGCCGGAACCGCCGCTCGGCATCAGGATCGAGCCGTGGTCACCGGATTATGCCCGCACAGTGTTCCACCGGGAATTTCGGATGCTCACCCATGGCTGACACCATCCTTGCCCTCACCGCCGCGCTGTCCGCTTTCGCACGGTCCACCACCGCCATGGTGGCGGGCTTTGCGCTTGGCGCACTCTACATCGCGGCCGCCATCGCCGTCACGGCTCTGGTCTTCCGGCTGTTCAGCCGCAAGGCCGACAAGGCCCGCCGCCTGCCCACAACCGCAAAGGCCGTCCACCCCGACGGAAAGGAAAAGGCCCGATGAGCGACGGCGCGGCATACGAGGCTGACCTCAAGACCAGTTACCGCGCCGTGCGCGACCGGCTGATGAAGCCCGTGCAGGCAGCGCCTGAAGCAAACCGAATTAGAGAGGAAAAGACCATGGGCCACAGCCTTGGAGACCTGAACGAACACCTGTTTTCGCAGCTCGATCGCCTGTCCGATCAGGAAAAGACGCCGGAAAAGCTGGAAGTCGAGGTTAAGCGCGCCGAGGCGGTGGTGTCCGTCGCCTCGCAGATCATCTCCAACGCAGACACCGCCATCAAGGCCGCTCATCTGGTGGTCAATCACGGCGACCGGTTTCTGAAGATGGTGCCGATGCTGGAAGGGAAAAAGCAATGAAGGGGCGCGGGATTTCCTACAGCGAGGCGGAACTAGCATGGATCGAGGCGCACGCGAAGGACCCGCGCGCCGCCATGCACGCGGCCTTTTGCGCGCGCTTCGGCCGCGACGACGTGACGCTGATCAACCTCAATGCGCTTTGCACGCGCAGGGGCTGGATGACCAGCCGGACAGGTTGCTTCACGCCGGGGCAGACACCCCATAACAAGGGAAAGCCCTGGCCGCCCGGCAAGGGCGGACGCCACCCGAACGCCCGCAAAACGCAGTACCGTCCGGGAAATCTGACGGGCGCGGCGAAGGATAACCTGAAGCCGATCGGCACGGAGCGTCTCAGCAAGGATGGATACCCGGAACGCAAGATCCGTGAGGATGGACCGGCACACGAGCGTTGGCGCGCTATCCATTTGATTTTGTGGGAGGAGGCCAACGGCGCCATTCCGGCGGGACACTGCCTGAAATGCCTGGACGGCGACAGGCGCAACAGCGCCCCGGAAAACTGGGCGCTCATTCCCCGCGCCATGCTGCCCTATCTCAATGGCCATCGCGGTCTGGACTACCAGGCCGCCGAACCCGAAGTCCGCCCCGCCATTCTCACCGTCGCCAAGCTAAAACATCAGTTGAAGGAAACGCGAAAGCCGAATGACGCCTTTCCGGAGGGACGGTCATGACACAGGAAGACATCATCGCCCGTCTGGCAAACAGCACTGCCGAATCCCTTATCAAGGATTTGACCCACCATAACCTTTCGGAAGACGACGCGATCCAAGTGCTGGCCGGCCTGTGCTGGGTCGTGATCCGCTCCGGCTGCCTGTTCGATGGCGATATCGATGAGGCCTGTTCCAATCTCGGCATGTTGATCCACGAAGCCGATCAGGACGGCAGCGACGAACCGCCGGAGACCGGCAGGAGGCTGCATTGACCATCGCCCCGTCCGCCGGCCAGTTGAACATCACCTGCGACAGCTGCGGCATGGCCAATCTTGACCGGGCCATTCTCGAACCCGCGCCCGTGCGAAACGACCTGTTTCGCCTCGCCCGCCAGCGCGTTTCCGCCAATGCCAGGGCGCGCGGCTGGATCATCCGCCGCACCGCGGGCAGCTGGCAGCACTATTGCCCCGCATGCGCCCGCCGCCGCGCCGGCGACATCACAAGACAGGACAGATTGCTATGAGCGATGAAGCAAAGCTTCAGCAGGCCGTCTCGCTGCTGCACACAAACCTTGACGGCTACTACTGGATTTTCGGCAAGGGCCGCAGCACCCCGGCCGGGCCGCTTTACGCGCTGATGATCTATAAGCTCGCCGGCGAATTTTGCGTCATGGAAACCGAAAATGACGATCCCCTCGCCTGCGTTCAAAGCGCCATTGATGCCATCGAAATGCCGATCGACAACCACGTCAAATGCCATTGAGGTCACGCCATGAATAATTTTTTCAACACACCGGAAGACGACAACAAGGATACGGTCGTCACCAAATACGTGCCGCGGGAATGGATCGACGAATACACCCCGCTGCCACAGGCAGACCCAAATGCCTTTCTGAAATCGAAGGATGGCAACTGGTTTCTGGTGCCGCACGAAGATGATTTCGAAGACGCCGGATCCTTCTGCATCGCCGTCACCCATGGCGATCTGATCGACTTTGACAGTAACCGCCATTACGGTAGCCGCACGATCAAGGTGGCGGAGGATGGCAGCTACACGCTGTCGGAAGACTTTCCGGCAGACGCCACCCATTTCGTTTACGATGACGCCGATGATTTTTGCAACACCCTGCAAGAGGTCATCGCCGACGGACGGAAAAACGACCCCGAAGCCTTCACCCCGCCTCTCGAGACCACGGTCAGCGCGTGGTTCTGGGGCGACACCACCACCTTCCGCGTGGTCATCGAGGAGGGCGCGGCAAGGCTCGACCGCCTGCCGGAGCCGCCGCTGGTGCTGCCCTATACAAACTGGCGCGGCGAAACCGCCATCCGCCGCATCCGCCCCATGTGCGTGAAGTTCACAAGCACATCATGGCACAGGGAACCGCAATGGATCCTCGAAGCCTATGACTATGACCGGCAGGAAATGCGCGGCTTTGCGCTGAAGGACTTCGGGCAGCCTACACCGACAATCTTCAATCTCGTATGGGAGCGCCACGGGGTGCACTGCCACCGCGCCAAAGCGCCGGTCTTTGGCTCTATCAATGTTTCACGGACACATGCTGGCGCTTCATGGCAAATCTTTTGGTCGATCCCCGGATTCACAGATCTTCTGATGGAAGAAAGCTTCCCAACCGCCACCGAGGCCATGAAGGCAACTGACAACCACATCGCCGCTGTTCTGTTTCCGGAGGCCCGCAATGGATAACCTCCCAAAACTCGCCCTGTCGATCCGCCAACCATGGGCCCACTGCATCATGCACCTGGGCAAGGATATCGAAAACCGCAACTGGCACACAAACCTGCGCGGCCGCATCTGCCTGCATGCGGCCAAGGGCATGACGCGCGCCGAATACGACGAAGCCATGGAAACGATCCGCCATGTGCATGTCCACCGCCCCTTTACCGAGCCGCCGGTCGTGCCCGGCTACGGCACCATCACGCGCGGCGGCATCATCGGCACGGTCGAGATCGTCGATTGCGTGACGACAAGCGAAAGCCCGTGGTTCTTCGGCCGTTTCGGTTTCGTGCTGCGCAATCCGCAGCCGACGCCATTTGTGCCGGTCAAGGGCGCGCTGGGGCTCTTCGACTGGCGGAAAAGGATGGAAAGATGAGCCTTCAGGTCAACCGGTATCTAGAAGACAAGCATTTCGACCATATCGATCACGCGCTTGGCCGCCCGGTCGACCCCATGGGCGAAACCTACCGGAATTATTTTGCCGCAAATGCCAATGGCGATATCGCCCGCGAAATGGCCGCGTCACCCCATTGGCAAAAATTCTACCGCGATAAGGACACCGACATTTTTCACGTCACGCAAGCCGGCCGCGCGGCGCTGCGCGATCATCTGAAGTTTATCGGCGATCGTCACCGGCTGTTCTCCATCACATGGCTGGACATGAGCACTACTGTGGTTTCAACAAGTGCCGGAAAGGCGCGCTATTCAGCATATCTTGATGCCTCCGATGTCGACCCAGATATGACATTCAAAAAGTTTCAGGCGCAGGCCCGCGTGCGACTGGCAGGATCAAGTGCGCCATGAACAACGCCCGCCCTTCCGCGCAAGACCGCCTCGAATCCTACCGCGCGATGCTGGCCGGCGCGGCGCGGAGCACAGGCGTCTTCGCGGATGCGGACGGCATGCACCTTGAGATCGACGGGATGGACCAAGGCGAGCCGGAGTGCATCTGCACCCTGCCCCATGCCTGCCCGACGGCAAACCGCGAACTGATCCTGCATCATATCGAAATCCCGGCCGATCTGATTGCCATGCTGGAAGCAACCGGCAAGGCCTTGCGGGCCGAGCGGGCCGAAGTGCAGCGCCTGCGCCAGGCAATCGAGAACAAGGGCGGCAGACCCGCAAAGGACTATGCCGCAGAATGCGCCATGAAATGCGACGAACCCGCCTTCCAGCGCTTCATGGCCGAACGCCACGACCTGAAACTGCCGACCGACAAGGACAAGACCGCCACCCGCGTCAAATTCGTTCTGGCGCTGAACAGCCGCAAGGACCTGAACGAAAACGCCCCGGCCGCCGCCCGCTGGCGCGCCATGGTGCAAGACTTCGAACAATGGAGACGCGGACGATGACCCGCCCTGCCCTGATCCCCGCAGGCGTATGGCCTGCCGTGCTGCGCGATGAACTGGCCGCCGGCTATGTCGGCGAAAAATCGGTTGACACGTTTCTTTCTCGCGTCGGTACTATATGGCCGCAACCCTATATCGACGAGGGGCGCGGCAAGGGAAGGTTTCGGGCATGGCGGAAAAGCGATCTGGACAGGGTGATAGGCGAACAGCACGCCGCAGAAAACCCGCAAGCATGGTGATGATACCGATGATTTTGCCCCGCTATGTGACCCCCAAGACGCTCGCCTCAGGCCGCACCGCATTCTACTGGAACTGCCCCGCACGCTATCGAAAACAGGGCAGCCCATACCGATCGGCCGCGCTCGGCGTCGATCTTGGACAAAAGGAACTGGATGCGGCTGCGGCGATCTGGAATGAACGGCTGGACGGATGGCTGAAAGAGCAATCGCCGCTGCATCAGGCAGACAATTCACGCTTTGCCACCGTCGAATGGCTGGTCAACGCCTATCAGCGTCATGACAGCTTTCTGGAGCGCGTCGGCAGCTTTTCCCGGGACGATTACCGCCGCGTGTTCCGGCGCGTCTGCGATGCCCGGATAACCCGCTCAGACGGGCTTGAAGTGCGTTTCGGCGATGCAAAGATCAACGTCGTCGGCGTATCGACGGCGGAAAAGGTCTACCACCTGTTTGCCGAAACATCGCCGCGCACGGCGGAGAAACTGGTCATCTATTGCAAGGCCGCGTGGAAGCGCATGCAACCGCACCACCCCGACCTGTTTCGCACAGACACGCCAAACCCATGGGACGGCGTGACGATCAGACGCCGGCAGAAAGCCGTCAAGAAACATGCAACCCGCGCCGAAACCTATCGCTTTGCGGAAGGCGCACTGGAAAATCAACGGCCGGAACTGGCGGCAGCGGCCGTGCTGGCCTTTGAATTCCTGATGCGCCCGTCATCGATCAGCGCGGGCTTTGCCGCATGGAGCGGCTATCGCGGCGAAAGCGCGCCTGACCGCATCATCGTCAATCACAGGAAGACCGGCCAGCGCGCGGAACATCCGCTGGAATATATCGATGATGAGGGCAACCTTGTCCCGCTCTATCCGGATGCGGAAAAGGTTCTGGCCAGAACACCGCGCCGGGGCGCTTCAATCGTCTGCCAGCGATCCGGAAGGCTCTTTGGAGACAGCACCAGGCTATCGCAGGATGTCCGCGCCATGGCCGACAGGCTCGCCATGACGGACTTCACGCTGGACGCCGCCAGGCACGGCGGCATGACCGAACTGGAAGAACGCGGACTAACCGAAGGCCAGGGCCGCGTGCTGTCAAAACACAAGACGGCCACCGCCTATCGCGGCTACGCCAAAGAGACGGATATGCGCGTTCTGGAAGCCACGAAAAAGCGCATGGGCCATTCTGAACAAGCCGAAAAACCCAGCAAAATCAACGCCCCCAAAAACGCAAAAAGGCGGAAGATTTCCGCCAAAATTCAGAACAGCCGTTGATTTTATTGGATTGTGCGCTGCTTTGCAGTCCTCTGCGTAACCACTCCGCCACGAGGCCCCTAGCTCGCTGGAAAGCAAGCGTTGGCGGGCAATTAGAATGATTTGCATGTTGGCGCAAGGGGAATTTCCGAAAAACCCCCTTCTAAACTCTGAAAAAGGCCTGTCTGTGATCGCAGACAGGCCTTTTTCGTTCACGTGACTTGAAAATACCGTCACGCCGCCGGTCATCGAAAATGCGGCAAGCGGCGTTAACGGCAACCGGCTTCGGCGTCCTTAAATCTTGCCGCCATAGACCGGGAACATGCTGGCATCGCCGTAATCCTTGATGCGATCGATATTCTTCAGCGCATCCATGTCGGCTGCGGAGATTTCGAAATCGACGGCCGCATTGGAGCGCATGTGATCGGGGTTCGCCGTCTTCGGCAGCGGCAGGAGGCCAAGCTGCAGGCAATAGCGAATGCTCAGCTGCGGAATGCTGACATCGTATTTCGCGGCAATCGCGGCGATCTCTTCATTGTCGAGGATCTTGCCATGGGCGACCGGCGAATAGGCTTCGACCAGCATATCCTTGCTCTGGATGTAGTCGATCAGATCGAAGGGCGTGTTGCTGATATGCGCGAGGATCTGGTTCAGCATCGGCTTGACCGAAGCATTTTCAAGCAGATTGTCGAGGTCGGCCTTTTCGAAGTTGGAAACGCCGATTGCCCTGAGCTTGCCGGCTTCATAAGCCTCTTCCAGCGCGCGCCATGCCGCCAGATTGCCTTCGAAATAGCGTTCTTCGCCGGCAAAATCACCCCAGGGCTGCGGGCTGTGGATGATCATCAGGTCGATGTAATCCAGGCCCAGATCCTTCAGCGATTCATCGATGGCGACCTTGGCATCCTCGTAATTCTTGTGGGAGGCGTCCAGCTTGGTGGTGACGAACAGTTCGTCGCGCGCCACGCCGCTGTTGCGAATGCCTTCGCCCGTGCCGCGCTCGTTGGCATAGGCCTGCGCGGTATCGATATGACGATAGCCGAGATCGACAGCAGCCTTGACGGCGTCCGCCGCCTTGTCGTTGTCGATCATCCAGGTGCCGAGGCCCAGCTTGGGGATCTTCACGCCGTTGGACAGTGTATAGGTTTCGTCGAGAATCATTTTGAATATCCCTTGGTGTCTGGCTCGAGGAGCCGCTTGTTATCTGAAAGTGCCTGTTATCTGGGACCGCAAAGTGCCCGCGATAAGGCCGGTCAATTAAAAATGACTTATGAGCGGCGCTCATCAATTCACCGATCAGGAACCGTCGAAGCATGATGGCATCGCATCGGAATAGACGCGCTGATCGGGAGAACAGGTCCGCGGGCGATGCGATACGGCCTCGTGTCAAAACCCGATAAGGACAAGTCCATTTTCGGTATTTCCAGTTAACCGCGCCGACAAAAAACAGCCCAATTCATATTGGCTCGGCACGAATCACCTGAAAAATCAGGTACACTTGTTATCCGGCGGGGAACTGCAAGGATCGACCAATAGGTAAAACGCCTCGGAGGGAGTGAAAAAAGCAATGGGTTCAGACAAACTGCACCGGGAACGAAAAAACCGCTCCCGAACGACACTCGGCCGATGCGTAATGCTTGGCGTCGCATGCCTTTTTACCTTTCTTGCCACCTTCCAGCCCGCCCTGATCACGCCGGCGCTTGCCCAGCAGCCGGGCGTTGATGATGAAGAGGTGCCGACGTCCGAACTGGTTCACGAAATCATTGACGATGCCCAAAACAATGACGGGCTGAAATCGCGCTACCAGCGGCTGGTATCCAACCCGATTTCACCGCCGGACACCCGCAGCCCGCGCGCGACACTGGAAAGCTTTCTGGTGATCATGCAGTCTGCCACCAAACTGTGGCTCGGCGTACGCGACGAATTCTTCGCCAATGACAATTTCTTTATGACCCCGGAGGAGAAAAAGGAACTTGTTCTGGTTCAGTCGCTGCTCGAAAAGGCCGCTCAGACCCTTGACCTTTCCGACGTTCCGGCCGCCTCGCGCCAGCGGTTCAGCATCGAAACGGTGCTTCAGCTTCAGGAGATTTTCGACCGTATCTATCTGCCACCGCTGGATGATATTCCGGGCCTGCCGGCCGGTTCCAGTGCCTCCGCGCAGGAACGCAATATAACCCTGCCCGATCGCTGGATCATTCCCGGGACGAGCCTGACCATCGAGCGCCAGCAGGACGGGCCCTATTCCGGCCAGTATCTGTTTACCGCCGCGACAGTGAACAAGATCCCGGATGACTACGACGAACTTCAGTCGTTGCCGATCATCGCCGACAAGGGCGAGGATCTTTACGAGTACTATATTTACACGCCCGGGAATCTCGTTGCGCCGCAATGGTATGATTACGTTCTGAACGGTCCGGACTGGCTGCAGAACACCTTCGGCGGACAGGCCGTCTGGCAATGGCTGGCGCTCACAGTTTCGGTCATTATCCTGATCACGGTGATTGCCCTTTACGGCCGCTGGAACAGCCGCCGCGCGGTTCCGCTCGATCCGGCCGCGCGCCAGACACGCCGGTTGCTGCCGCCCATCCTGATCATTCTGATGGCAAACCTGTTTCACTATCTGTGCGAGGAACAGATCAACATCACCGGCGACCTTCTGCTGATCCTGACCACGATGGTGAGCGCGATCATCTGGATGACCGCGGCATGGCTCACCTATCAGGTGCTTCAGACCATCTATATGTGGACGATCCGCAATCCGACGGTCAACAATGCAAGCCTTGATGCAAGCCTGGTGCGCACCGGCTTCAGGGTTGTCTCGTTCCTGGTCGCGGTCATTGTTCTCGGATACGGCGCAACCCGGATCGGCATCCCGATCTACGGCGTCGTCGCCGGTCTCGGTGTCGGCGGTCTGGCAATCGCCCTTGCCGCCCAGCCGACGCTTGAAAACTTCATCAGCGGACTGATCCTCTATGCCGACCGGATCGTGCGCGTCGGCGACTTCTTTCAGTTTTCCGACACCGCCGGCACGGTCGAGGAAATCGGCATCCGCTCGACCCGCATCCGCGCGCTCGACCGGACACTGATCATCGTCTCCAATGCCGATCTGGTGAAATACAAGATCACCAATTACAGCCAGCGCGACGTGTTCCTGTTCCGCCACAAGGTGGCCCTCAGATACGAAACGGACACCGACACGCTGCAAAATGTTCGCGACGCGATTCGGGAGATTCTGGAAGCGCATGAGAGCGTTCTGGAAACGCCGCTACGCGTGCGGCTGGTGGAATACGCCGATTCCTCCATTCTGCTCGATGTCTATGCCAATGTTTCGGCCACCGACATCAATGTCTTCCTCGAAATACAGGAAGAGCTGCTGATGTCGATACGCGACGCGGTGCACGAGAATGGCTCGAGCTTCGCCTTCCCCTCCTCCACCATCTATCTGGCACGCGATGATTTGCCGGAACTCAAGACAGTGGAATACGTTGATGACGGAAACGCACAGGAAAAATCGGGCGACACCCCGGAGGCAAAGGCCGATCCCGACGATCTGGCCTGAATTGTGATCGACCTCCCGGGCGCCCGTCAGGAAACCCGGGAGTTTTGCCGTGTGGCACTGGCTCAATGCAAATGCCGGCGCGCTGAGCGCGATCGCAAGTCTTCTGACGATCGCAATCTGGGCCGTCTATCTGCAGCTGATCTTCCGTGGCTTTCGTGAAGGCCGGCGCGCCAAGATACTGATCAATCGCGGCGCCGGCCCCTCGCTCGACGGCCACTGCCTTGTTGCCAATATGAGCGCGAAACCGATCTATATCGACGCCGTTCTGCTCGACTTCACCCTGCGTGACGACGAGAGACACGAGGATTTTCGCTACTCGCTGTCCAACCTCAATTTCGGTGAAGACAACGCCCCTGATTCCCGCAAACGCTGGTTTCAGGGACCACTGGATTCAGGCGAACACCTCGATCTCGGTTCCTTCAAAACCCTGATCGGCAAGATGTCGCCCAGAGGCTTCGATGATTTCGAAAACATCGAGGATATCAAACTGACGGTGGTTGCCACCTACACTTCCGAGGACCAGCCGGTGGCGGCCGAGCGCGGCTTCGACATCATTCACAAGGATGGCGACCTGCTTTTGTCGCCGCGCAGCTATTCCGCCACCCAGATCCGCTCCAGCAGCGCCCGCAAACGCATCGAAAACGAGATGCGCGAAATGCATCACCTGGAACGCGGCAACGACTCCAACACCAGTGAAGGTGTCCAGCGCCGAAGCTGAGGCAGGACACCCTTCCGGGCACCGGGAAATATCGCTTGCGCCGGTCCCCGGGCAAGCCCGAACAGGCCCTTTCAAAAAAAGCAGCGAAGACAATGATATTTTTTTACGAAAAGGGCTTGGCAAATCGCCTCACCGTTTGTATTAACCCGCTCACACCGCAGCGCCCAAGCGGCGCGGTATTCCCTGGTAGCTCAGCGGTAGAGCACTCGACTGTTAATCGATAGGTCGTCGGTTCGAATCCGACCCGGGGAGCCAATTCTTTCTTTTTCAGCTCGTTATCATCTGAAATAGAAGTGCCGTTCAGGGCGCTATTCGTTCAGTGAAATCCGCCACAAAGTGGAAGCGCTTCGCATTCGTCGAAAGACAGTGGACGGATCGGGGCTGTGCCATCAGCATTTTTGCGGAGTTTTCATGAATATCAGCGTGACTGCCGAGCCGAGAGCGGAAGATGCCACGGTGATCGACAAGAACCTCGATGCTTTCAACGAGACGGCATTCGGCCCGGCCGAACGCATGCCGTTGAGCGTGCTTGTTCATGACGAGAACGGCACGCTGGTGGCAGGTATCAACGGCATGACATCCTGGGGCTGGCTTTATGTGCAACGACTGTGGGTGAGCGAAAGCGATCGCGGAAAGGGCGTTGCCGGCAAGATGCTTGCTGCAGCCGAAGAGGAAGCGCGAAAGCGTGGCTGCAGAGGTGCCTATATCGACGCGGTCAATCCCGTCGCGTTGAAGAGCTACAAGCGGCAGGGCTACACGGAATTTGGCGTGATCAAACAGTTCGCCGCCGGTCTCGACAGGACATTTCTGCAAAAAACACTGTGACAGATGCGGATTATGTGTCCGTTTTCCGTCGCTCACCAGCTCCGCTTCATCATTGCCTTTGCCGAATGCTACCCGCTGCAAGCCGACATGTGCAATAAAGCGCTTCGATAACGAAGCGTCATACCGGCCTTGAGCCGGTATCCAGGGCCGCTTGTTCTGCACTTTCAGAATTCCGGCTCAAGGCCGGAATGACGGCGGGGAAGGAGGCAAAACCGTGATTGCTTGTGGGGTTGTCAATAATCTGAAGCTTCGATGTCGAAGCGTGAGAAGGTTTCCGATCCGCCTTTTCAATCAGGCTTTGAAACCTCGACGGCGTGCTCGGCGGACGCATTCTGTGCGTTGGCTTCACGTTCTTTCTTCTGCATCTTTTCGCCATCGCGGTGCGACTTGATCGCGAAGAACATGGCCGTGCCCAGCACACCAATCTTGAACACGCCGAGGACGACAGGAACCCAATTCATCGTTTTCGCTCTTTGCTGGCTATTGTTTTACGGTGTCGGAGGCGTGCTGCCTCAGGCGCGGCAGTGAATGTCAGGAAAACCCAGTTCGGGCTGTTTCATGCACCCTTGCGGCGCATCTTTGCAGTCTGAAACGCTGTCGCGACCCTGCTTCGCGCGCGAAACTTGAAGTGCTCTTCAGGACCGGGCATTCGTTGCTCTCCAACTATGCTTTCGGTCCGGCTCAATCAAGCCGACGCTCCGCTACAAGTTGACGCATATCAAGAAGGACTGGCGTAGGATGTCCCGCACCTCGCGGGCACCCACCGTTTAGATTTCGGCTGCCTCTCGAATGCACAGGAGACAGCATGCACTGCGGACCTCGAAAGGCTTTCCGCAAGAACCGTTTGGATGAATACGCTTTTCAGGTTCGTTTAGAAAAACGAATCAACACCCTGAACTGAAAACATTTTCTATCGTTATTGATCCGCTTCAGCCGGCGATTCTTCCGCCACTCATCGGCGCGGGCACGCCGGTCGTCGTCGGGAAACTGAAGGGCAAGCCACGCAGCGCCCTGACCGCCAGAAAGGCAAAGCACTCCGCCTCGATGGCATCGCCCCGCCAGCCGACCGTTTCCGCCGGAACCGCCTCGACGCCGGCACGGGTTTTCAGCATTTCCATGATCGCCGGGTTGCGTCGACCGCCGCCGCAGACGACGAGGCGTTCAGGCCGGACGGGCAGAAGGTCGAGTGCCTTGCCGACGGCGGCAGCGGTAAAGGCGGTTAGCGTTGCGGCGCCGGTTGCCGGGTCCAGCCCTTCGGCCATGCGGGAAGAAAAGTCGAAGCGGTCGAGCGATTTTGGGTAAGGGGCGGCAAGATAGGGATGCTCGAGAAGTTCTGACAGCCGCGCCTCGTCCACCGTGCCGGAAAGCGCCAGCGCGCCGTCGCGGTCCATCTCGCCGAGACCGTTTTCCTTCATGAAATCATTGAGCGGCGCATTGGCGGGGCCGGTATCAAAGGCGATCAGCCGCTCGGCTCCGTCCCACCAGGTGACGTTTGCGACGCCGCCGAGATTGAGCACAGCCGTCCTGCCGGAGGTGTCGAGACTTCTCAGCAGCGCCTGGTGATAGCCAGCCGAAAGCGGCGCGCCCTGCCCGCCGGCGCGCACATCCGCCGTGCGGAAATCGTAGGCCACCTTGCAGCCAAGCCGTTCATGCATCAGCGCACCGTCACCGAGCTGGCGGGTATCGCCGATGCGCCCCTTCTGCGGCGCGCGGTGCAGCACCGACTGGCCGTGGAAGCCGACAATGCCGATATCGGCCATGGTCAGCCCCTCGGCCTCCACGAGGCTTCTCACCGCATCGGATTGCGCCAGCGTCAGCACCGTCTCGGCTTCGGCAAAGATTTCCGGCTCAGGCCCCTCGAAGTTCCATGTACGGGCTTCCGCCAGCGTCTCCTCCAGAAGATCGCGCGTGGCCTGCGGATAAGGCGCCAGCGTATAGGCGCCGAAAGCCTCCACGGTCACGCCGTCGGTTTTCAACAGTGCGACGTCGATATTGCCGTCAAGCACGGTTCCGGTCATCAGGCCGACGGCCCAGACGGGTTCGAAATCCTGCACCATCATTCCGCTCCGTTGATAAGGTCGCTGACACGCCGCCTGAGCGCCATGATGCCGCTTTCCGTGTGGCGGCTTGGATGCACGCGGTTTGTCAGCAGCGTCCAGGCATGGCCGCGCTCGAAATCGACGCAAAGCGAGGTGCCGGTAAAGCCGGTGTGGCCGATCGTGGCGCCGGAACAAGCGGCACCGCCGTGCCAGTTTTCGTATGGCCGTTCCCAGCCATGGGTGCGGCGCGCAGACAGCGGTTCACGCATCAGCTTTACGGCCGGATCACCGGCGGCATCGCGTTTCAACACGCCTGCGGCATGGTCGAGCACGGCATCGACCGTGCCGAACAGCCCGGCATGACCGGAACCCTGCAGCGCATAGCAATTCTCGTCATGCACCTCGCCGCAGATCACCCGGCCGCGCCAGGTGCAGCGCTCCGTCGCCGCCGTTTTCTGCGGATCAGCGGAGAAGGCAAAGCCCGGGCCGGGGTCCAGTTGCCGGATAGGCTTGCCGGAAAGCCGCTCCAGCGCAATGCCGAGGAGAATGAAATTGATATCGGAATAGACCGGCGTTTCAAGCCGTTTCCATTCGCGCTGCAGCACGAAGGCGCGCAGCCGCTCAGGGTCATCGCCATAGGTGTAGATCGGCTCGACCGCCGGAAACGGGGTCTGGTGGCCTAGGCATTGGCGGAATGTCACCTGCCGTTCCCAGCAGGCTGGATCATACTGGCGGAAATCGCGAATGGCGGAAGTCAACGGCTGGTCGAGATCGATCACGCCCTCCTGCGCCAATGCCAGAATGCGCTCGGTAGTGAAGATCACCTTGGTGAGCGAAGCGAGGTCGAACCATGTTTCGCTCGTCATCGGGCGCTTTTCAGGTGTCAGCGCCGCAGCGCCGACAGCACGCGTCAGCCGCCTGCCCTTGTGATCGACAAAACCCAGAACACCGCCGGGAATCCGCCCCTCGGCAACCGATCCGTCCAGCGCGGCAAACGCCTTGTCGAAGCGTCGCGAAATCTCTGCCGTCATCACACCTGCTCCACGCGCGCCATATGATCGGCGCCAAAGCTTAGCCATTCGGGTTTCGGCGGCTCGTAGCCTGCCGGCCGCACCAGCGACGGCACCTCGCTGTTGTCGATGCGATAATCCTGCCGGCGGCGGTCGATGCTCGGCACGGCGGAAATCAGCCGTTTGGTATAGGCATGTTTCGGCGCTGACAGAACCGACGCGGCATCGCCGATCTCGACGATCTGTCCGGCATAGACCACGGCGATGCGATGGGCAATGCGCTCGACCACGGCCATATCGTGGGTGACGAACAGATAGGAAAGGTTCATGTCGCGCTGCAATTCGGTCAGCAGATCGAGCACCATGGCTTGCACCGAGACATCGAGCGCGGAAACGGCCTCGTCCAGCACCATGACGGAGGGTTTCAGCATCAGCGCGCGGGCAATGCACAGGCGCTGGCGCTGGCCGCCGGAAAACTCGTGCGGATAGCGCATCAGCGCATCCTCCGGCAGGCCGACGCGCGCCAGGAGCGCGGCCATGCGGGCGCGGGTTTCGGCGTTCAGCCGTCCGCCTGTGGCAATCACCGGCTCGGCCAGAATGCTGTCGATCCGCAGGCGCGGATTGAGCGAGGCATAGGGGTTCTGGAACACCATCTGGATCGGGTCGCCATGGGCGGCAATGCCGGCCCCCTCACCCAGATGAAACGCCCCGCGTGTGGGCTTCGTCAGCCCCATGATGGCGCGCGCCGTGGTCGATTTGCCGGACCCGCTCTCGCCGACAATGCCAAGGGTTTCGCCCGGCATCAGATCGAAATCGACGCCGTCCACGGCATGGACGGCACCGTTTCGGCGTCTGAAAAAGCCCGACGTGACGGGAAAACGAACCGTCAGGTCCTCGACGGTCAATGCCGGTTTGGCGACGTCCGCCTTTGCCCGCGAGAAATCGCGGCGCACCGCGCGGCCATCGTCAAAATGCGGCACCGCCTTCAGAAGATGCTGCGTATAGGCATGCTGCGGATTGTCAAGCACGTCATCAGTCGCGCCCTGCTCCACCGCTTCTCCCTGCTGCATCACCATCACCTTGTCGGCAATGCCGGCGACGAGACCGATATCATGGGTGATGAAGATCAGCCCCATATCGCTCTCACGCTTCAGTTCGGAAAGCAGCGCCAGGATCTGTGCCTGCACCGTCACGTCGAGCGCGGTGGTCGGCTCGTCGGCGATCAGCAGGCGCGGATTGCATGACAGCGCGGTGGCGATCATAACCCGCTGCAGCATGCCACCGGAAAGCTGATGCGGATGATATTTCAGCCGCCGTTCCGCATCGGGAATGCGTACGCGTTTCAGGGCGTCGACGGCCGCATTCATCGCCTGCTTGCCGGTCAGGCCGTGGTGGAGGCGGAAGCTTTCGGCAATCTGCTCGCCGATGGTGTGGACCGGATTGAGCGAGGTCATCGGCTCCTGGAAGATCATGCCGATCTCCCTGCCCCGGATTTTCGCCAGTTCCTTTTCGGGTGCAGCGGCAAGATCGGTCACATCACCGGAGCCCAGCGCAAAATCGATCCGGCCGCCGGTGATCTTTCCGCCGCCGAAATCGACGAGGCGGTTGATCGAAAGCGCGGTGACGGATTTGCCCGAACCGCTCTCGCCGACGATGGCCAGCGTCTCGCCGGGATCGAGCGTGAAATCGATTCCGTGGACGACTTCGTTTTTGGCCGGGTCCTTGCCGAAGCCCACATGGAGGTCGGAAACGGTCAGAAGATGGCTCATGCGACTGCCCTCCTCGAACGCGGGTCAAGAATGTCGCGCAGCGCATCGCCCAGAAGGTTGAAGCCGAGAATGCCGATCATGATCGCGAAGGCCGGGAAAACCAGCAGCCAGGGCGCCATTTCCATCAGGTTGCGCGCTTCGCTCAGCATCAGCCCGAGGGAGGCTTTCGGCGGCTGGGTGCCGAGGCCGAGGAAGGAAAGCCCGGCCTCCGTCAAAAGCGCCCAGGCGAGCGCCAGCGTCACCTGCACGGTCAGAGGCGCCACCAGATTGAGCAGCATGTGACGCGACAGGATATAGCGGCGCGAGGAGCCGAAGGTGCGCGCGGCATCGACGAATTCGCGGGTTTTGAGCGACAGCGCCGGGCCACGCACCACGCGGGTGAAGATCGGCGTATAGACGAAGGCAATCGCCATCACGCTCGTCCATGTGCCGGGGCCAGCAATGGTGATGATCAAAAGCGCCAGCAGGATTGCGGGAAAGGCGAGCAGCACATCCATCAGCCGCATGATCGTGCCGTCCCAGTAAGTGCCGAACCAGGCAGCGGCGAGACCCAGCACGATGCCGGCGACAGTTGCCAGTGCGACCGAGGCAAAGGAGACGATGAAGGATTGCGCAACGCCGATCATCAGTCGGCTAGCGACATCGCGTCCGAGAAGATCGGTGCCCATCCAGTAGGTGGCGTTCGGGGCGTGCAGGCGGTCGATGCGGAACTGCATCAGCGGGTCATGCGGGGTCAGCCCGACAAGGCCGAGGACGGCGATGACGATATAGAGCGCGACGATGGTGCCGCCGATGCGGCCGCTCGGATGGGCGAAGATTAAGCGCAGCAGGTGCATTACTTGCCTCCCAGCCGGATACGCGGGTCGAGCGCGGCATAGGCGAGATCGACCAGCAGATTCACGATCATGAAATTGAAGGCGATGAACAGCACGCTGCCCTGCACCAGTGCATAGTCACGCTGCAGGATCGCCTCCAGTACGGTGCGGCCAAGGCCCGGCAGCGCAAAGACCTGCTCGACGATAACCGCGCCGCCGAGCAGATAGCCGAACTCGACGCCCGAGACGGTAACGACCGGGATCAGCGCATTCGGCAGCGCATGGTGCCAGATCACCGAACGGGCCGGCACGCCCTTGGCGCGGGCGGTGCGGACATAATCGTCGGAGAGAATATCGAGCATGGCCGAGCGGGCAATGCGGGTGACGGCGGCGGCGAAGGCAAAGCCAAGGGTCAGCGCCGGCAAGATCATCTGCGTGAGGTTTTTCAGCGGATTGTCCCAGAGCGGCGTGAACGTGCCCATGGCCGGCAGAACGCCGAACCAGACCGAAAGCGCATAGATCGCCAGCAGCGCGACCACGAAACTCGGCGTCGACTGGCCGACCATGGCGACGATGCGGACGATCAGATCGGACGGCTTTTCGGCATGGGTGGCGGCGTAGATGCCGGCGGGAAGGCCGACGGCCAGCGCGACGACCATGGAGAGCAGCGCCAGTTCCAGCGTCAACGGAAAGACGCGCAGGATGACCTCCATCACCGGGCGGCCATAGGTGACCGAAATGCCGAGATCACCGTGCAGCACACCGCCAAGCCAGTGCCAATATTGCCCGAACCAACTCTGGTCCATGCCGAAATAGGTTTCCAGTGATGCGCGTTGGGCCGGAGTCAGAAGACCGGCCTCGGTTCCCAGCATCGCCGTGATGGCATCGCCGGGAACCAGCCTGATAGAGACGAAGACGAGGACGGATACCCCGAGCATGACCACAGGAAAGGTCACCAGTCGCCGGGTCAGATAGTTCATGGGGTATGCGCCTCTTGCTTCTTTTCTGCCCGCTCATTCGCTGACGGTGACGGCGGAAAGGCCGAAGAGCGAGCCCGTCGGGTTGGCCTCGAAACCGCTCACCTTGTCGTTTGACGCCGTGTAGCTGTAACCGGTGTAAAGCCAGATCCACGGCGAAACCTCGGTGATGTGTTTGGAGAATTCGGCGAAGATGTCCTTGCGCTTTGCCGGATCGGTCTCAACGCGGCCTTCCTGCATCAGGCTGTCCAGCGTGTCGTCGCCATAATGGGCGACATGGGCGAGATTGCCGTCCTTGGTCCAGTAGCGGTTATACATGGTGTAGGGGTCTGTGCGGCCGCCATTCAGCGCCACCGTCATATCGAAATCGCCCTTCAGCCAGCGGTCGATATAGACATTCAGCTCCATCATCTCGATTTCAAGATCGATGCCGATTTCGGCAAGCTGCGACTGGATCACCTGCGCTTCGGATGCCGCTGTCGGCGGTTCGCCGGTTGCCGCCATGATTTTGGCCGAAAAGCCGTCCTCATAGCCGGCTTCGGCCATCAGCGCCTTGGCCTTTTCGAGATCCGGCGTATAGCAGAAAAGTTCGGACGGATCGGTGGCATAGGCCGGCATGGTCAGCGGCCCGGTCACCTTGCCCTCGCCCAGAAGCGCGGCATCCAGCACATCCTGACGGTCGATGGCGCAGGAGATTGCCTGGCGGACCTTTTCTTCCTTCATCGCGCCGTCTTCGGCGTTGAGCTGCAGCACGTGATAGTTCAGCACCGGCTCACGATCCAGCGTCAGGCCGGGATTGTTCGGCACCAGGGTTGCGACCAGCGGATCGTTGATCAGCGCGAAATCCACCTGACTGGTGCGCAGTGCGGCAAGGATCGCGGTTTCATCGGGCAGCACGGAAATATTGATACCGTCGAGGCTGACGTCGCCGCCCGCCCAGTTCTCATTGGCGGTGAGCACTTCGCGTGAATTGGGTTCCCAGCTCTCCAGCACAAAAGGTCCCGAGCCGAGCGTTTCCGTGCCGCTGGTCCCCGCCTCGATCAGGCTTGCCGGAAGGATCGCGGCGTTGATCGACGACATCGCCGTCAGAAGCGGCACATCCGGCTGCGACAGGTTGAAGACGACGGTTTCATCATCCGGCGTGTCGATGCTTTCGATGGAGAGAAAGTTGGCACGCGCGGCAGCCCCTGTTTCCTCGTTCAGGATACGCTCGAAAGATGCTTTCACATCCTCCGGCATCACTTTGTCACCATTGGAGAATTTCGCATCCGGATCAAGCTTGAACGTCAGCGTCTTGCCATCCTCGGAAAATTCCCAGGACGATGCGATGGCCGGCGCAATGTTGAGTTCGCCATCGGTGCGCACCAGCGGCTCATAGACGAGTTCCAAAAGGCGCAGCGAGGCAAAGGCGGTCTGCTTGTGCGGGTCGAGACCGGTCGCATCCTGCGACCATGCCATGTTGAGCGTTGCAGCGGATGCCGGAACGGCCGCCCCTGCCACGCCGAGTGCGGCGGCAACGGCAACCGCGGAAACCAGATTTTTGAAACGGGGTCTACCCATGATCATATCCCTCGAGATTATTGCGTGTTGCCGATGCGGCCTTCGCCGGCACCGGAGAGACTTCAGCTATCGCGGCTTTGCGCCGTCTTCTGATTGATCGCCTGGCGCAGGAAACCGCCCGTCTCCGTGAGGAGGTCGCGGCCGTCCTGCATGTCCATATCCGTCAGCGCCATCAAAATGGCGAGTTTGACGTCGTTTCCGGTCTGCTTCAGCAAGTGCTCGGCGGTTTCATCCGAAACCCCGGACGCTTCCATGACGATGCGCACGGCACGCGCATAAAGCTTGGCATTCGACACCGTCACATCGACCATCAAGTTCTGATAGACCTTGCCGATGCGGATCATGCTGGCCGTGCTCAGCATGTTGAGCACCAGCTTCTGCGCCGTGCCGGATTTCAGCCGGGTGGACCCGGCAAGCACTTCCGGGCCAACGACGGGGGCAATCGAGATATCGGAAATCGCGGCGATGGCCGACGCCGGGTTACAGGAAAGCGCAACGGTGGCCGCTCCCTTCTCCCGCGCATATTCGAGCGCGCCGATAACATAGGGCGTGCGCCCGCTGACGGCGATGCCGACGACCACATCCTTCGCCGTCAGATCTATCGCTTCGAGATCCCGCGCGCCCAGCACCGGATCGTCTTCCGCCCCTTCCACGGCCGTGGTCAGCGCTCTCTCACCGCCCGCGATCAGACCGACGACCATGCCCGGCGGCACGGAAAAGGTCGGCGGGCATTCGGATGCATCGAGCACCCCGAGCCGCCCGCTGGTGCCCGCGCCGATATAGACGAGCCTGCCGCCGGCGTTGAAGGCGTCGACGATGCGGTCAACGGCGCGCGCAATCGCATCAGCTTCCCGCCCGACCGCGATGGCAGCCTCGCCATCCTCGGCATTGATCTTTTCGATGATTTCACGCGTTGACAGCAGGTCGAGATCGAGCGTGCGCGGATTGCGCCCCTCGGACACCAGTTTTTGAAGCTCGCCAGCCAGCAAATTCATGAAGTGCATTCCCCGTTATGACCGGCTGCGTTTGTTTTTATTATTGTTGTAACGACGGCCTTTTACGAACGCTATAATCGTAAATTCCATTTGTCAAATTCAATTCAGAATAATTTATTCCATATCGACAACGGGCTTACCTGCCACCCGTCAGGGGCTTCGGCAACACAGGGAAACCCGTTACACTTTCGCAATCATTCCATTGTATTCCAGAAATAAGGAATTTATTATTCCGCCCGATACGTCCCAGGCGAGAGGAAAACCGTGTCCGTTCTCAACGTGATCGAAGCGCAGCTTGAAAGCCTTGCACCGGCGGACCGGCAGATCGGCCGCTTCATTCTGGAACATCCCGACGAGGTGCTGCGGCTTTCCTCTGCCCGCCTTGCCGAAGAAACCGGCCGCAGCCAGTCCAGCGTGGTGAAATTCGCCCAGAAATTTGGCTTTGCCGGCTATCAGGAGATGAAACTCGCCGTCAGCAAGGCCCGCGCCCGCGAATGGCGCCCGCCCGGCGCGCTGCACAGCACGATCGAACTGGGCGACAGCCCGTCGACGGTGGCGCAGAAAATGCTTTCGAGCAAGATGCACGCCATGCAGCAGACGGTTGCCGCCAATGACGAGCGCGAGATTGCCCGCGCGCTCGACCTGATCGATACGGCCGGACGCATCCATGTGGCAGGCGTCGGCGCTTCCTCGCTGGTGGCACGCGATTTCTGCCTGAAACTGCAGAAGCTCGGACGCTATGCGCTGCACGATGCCGACAGCCATGTGCAGATGGCCAATGTTTCCGCCTCGAAATCCGGCGATGTGCTTTTTGCGCTCTCCCATTCCGGCACCAGCATCGAAACGGTGCGGATTGCCGAACTGGCCCGCAAGCGCGGCGCTGCCGTGGTTTCGATTACAGGGCCGCAGCAAAACCCGGTCGCCCGCGGCGCCGGCATCGCGCTCTACACCATTGCCGACGAGGAACGGGTGCGCTCCTCCGCCATCACCGCCCGCGATGCCCAGTTGATGCTGACCGACTTCCTGTTCATCCTCCTGCTCCAGCGCCAGAAGGACGCCGGCGACTATATCGCCGACAGCGGCGAGGCCGTGACCGCGCTGAAGCTCGGCGGCGAGAAATAGGACCCCGCGCGCCTCACGTCTTCAGCGGTACACAGATCTCGGTGACAAGTTCGGCAGGCGGCGTGTCGCGCGGATTGTTGCGGTAGATTTCACAGGGCGGACCGTCTGCGGGCTCGAGACCTGCCGCCGGCAGCCAGCTTCCGTAAAACCAGTTATAGGCCTTGTGCAGTTCGGCATAAGGGCCGGTGTGTGTCAGCACCGAATAGCGGCCACCCTCCAGCTTGCGGCTTTCCAGCCCCGCAGGCACATCGGCGTCATCCGGCAGGGTGAGAGCGGCAAAGGAATTCAGCGCCGCCTCCTCGGTTATACCCGGATCGTCGTAATAGACGCCGATCATTTCGGTTTCCGGCCCGAATGCCCCGCCTGCAGCCATTAGACCGGCGGCAGGCCCGAAGGCCTTGTCGATTTCCATGTAGGAGCCGCGATGCGGCAGGCCTGCAAGTCTGCGTTCATTCATCGTACGCAGTTCGACGTCATACATATCGCTCTCCCATTGCGTGACCGGTTGATCGAACATCCTGTGCCGGCCTTCGCTTCTGTAGCGCGCCGGGGTGATGCCGTAGGTGCTCCTGAAAACACGCGTAAACGCCTGAACGCTGGATACGCCAGAGCGTCTTGCAATCGCCTCGACGGAAGCATCGGAATTGACGAGTTCGCCTGCTGCGCGGTGAAGCCGCAGCCGCCGCACCGTCGCGGCAATGGTTTCTCCATAAACGCCGCGATAGATGCGATGCCAGTGCCATGGCGAAAGGCAGGCGATTTCCGCAAGCCCGGCAAAGTCGAGGTCGTCGTCCAGATGGTTATGGATATAGGCGCTCACCCGCATCAGGCGTTGCTGATAGGTCTGAAAATCCGGTTCACTGTTCATGATCTCTTTCCGTTTTCATTTGGCCCTGTCGTTGAAGCACGAACCGGTTTGACAAATCTTGCGGAATTGCCCGCGTACCGAAAAACGTTACGCTACCCTTGCCAGAAGCAACAGATTTGTTAGACAGGATTCCATTCTCCTCCCCCCGCGCAAGGTCGCAAAGCCATGCCTACCCGTCTCGTTCCCAAAACCGTCAGCGTTCTCAAGGAAGGCTATGGCCTGTCCCGGCTGAAGGCCGATACCATTTCCGGACTGACCGTCGCCATCGTCGCCCTGCCACTTTCCATGGCAATCGCGATCGCCTCCGGCGTTTCGCCCGATCGCGGGCTCTACGCCGCGATCATCGGCGGTTTCTTCGTCTCGCTTTTCGGCGGCAGTCGCCATCAGATCGGCGGGCCGGCAGGCGCATTCATCGTTCTGGTGGCTGCCTCTGCGGAGCGCCACGGCATTGACGGGCTGATGCTGGCGGTGATCATTTCCGGACTGATCATGATCGCTGCCGGTTATCTGCGGCTGGGCGCCTATATCCGCTTCATCCCCTACCCCGTGACGGTCGGCTTTACGGCGGGCATCGCCATCATCATCTTTGCCAGCCAGCTTTCGGCAATCCTCGGGCTTGACCTGCCGGGCAAGGAACCGGGGCCATTTGCCGACAAGGTCGCCTATCTGTCGCAATTCGTCGGCACCACCAATTTTGCCGCACTGGCCATTGCCGTCGGCACGATTGCCCTGATCATCGCACTTCGAAAACTGCGGCCCGGCTGGCCCGGCATGCTGATTGCCGTTGCCGTCGCCACGCTTGCGGCCACCCTGCTGCATCTGCCGGTGGAAACCATCGGCAGCCAGTTCGGCGGCCTGCCGCGCGGCCTTCAGTCTCCGTCAGTGCCGGCCCTGTCGGTCGAAAAGGTGATCTCGGTTCTGCCGGATGCCTTCGCTTTTGCGCTGCTGGGCTCCATCGAATCGCTGCTGTCTGCCGTTGTCGCCGACGGCATGACCGGCCGCCGCCATCGCTCCAACATGGAACTGATCGGCCAGGGCGTGGCCAACATCGCCTCCGGGTTCTTCGGTGGCATCTGCGTGACCGGCACGATCGCCCGCACGGCCACCAATGTCCGCGCAGGCGCCACAAGCCCGTTTTCCGGCATGCTGCATGCCGCATTCCTGCTGGTGTTCATGCTGGTGGCGGCCCCGCTCGCCCGCTTCATTCCGCTGGCAGCCCTTGCCGGCGTTCTGGCGGTGGTGGCCTGGAGCATGGTCGAAAAGCCGGCAATCCGGGCGCTCTTCAGGAGTTCGCGCGGTGATGCGGTGATCCTGACCGTCACGCTGCTGCTGGTGGTCTTCCGCGACCTCACCGAAGGCATTGTCGCCGGGTTTGCGCTCGGCGCCGTCCTGTTCATCGATCGCATGGGCCGGGATGTCGCCGTCAGCCCCTATGACGACTATAACGCCAAGACCGAACACCCGATCGTCAACACCGATCCCGACACCATCGTCTATCGCATTTCCGGCGCCTTCTTCTTCGGCGCAGCCTCCACTGTCGGCTCCGTGCTCGATCGCATCGCCGACAGCGCGAAGAATTTCGTGCTCGACCTGTCGGACGTCTCCTACATCGATTCGTCGGCCGCCAATGTGCTGGAAAGCACGATCCGACGCGCCCACGCCCGCAATGTCAGGGTCTTGCTGAGCGGCGTCGACCCCAGGGTCAAGGCGATCCTGACCGCCAATCATATCGACGAAAACCGGGTGACCTATTGCGCCGATCTCGACGCCGCAGCCGCAATCATCGGTGCCGCCGGCGGTGCCACGGCAGCACAGCCGGCCGACACGTGATCCACATCTCTCTGCGAGATCGGAACGTAAAAAGAACACGGATAGAAAAGTAATTTAAAAACAGTGGCGCAAGAAGACTTGAAAAAGGAGAACAAATAGAGTACGGATAGGGAAATCACAGCCTCACCTAGGCGGCGGGCGAAACAAGGGATAAAGTCGATGGCACAGAATTCACTCAAACTCGTTGAGGAAAAGGCAGTGAACAAGAGCAAAGCGCTGGAAGCAGCACTTTCCCAGATCGAACGTTCGTTCGGTAAGGGCTCGATCATGAAGCTCGGCGCTCAGGACAGCATCGTCGAGATCGAAACCGTTTCGACCGGCTCGCTGGGCCTCGACATCGCCCTTGGCATCGGCGGCCTGCCGCGTGGCCGCATCATTGAAATCTACGGGCCGGAAAGCTCCGGCAAGACCACGCTTGCGCTGCAAACCATTGCCGAAGCGCAAAAGGGTGGTGGCACCTGCGGCTTTATCGATGCCGAACATGCGCTAGATCCGGTCTATGCCCGCAAGCTTGGCGTTGACCTGCACGACCTTCTGATCTCGCAGCCGGATACCGGTGAACAGGCGCTTGAAATCGCCGACACGCTGGTGCGTTCCGGCGCGCTTGACGTGATCGTGGTCGACTCCGTTGCCGCCCTCACCCCGCGCGCTGAAATCGAAGGTGAGATGGGCGACAGCCTTCCCGGCTCCCAGGCCCGCCTGATGAGCCAGGCGCTGCGCAAGCTGACGGCTTCGATCTCGCGCTCCAACTGCATGGTCATCTTCATCAACCAGATCCGCATGAAGATCGGCGTCATGTTTGGTTCGCCCGAAACCACGACGGGCGGCAATGCGCTGAAGTTCTACGCCTCTGTCCGCCTCGACATCCGCCGCATCGGCGCAGTCAAGGACCGCGACGAGGTGGTCGGCAACCAGACCCGCGTCAAGGTCGTCAAGAACAAGATGGCACCGCCCTTCAAACAGGTGGAGTTCGACATCATGTATGGCGAAGGCGTTTCCAAGATGGGCGAGCTGATTGACCTCGGCGTCAAGGCCGGCATTGTGGAAAAATCCGGTTCCTGGTTCTCCTATAACAGTCAGCGGCTCGGTCAGGGCCGTGAGAATGCCAAGACGTTCCTGAGGGAAAATGCCGCAATTGCCGAAGAGATCGAGCTGGCCTTGCGCCAGAATGCCGGTCTGCTGTCCGAAGGTCTTCTCGATGCCGAAGAGGAAAGCCCGACGACCGGAACCGACGACGATTGATCGCACGGTTCGGCCTCACGGCGGACGACTGGAACGTTTGATACATGAAATCAGCAGCGGCTTTACGGAGCCGCTGTTTTGTCTTGTCTGGACAGTGGCGGCGCCTGTCGCTAAAAGCCGTGAAAGTCTCGGCAGACAACACCGATATACGTAAGGGGCGTGGCATAGCATGAGTGGCGTGAATGAAATCCGGTCGACCTTTCTCGACTTCTTCAAGCGGAACGGGCATGAGGTCGTCCCGTCCAGCCCGCTTGTGCCGCATAACGACCCGACCCTGATGTTCACCAATGCGGGCATGGTGCCGTTCAAGAACGTGTTCACCGGTCTTGAAAGCCGTCCCTATTCGACGGCGACGACCGCGCAGAAATGCGTGCGCGCCGGCGGCAAGCACAACGACCTCGACAATGTCGGCTATACGGCCCGCCATCACACATTCTTCGAGATGATGGGCAATTTTTCCTTCGGTGATTATTTCAAGGAGCAGGCGATCTCGCTGGCCTGGGAACTGATCACAAAGGAATTCGGCCTGCCGAAGGACAAGCTTCTCGCGACAGTCTATCATGAAGATGACGAGGCCTTCGATCTCTGGCGCAAGATTGCCGGCCTGCCCGAAGATCGCATTATCCGTATCCCGACATCGGACAATTTCTGGTCGATGGGCGATACCGGTCCGTGTGGCCCCTGTTCCGAGATCTTCTTCGACCATGGCGACCATATCTGGGGCGGCCCGCCCGGATCGCCGGAAGAAGATGGCGACCGTTTCATCGAGATCTGGAATCTCGTTTTCATGCAGTATGAGCAGCTCACGCCCGAGCGGCGCGAGGACCTTCCCCGTCCGTCGATCGATACCGGCATGGGTCTGGAGCGGGTTGCCGCCGTCCTGCAGGGCAAGCATGACAATTACGACATCGACCTGTTCCAGAAGCTGATCGGTGCATCCGAAGAACTGACGGGTGTAAAAGCCGAGGGCGAGCGGCAGGCCAGCCACCGTGTGATTGCCGATCACCTGCGCTCATCCGCTTTCCTGATTGCCGATGGCGTGCTGCCGTCGAATGAGGGCCGCGGCTATGTGCTGCGCCGGATCATGCGTCGCGCCATGCGCCATGCCGAACTGCTCGGCGCCAGAGAGCCGATCATCTATCGGCTGCTGCCGACCTTGGTCGGCGAGATGGGCCGCGCCTATCCCGAATTGCAGCGTGCTGAATCCCTGATTTCGGAAACGCTTCAGCTTGAAGAATCACGCTTCCGCAAAACCCTCGATCGCGGCCTGACACTGCTTGAGGATGCCACACGCAATCTCTCCGAAGGTGAAAGCCTCGACGGCGAGACCGCCTTCAAGCTCTACGACACCTATGGCTTTCCGCTTGACCTGACCCAGGATGCACTGCGCGCGCGCGGCATTCACGTCGACCTGTCCGGCTTTCAGGACGCCATGCACCGTCAGCGTGCCGAAGCGCGCGCGCACTGGGCCGGTTCGGGCGATACAGCCACCGAAACCATCTGGTTCGAGCTTGGCGACAAGCACGAAGCCACTGAGTTCCTCGGTTACGAGACGGAAAAGGCCGAAGGCGTGGTGCTGGCGCTGGTCAAGGACGGCGCCACTGCGGAAAAGGCGTCTGCCGGTGACAGCGTTGCTGTCGTTGTCAACCAGACGCCGTTTTACGGTGAATCCGGCGGTCAGATGGGAGACACCGGCACGATTTCAACCGATCGCGCCAGTCTTCGGGTGACCGATACCCAGAAAAAGGCCAATGGGCTGTTCATTCATTATTGCGAAGTCGAGGATGGTGACCTCACGCTGGGAGAGCCGGTCAGCCTTGAAGTGGATCATGCGCGTCGCGCGCGCCTGCGCGCCAATCACTCGGCAACCCATCTGATCCACGAAGCGCTGCGCCAGAAACTCGGCCCCCATGTCGCCCAGAAGGGCTCGCTGGTGGCGCCCGAGCGACTGCGTTTCGACATTTCTCACCCCAAGCCGATGACAGCGGAAGAACTTGCCGTCGTCGAAGACATGGCCAACGAAATCGTGCTGCAGAATGCGCCCGTCTCGACCCGCCTGATGGGCGTGGACGATGCCATTGCCGAAGGCGCAATGGCGCTGTTCGGCGAGAAATACGGCGATGAAGTGCGCGTTGTCTCCATGGGCACCGCAACGGCCGGCGACAAGGCGGGCAAGACCTATTCGCTTGAGCTGTGCGGCGGCACCCATGTCCGCGCCACCGGCGAGATCGGCCTGATCCGCATTGTCGGCGAAAGCGCCGTCGGCGCCGGTGTCCGCCGTATCGAAGCGCTGACAGGCGTCGATGCACGACATTACCTCACCCAGCAGGATGACAAGGTCAAGGCACTCGCCGCTACCCTCAAGGTGCAGCCCGACGAGGTGGCAAACCGCGTTTCCGCCCTTGCCGAGGAGCGGCGCCGGCTTGAACGTGAACTTGCCGAGGCGCGCAAGCAGATCGCGCTTGGCGGCCCTGGCTCCTCCGATGAAGCGGAGATGATCGGCGACATTTCGCTTGCCGCCAAGGTTCTTTCCGGCGTGGCCGCAAAGGAGCTGAAAGGCCTTGCCGACAGCGCCAAGAAAGACAGGGAGCGCACCGTCGTGGTGTTCATCAGCATCGCCGAAGACAACAAGGCAAGTGTTGTGGTTTCGCTCACAGCCGATCTGACCGACACCGTATCCGCGGTCGATCTCGTGCGCGAGGCCTCGGCTGCGCTTGGCGGCAAGGGCGGTGGCGGCCGGCCGGACATGGCTCAGGCCGGCGGTCCGGACGGCGACAAGGCAGACGACGCGATCGAAGCGATCCGCACGGCGCTCAAGCGCTGAGAAGAACCGATGCCGAAACCTCAGACCGTTTCGGCATCATATTCCACCGCCGCGAAGGCGGCGGCGATAACCTCCGGTCCTGCACCCTGTTTCGGCGCCTCGGTCGACAGGATCTGGCGGTAGAGTCGTGCACCTGCATATCCGCTGAAAAGACCGATCATATGGCGGGTGATCTGGGACAACCGGACACCCTGCCCCATCTGCCTTTCGGCATAATCCATCATGGTCCGGCAAAGCGCCTCAAGATCCAGCGCCTTTTCCGGCTGGCCGAAAAGCCGGTGATCGACATCGGCCAAAATGCGCGGGGTCTGGTAGGCGGCACGTCCCAGCATCACGCCATCGACATGGGCCAGCTGCGCCTCGGCTTCGTCCAACGTGGCGATCCCGCCATTCACGCCAATGAAGAGATCCGGAAACTCCAACTTCATGCGGTGAACCAGCCCATAGTCAAGCGGCGGGATTGTCCGGTTTTCTTTCGGGCTCAACCCCTTGAGCCAGGCCTTGCGCGCGTGGATCCACACCGCATCCGCCCCGGCGCCGGCCATGCGCGCAACAAAATCCGGCAGCACGGTTTCAGGATCCTGATCATCGACCCCGATCCGGCATTTGACCGAAACCGGCACATCCACTGCGGCCTTCATCGCCAAAACCGCCTTTTCCACGATCTCGGGCGTCTGCATCAGACAGGCCCCAAATGTTCCGGACTGAACGCGGTCGGAAGGGCAGCCGACATTCAAACCAATCTCGTCATAACCGAAATCCGCACCGATCCGCGCCGCCTCGGCAAGCTTCACCGGGTCAGAACCGCCAAGCTGCAAAACCACCGGATGTTCGCAGTCATCAAACCCCAGCAGACGCCCCCGATCCCCACGCAACACAGCATCCGCCACGATCATCTCGGTATAAACCTGCCCGCCCCTTACCATCTGCCGATGAAAATACCGGCAATGCCGATCCGTCCAATCGATCATCGGTGCAATGGCGAAGCACCTTTCTCCTGAAGCATTGATTTTATTGCAACTTTCCAAAATTCTATCCATTCCAGCCTAGGATTTTTATCCTATTTTATGCCTTTTCAGGCTGTTTTTGGAGTGCTAGTGCTACAATGTAGCATTCGGAGAAAACGTGTAGCACCGATGGGAACCATAACAGCTCGAAAACAGCGCAGAAATGGCAGAATGTCATATACGGCGCAAATTCGCATAAAACGAAACGGCAAAACAGTCCACAGCGAGAGCCAGACCTTTGATCGTAAGAAGCTTGCCGTTGCATGGATGAACAAGCGCGAAGGCGATCTGTTCGAGCCCGGCGGGCTTGAGCGCGCGAAGCACGGAAATGTAACGCTCGCGAACGTAATCGACCAGTACATTAAGGAAAACGCCGCCCCTCTGGGAAGGACCAAGGCACAGGTCCTTCACACTCTGAAAAGTTTCGATATCGCCGATCTCTCCTGCGAAGAGATCACCAGCGCTCATATTGTCGCACTCGCGCGCGAGCTCTCTATCGACAAGAATCCGCAAACCGTCGCGAACTATCTCTCTCACCTTTCTTCGGTCTTTGCTATCGCACGCCCCGCGTGGGGCTATCCGCTTGATAAACAGGCCATGCAGGACGGTGTGATCGTTGCCAAGCGGCTGGGGATGACCTCGAAAAGTCGACAGCGCGATCGACGGCCGACACTCGATGAGTTGGACGAGCTCTTGGCATTCTTTCGGCAACGCAGAGCTCAGGCACCACAATCCATGCCGATGGACGAAATCATTCTTTTCGCGCTTTTTTCGACCCGCAGACAGGATGAAATCTGCCGCATTTCATGGGCGGACCTGGACGAGCAGAACAGTCGGGTTCTTGTGCGGGATATGAAGAATCCGGGGCAGAAGATAGGCAACGACAACTGGTGCGACCTGCCCGCGCCGGCTTTAGCTGTCATCAAGCGCGCCCCGCAAAAAGCTGAACGGATATTTCCCTACTCGCCGGAATCCATCAGCGCCAATTTCACAAGGGCCTGCCGGCTGCTCGGCCTCGAAGACCTGCACTTTCATGATCTGCGTCACGAAGGCATTAGCCGGCTTTTCGAGATCGGCTATAACATCCCACATGCTGCGGCAGTCTCCGGCCACCGCTCATGGGTTTCCCTGAAGCGATATTCCCATATCCGACAGCGGGGAGACAAATACGAGAACTGGGAATGGATGCCTGCAAATGGATGAGATGCAAAGGCTAACGTGACATCGCAAAGTGCCCCTAGGCGGTGTGGACGGATTGCCGCAGTTTGAAGAAATGGGATTCCTCTTCTGAGCTTCGTCTGATTCATGGGCTGTCGACTGATTGGAGGTCGGCATGAGCACGAAGATGACAGAGGACGACTGGCGGGTAGCGCTTGAGGTTTTTCGGGCATCGCTACCCCGACGTGGCGACAAAGGCCGCGATGATCGACTTTTCCTGGAAGCCCTTCATTATTTCGCAGTTCACAATATCACCTGGCGTGCCCTGCCGGAGCGCTTCGGCAAATGGAATAGCATCTGGAAACGGTTCGACCGACTGAGCAAGGGCGGCACCTTCGATCTCTTTTTCGAACACCTGGCATCACTTTCCTCGACGGCCAGTCTGGTTCAGATGTTCGATTCCACAATCGTCCGCGCTCATGTATCGGCTGCTGGCGCAAAAGGGGGCAGAAAGGTCAGGCGCTCGGCCGGTCGCGCGGCGGTTTCACGACCAAAATCCATCTGAAGACGGATTTCGACGGGTTGCCAATTGCATTCGATCTGACCGGAGGCGAAAAAGGCGATGCTCCGCATTTCCGGATTCTGCTGGACCTCGGTCCCGACGTAACGCCTCGCGCGGCTGTCGCAGACCAGGGCTATGCCAGCAAGGCTAACCGAAACGCAGCCCGTTCTCGCGGTGCCATTCCGGTGATCCCGCATAAAGCCAACGAGAAAGATAAACCTGCCCGCTTTGCCAAGGCCATCTACCGAGGTCGTGCCCGCATCGAGCAGGCTGTCGGGAAACTCAAACGCTTCAAACGGGTCGCCCTGCGCTGTGAGAAAACCAAACGCAACTTTTCAGCCATCGTCTCAATCGCTGCAGCGTTCAACCTCATCAAATCCGTCCACACGGCCTAGCATTCCTTCAATTTGACCTTCATCTTCTTCTGTCCGTCTTTCTTGGCCTGTTCAGCGTATTCGTCCAGCTTCCCGACTCGGGTTTTCCATTGCGCTCCCAGCGATCTGTTTACTATACGACTGCCCAACCTGATAATCTTGTCGCCAAGCCCACCGGCCACCATGTCGAGAGCATGAAGTGCATCGTCGCCATGGCAGCAGGTGGTGTTCGAACGCAGCACCATGGCCTTCTGGCCGGTGAAGAACACGGAAGATGTGTAATTATCCGCCGCCTCGTCCGGATAGCCAACGACACAATAGGGGATCGGCGGGGTGGAACTGCCGATCGGCGTCTTGCAGACATCCGGCGTCAGCGACAGGATTTTCGGCCTGGCATTATCCCGGATTGCCTCGCGCGGCGTATCTGTCCAAACTGGATTGGCCGACGAACTGAGCACGAGCGCATTTTCATGGTTTGAGGCCCGAGCTACATCTCATTTTTTCGGCGGATTGCCCTTGAAGGGCCGTTCTGTCAGTTCCTGCGGCAGGTCATATTGCTGCCATTCCTCGCCGTCGAAAGCGAAATAGCGCAGGCTGTAGTCAAACAGATATAGCATGTTTTCTTGCACGTCCAACTTGCTGGTTTCAACCATGTATGGCTCTTGCTTAACTTTAACTTTGAGCAAACTTGTCGAATGCCCATCGAAACGATAAATCTGGGTACTCCCGCTCAAGATCAGATCGTTTTCCCACAAGGTCACCTCATAAAAATTCTTGTCTCGATCTCCGCTAAAGCCGATTTCAACAAAACCATCACTGGGGTCTCCCTTCAAAATCAGACCGTCTGAACCTATCAGATAATCGTCTCCTTTTTCATCGCTTATCATAGACGAAACAAATGCATCCGGAGGCATGGATTTTGCTATTCGTTCAGGTAGTTCCTGCCGCTTCCAAGCGCCCGGCCTGCCGATAAAAAGAGTTTTAAGAGCGGGGTACGTGAATTTTTTGTTATACAGATCATCTTCAAGCGTTTCACGATCACGTTCCGACATGCTTTCATCATACAATGGATGATCTGGCCCAAGGATAAAATGCCGCGCATCCGCCTCCTGGCTGCCAACAACATAGATATCTCCGTTGGCGTTTATGCCTAGGATAGACCAGCGCGCCACCCGGTAGGGATATTCTATGTCGAGAGGAGGTGCGACGTCTTCCCAACTATCTCCCCCCCCCAGCTTGAGAAATCCGTCACTGCCGGCCACCAAGAATCGCTTGTCGTAAGGCCTGATTGATCGGAACCTTATATCCGGCATATCGTCAGATTCAGCCAGTGAGCCCGGTACGATCAAATGTTCTGTAGCTTTAGGGCCGAAGATATAAATATCTCCGCTCTGACTGAGGGCAACATAAGACGGCTGGTCTTTTTCATTGGTCCTGTCAACCGGCATTACGCGGATGTCGACAAGATAACGACGCACATCATGGCGTGAAAACGTCTCATTCTCAAGATCGCGGATTAGGACGATGGTATAAGGATCGTCCCAACGCGGGCCACCGACCAAAAGTGAAAAGTGTTGCGCATCTGCCATAGCTGCATCGTAAAGAGACGGCCTCCATTCTCCGTAAAGTTCTTCGAAGTTTTCATCGTCGTCAATGATCTCGTTCACTTGAATATCCTTTCCAGTGGTCCTTCCTTTTTCGGATATGCCCCTAAGCGAAGTACCTCTGCGCTTTCGCCGTAAGGAAGTGGTCTTTCTTTGATGCGTCCCGGTGCCTGACGACCGGTTGTGGCCATAACCTGAATCGAGGCCAACTTGTTTGCCAGCCTTGCGCAGTTAAAGTTGATACCCTTTGTTCTGAATAGCGCCACTTGAGACGCTTTAAGAACGCGCTTCATAGGAGCCGTTCCAGGGTAACCGGGCTGATCTATACCATCGAATTCATCCAAAATGTACTCATGCACACCACCAGAGTTACCTGCACGACTATGCTCACCTTTGGACAAACAAATTGCTATACCTTCCCCCTCGGTCGGTGCGTTCGGAATACGTTCCTGGACTGCGTCCTTGCGGCCGGTAAGGCGGTAAACCATATCGGGAACGACATGATGCGCCTCTCCATTAGGACAAAGGGGCTTAACCTCACTGTATGGCCCCACAATGCATGGACGATCATCAAGTCTGGATACACGTACATTTTCTGCCAGCATGGAAGCGACAGCCATAGCATCGTTAAGTCTCTTCTTATTCCGGTCCTCACTGTTCGGATCAGCAACCGCTGTCGCCTCGCTGATTTGTTTCCGGTATGAATCCATATTCTGGTAAAATTCATCACGCACGAACCCCTGTGCAACACCGCTTTGCAATTGTTGTACTGCTGCGGTGAAAATGGCGTTCTCGGTAATATCGAAGCTGTCGACGCCGCCGAATCTTTGCGCCTCCCGGGTCATATAGCCAACGGGATCGGACCAGGCGCGCTGGTTTTCCTTCGTTCCAAGCATGGCTCCGACCGCAAGCAGCGTGGCCGGCCCGGCAAGCTCGCCAAGAACGCCTCCTGCAACTCCCTTAGACAGTATTTGCGCAGTGCCGCGCCCCATCGTACCGGCGCCCATTGCTGCTGCCGCCTGGGCAACCTGAACAGGAACGCCATTGTCATCATCGGGATACTTGCCGCCGTAGGTCTCGGTATCTTCGGTCCAGTAGACGCAGCCGAATGTATTGCCGCGGTTCATATAATATTTGTCGAGATTACGGATGACGGGGGAGCCCTCGGCGCGCACGGTAGCGGAATGGTCGAGCGGCTCGCAGATATCGCCGACCGTACCGGATTTGACGCCCTTGGCCGTGCCCGGTTCGTCGCCGTGGCAGCAGGTGGTGTTCGAACGCAGCACCATGGCCTTCTGGCCGGTGAAGACCACGGAAGATGTGTAATTGTCGGCCGCCTCGTCCGGATAGCCGACGACACAATAAGGGATCGGCGGGGTGGAGCTGCCGATCGGCGTCTTGCAGACATCCGGCGTCAAGGACAGGATTTTCGGCCTGGCATTATCCCGGATTGCCTCGCGCGGCGTTGCGGTCCAGTCGGGATCGGGCGGCAGGCTCATGATGCGGCCTCCGTTTCTTCACCGTCGGGATTGGCGGGAATGGCCGGGGTCGTCTTGCCGTCCTGCCGGTGCGCATCGGCAAGCGTGATCCGGCTGATGCCGTCCTGCCACATGAGGGCGCGCCGCCATGTCAACCGCAGCGTCGGCGGTTTGGCTACGAGGTTGAAGTGAACGCCGTCGAGGTTGAGCCCGGCATGTGTCTCTGTGCCGTTTTCGCGCGTGGCGGTTGCCGTTGGCGTTAGCGTCGGCAGTTTCAGAACGATGCGTTTCTGTTCCGGATGCAGGTTGACGAGTTCCACCCGTTCGCCGCCTTTCAGGAAGGGCGAGAAAATCATGTCCGGATGGGCGCAATTGTAGAAGCGGTAGTCGAAATCGAACGGCCGGAACGGATGGCGGGTTTCGAGCCAGCTTTCGTCATAGGTGCCGGCATATTGCTGGCGAAAACCCCAGACCGGCGCGACCGGCGCAAAACCCTGCGGCTGACGCATACGGCGAACTAACGGCGCCCCAGTCAGTTGGAGTGAGTGCTTATTGACATAAAAATCGTTTTAAATCAATTGATTGACAGGATTCAAAAAAGCGGCTCTCGCAGAGAAGCCGTCTCTATATTGACGCTACGCGCCAATATACCGGCACCCACCCCGCCATGGGAAGACACTAAAAAAGGGGCTGGATGTAACGCTTACGTCAAGTCCGTCGGAGTGACACCCGGTTTCCATTTCTTTCCACTCTCCTGACCGCTATAGATGCAATATTCGATGTCTTCGGGAAACAGCGTCATATAGTCCATGGCACATTCGAAAAGTCCTCGCCGTTTCTCGGCCGCCCAGCCATTAAAAAAATAGACTGATACGAGGATGCCAACCCGAGATCGAATTCTTTCAATGCTATCATCTCTGTAGATGCCGCGCGTTTCGATATCTTTCGGATTGAGTTTCAGATCTGTCGGGATTCTCATCTCGCTCAATCGAACCGCCTGATCCATTTCAGTGTTTCTGCCAACCGGGCCTCACGGCCGGTGTTCAGATGTTTGGGAAGCTTGATGACGCTGAACTTGTAGCCTTCGAAGCGGATCGGCTTGATGATGCGGGCGGCGGTGCGATAGCCTTCGGGAATACCGCCGGTGGCCTCGTCGCCAAGTGCTGGAAGCTCCGAGGCCCGGATCAGCGCGCCGCCCTCGAAATAATACATGGTCATGCCCTTGGTCATCTGGCTTTCGACGGCCACATAGCCGCCCAGCCTGTCGAGGTTCGGTCTCCCCAGGATCGTCAGCCAGTTGGAGGAGCGGGGCTGGTCGCATTCGCCATTCCTCTCGCACTCGTTCCAATATCGCCCCATGGCATCATATTCCAGCGCCGGGTACTGCATCAGCCACGGAAAGTAATAGGCTTCGGTGGCCGATGTCTCATTGCCCGGCAAGGAAAGTGCACCAAGCCCAGCCGAGCCGTGGATGGCACCGAGCTTCTCGCTCCATTGACGGATGATCTCGACAAAGCGATCAGGAGAGGAGAATACGAAGCTTGGAGGGAAATGCGCTTTCAGACCTGATAGCGTGTGCCATGTTTTCTCTTTTGGAAATGCGAACGCCATGAACCGGCAGAAGCTGGGATCACTGTCTTCGGCCTCGTCGAAATGAAAAAGATCGAAATAAACCTCGTCGCCCTCAGCCGAAGCCGTAACATGGTCTTTCAGGTCTTCTGGAACAACACCGACCTTCCATTCTTTCCCGCGTGGAAGATCATCAAAGTGATAGTATGTTATTTCTTCGGGAAACAGCGTCATATAGTCCTTTGCACATTCGAACAGCCCTTGCCGTTTCTCGGCCGTCCAGCCATCAAGGAAGTAAATCGATACAAGGATGCCGACACGAGAGCGAATTTTTTCAACGCTATCATCTCGATAGATGCCACGGGTTTCGATATCTTTCGGATCGAGTTTCAGGTCGGTCGGAATATCCATCTCGCTCAATCGAACCTTCGTATCCATTCAAGCGTGATCTCAGGTCCGTCAACATCGAAAGGTTCGAGGATGACGCCGTATTTGTAACCTTCGAAGCGGATCGGCTTGATGATGCGGGCGGCGGTGCGATAGCCTTCGGGAATGCCGCCGGTGGCCTCGTCGCCAAGGGCGGGAAGCTCCGAGGCCCGGATCAGAGCGCCGCCCTCGAAATAATACATGGTCATGCCCTTGGTCAGCTGGCTTTCGACGGCCACATAGCCACCCAGTCTGTCGAGATTCGGCCTGCCGAGGATCGTGAGCCAGTTGGAGGAGCGGGGTTTGTCTCCCTCCCTATTTCTTTCGCACTCGTTCCAATAGTCGCCCATAGCATCATATTCCAGCGCCGGGTACTGCATCAGCCAGGGATAGTAATAGGCTTCGGTGGCCGATGTCTCATTGCCCGGCAAGGAAAGTGCACCAAGCCCAGCCGAGCCATGGATGGCGCCGAGCCTCTCGCTCCATTGACGGATGATCTCGACAAAACGATCAGGAGAGGAGAATACGAAGCTTGGAGGGAAATGCGCTTTGATACCTGAAAGCGTGTGCCACGTTTTCTCTTTTGGAAATGCGAACGCCATGAACCGGCAGAAGCTGGGATCACTGTCTTCGGCCTCGTCGAAATGAAAAAGATCGAAATAAACCTCGTCGCCCTCAGCCGAAGCCGTAACATGGTCTTTCAGGTCTTCTGGAACAACACCGACCTTCCATTTTTTCCCGCGTGGAAGATCATCAAAGTGATAGTATGTTATTTCTTCGGGAAACAGCGTCATATAGTCCTTGGCGCATTCGAACAGCCCTTGCCGTTTCTCGGCCGTCCAGCCATCAAGGAAATAAATCGATACAAGGATACCGACACGAGAGCGAATTTTTTCAACGCTATCATCTCGATAGATGCCACGGGTTTCGATATCTTTAACGTTGAGTTTCAGATCAGTTGGGATGTCCATGACTCACCTCCATTCAGGTTTTGAGGCCTTCGCATTTGTTGGTCTTCGAGTGGCCACCGCCATTTGACAAACAAGTGCAGTCCTTCTCAATATCAAGCTCAATCACATCTTTCCTCGGATCTAGCCCCTGATTTTCTGCAATTCTCTTGTATGCACCATCTCTTTGCATCCTGGTCTGTCCATCCACACCGCCACCGGCTCTCGGAAACTTGAGCTCGAATATCTTCCAGAGTTTTCCATCCTTCCACCAGGAAATGTCAGGCCGCGGCATGCCGGTATAAGGATAATGGCTCGACGGCATACCGGGATTTCTGGAGCTGTTTCTTGGAATATAACCATTCGGTACATTCGGATCATAGCTGACTTCCGGGCGCGGGCCGTCAGACTCAGGCGTTGAGGGATAGCGGGCGGTACCGTCGGGAAATGTTCCGTTTTCCGGGTCGTAATAGCGTTTGCGTAGCTCGTTTTCCACACATCGGGTCAAGGTCTGTGCGCCCTGCCGGTCGTTCATGCAGTCGCAGGCGATCTCGCAGATCTCGTCGCAGGGGTTCTTGCCGCTGGCCTTCGCGCCCGCGGCCACAATGCGCACACCTGATTGCGTGCCGCTTTTCTCCGGCCTGCCCTCCGGCGGATAGGCCCAGGCGAGCGCCGTGACATCCGTCGCCGGCTTGTGCGGCACGAAATCGGCGGGAAAGATCAGCTGGCCCTTGTTGTCATATGCGTCGGTATAAAGGATCGGCGATTGCGGCTCCTTGAGGGTGAGCGCGCCGTCTGTGGGTGCGATCTCGTAGGTCGCCCGCTATACCGTATTTGACGTCCTTGGCTTCTCCGGCGACAGGCTCAAAGGTCGCTGTTTGGGTCGGATGACAATCTCGGCGGGTGGTAATATTTCCATATCGTTCCGTCGAAACGGGCAACGCCGCGATACCCAAAAACCCAGAGGTAGCCGTCACTGACCTGCAGAGTGTGGGGCCCGATCTGCCTATTATCGAAACCTTCAAGGCGATGCAGGCCGTCGCTGTCGAGGCGGCAAATGCCTGCGCCGTCAGCGCTATGAAGATGGCCCTTGTAGAAGGCAAGCGCCGTTATGTCCGGGTTGTGGGGGTTGCGATCAGCAGGCGAGGCGAAAGGCACAGGCGCAAAGCCGGATTGCAGATTGCCCTTGAGGATATGGCCTCTGGTTGACAAAAAAATCGTTTCTTCATCTTCAATGGCAATATCCAGAAGCCATTTCGTCCCATCCGGCAACGGAACGCGCTGCCAAGGGTCGTTTTGGGCTCGGGTGAATAAAAGGCCAATCGATGCTGTCGCATTACCTGCCGCATAAAATCGCATGAAATCAATGCTGGCTATTGTGTTGATACTGAAGAACTTGCCTCTGGAAGGCTCTTCTGGCACTGAAACACCGGAGGCGCTGTAAGTGCCATTGTCCGTATGAACCCATTCCCCGCTTTCCATGCGCCGGAATATTTGGCCCATGTCGCCGCAGGTGAACAGGACGCCATCAATGTCAACAATGCGGTTGATATAGCCATTGCCGTCATCGATGCCGGCATCGGGTATATGTTCCTCCCAGACTGTGTCGCCGAGAAAAACGACCTGGCCGCTCCACGACATGGTCACCAGTCCCGGTCTTTTCCAGCCGGGCGCCTGATAGCGGATCATGCTGGCGATCCGGTCGCCGATTTCGGTCATGATCCACTGGCCTTCGACATAGCGCAGAAAGCGGCAATAATTGTCGAATTCATAGTGGTATTCGCCGGCCAGGCTGGTGGCGATGGCAAACATTTCCGGGCCGAATGCGGCGCCCGAAATGAGCCTGGCGACATCTTCGGACTGCCAGTCCGGGTCGCCGGGTTGAATGATCCTGTCACTTACGGCCATGGAAACCCCCATGCTTTGCTCAGATTTTGCATCATCAACTCCGTTGGCGTCAGCCGCCCGCGCAGCGGCAGGTTTGCCGGCACAGCACTGAATTGTGTCCTTACAGCCTGTTTATAAAGTTCCTTGCAGAACGGGCTCAACGCTTCGTCGTCGATATCGTCAATTCCTTCAAACGAAATCGCCTCCACTTCTGAAAAGGGCAGAGTATCGGTTCCGCTTGCCTTGCCAAGGTTGTTTATGGTGCTGTTTACGTATTTGTGTAAATTGGTATGCTCACCTGATGGCACGCACACCGTCAAGGCGTCGTCCAGTGACGGCGCGCCCGGCGCGGTGAAGCCGGGGGTTTTTCTTGTGCCCGTGCGAAGGGTAAAATCGGCAATGCCATGATGGGAAATTCCATTTGGCACTGTGGTGCCACAAAGCGTGGAATTTATACTGTGTGGCCGGATACCGCAGTCCTCACGGTCCTTATTCTCGTCACGTGTGCTGCGGGCCGTTTCCGGCGAGATGCCGGATTGCGGTGGTGAATCGACGACAGGCTTTCGCTGCGCCATGATTTCGTTGTGATACCATTCTCCAACCTGCCTGTCGTATTCGTCGTCCTCCGGGCGTAGCAGGTCTTGTGCCTTGCCGAATATTTCGCGCTCCCCATCATTTTGCGGGTATGGTGAAAGATACCGCTGCCAGAGGGGCGTGTCGCCCGAAAGCATGAGCAAATTCAAAACCCAGCCGGCCCGGGAAAACCACCGCGCCCAATGTGACATAGGCTCCGTTTCCGGAGGCGTTGGTGGCTGCTGCTTCCACGGCCCTTGGATAACCTGACCTGGCTTTTTCAGCGGAGGCGGCGCTGGCGACGGCTCCGCCGGCAAGGACTGTGCTGCAGATGCCACTTCGACGGCGGGTCCGGACTGGTGATCCGGAAAACCAGGAGCAATGTCGGAGAGCGATGAACTAGCCGCTGCCGCCATCATCTGCTGCTGTTGTTGCTTCCATGCCGCAACCGGCGGGGTGAATTGCGCCGGCGATGTGTCCTTCACATAGGTCAGCTTGCCGACGGTATTGCCGTTGTTCATGGTCCAGACGTCATTGTGGCGAATGACCGGCTTGCCACCTGCGTTGACCGTGGCGGAATGCCCCTTCGGCTGGCAGACGGAGCCGACCGTGCCGGATTTAATGCCCTTGGCCGTTCCGGGTTCATCGCCAGAACACGTCGTGATCAGCGAGCCCATGGTGTGGACGCGTTTGCCGGTGGCGCGCACGGTCGGGCAGGTATTGGCGTCGTCGGCCTGTTTCGCCGTGATCGTATAGGGGATCGGCACCTTTGTGCTGCCCACCGGCGTCAGGCACACATCCGGCGTGATCGAAATCAGGAGGCCGTCGCCGGTGTCGCGGGACAGTTCGCGCGGGATGCTCATGGCGCGCCTCCCGTTTCCTGCTGTTTATCGCTGACGGTTGCCGTTTCAGGCGTTTCCAGGTCTTCCAGCCCGTGGAGGGTCGAAGCCGGGTATTTCCGGGCTTCCCCGATCGTACCGACGGAAAGATCGATCTTGAAGAATTGCGGGCAGATCGGCAGCCAGGCCCGCCAGGTGATATCGACGGTGAAAGGCTCCTCGCGGACATCGATATGGACGCCGTCGCAGTTCAGCCGGACGAACACTTCGCGGCCGTCGATCCACTGGTAATGCGCGACCGGCTGGATGCCCGGTAGATTGAAGGTCAGGTTTTTGCCTCCGGCAAGTGCCGCCGCCAGAAACACCTGTTCGTCACCCTTCAGGTAGCCTGTCTGGATCATCCGCGGATTGGCCGACTGGTAGAAGGCGTAATCGAAATCCTCCGGCAGGCGCGGGTGACGGGTCTCCAGCCAGTCCTTGTCATAGGTGCCGGCATATTGCTGGCGCACGCGCCAGAAGGGCGGGATCGGCGCGAAACCGGCAACCTCATGGGCAACGCCCATTTTCGCGCGGTCGCCGCTGTCGTCTTCCGAAAACAGCATGGGGTGGCTATATATCTTCTCCCGGTCGAGAAAACGCTCATCCAGATTGGCGATACCTAGAGGATTGTCCGGAACGGTCTCCGCCGGCGGAGCCCCGGTAACGAGATTGCTGGCGGCGACACGGTAATCGACCAATGTGCTGTCGAGCGTGATCGGGTCTCCGAGTTGCCATGCCTCGCCGGACCATGACCATGTGCGCAGTCCCGTCACATCGACAACATAGCCATGGTTCCCGACCTTAACCCCGGTTTTCCAGCCCGTCTTCACGTCCCGCTTACGCGGATAGGTGCGCATCAGCACGGTCACATCCGCATTCGGCTTGAACGGGATCAGGTCCGCCGGGCGCAATAGCGGCGCTTTCTGCGGATCGTCTTCATACCGGTCGGCAAGGACAAGCTCTTGATTTGGAGAAAGGGCAAGTGTGCCGTTCAGGTCGAGATCATAGCGGCCGCACACGGCAATGACGCCCATCGGCCCGCCGTCGCGGTGGGTCTGTTCAAAGCCGATGGCAGCAAGGCCTGTTGCGTTTTTATCCAGCATGTCCGCTTCCCTCAGTTCAGATCCACGACCTTGCCATTGATTTGCACATGGCCGGAGGCGGTGAAGTTGAACGTGGTGCCGGTGATCGTGACATTGCCTTCCTTGTCCATGATCAGCCGGGATTTTCCGACCTTGATAATCAACTCTTCGCCGACATTGATCGTGTGGGTATGGCCGACCGAGGTGTTCTTGTAGGCGCCGATCTGTTCGGTCGAAGCCAGCCCGACCGTGGTGGACTGGAATTTTTCCACCAGCGTCGAAAGGATGCCGGAGAGCGGCATCACCGATGACAGGATATCGCCGGCCCTGGCGGCGGTCGCCTGCTGTTCGCCGCCGGCTTCCGTGAAATGGTTGCCGGCGCCCTTGAAGGCTGCATTGCCGCCGAGAACCGCGGTTTCGGAAAGGGCGGCGGCCGCAGCCAGCGCCTGTGCGAATTCGCCGATGGCCTCGATGCCGGTGGCCGATGAGCCGATCTTGCTGTCCTCGCCGCCTGCGGCAAGGATCGCCGCCAGCGCGCCGGCCAGCGCACTTCCCGCACCGCCGCCGACGGCGAGCGTCTTCGAACCGCCGATCTTTTCATGATGATTGGCACCGATATCGGTGTTTCTGTTGCTGCCGACGCTTTCGACCTGGTTGTTTTCCACGCGGGTTGCGTGATTGTTCAGGACGCGGACGGTGTGGTCCTTCTGGGCATGGAGGAACACATTCTGCTGGCCGCTTTCATTCTCGAAGGAGAGCTCGTTATAGCCCTTGCCCTTGTGGGTGTCGGAGCGCAGAACCGATCTGGTCTTGTTGTCAGGCAGCGCATAGGGCAGACGGTTTCGTTCGTTGTAGACACGACCGGTGACGACCGGCTGGTCCGGCTCATGCTCCAGGAAGGAGACGATCACCTCATCGCCGACGCGCGGCAGAATGACCTGGCCTTCCATCGCGCCGGCATATCCGTCGGAGACCCGCACCCAGCATGACGACCGTTCGTCGCTTTCGCCGTATCTGTCCCACTTGAACTGAAGGATGACCCTGCCGGCCTTGTCGGTGTAAATCTCCTCGCCCTCAGGCCCCGTAACGACGGCGGTCTGGTCTCCGATCAGGGGCGGGACGATTTCCTGCGGACGGTATGGCAATCGCGCCGGCATGGCCGTGAACCGGTTGGAATAGGTGGTGGGGCCTAAGCCGGCTTCCTCTTTCAGCGCCTGAGGCTGCTCGCCCTTATGGGAGACCGACAGAAGGTGCCATTCGATATTGCAGTCGTCGTTCTGGTGATCGGTGAGCGCCGTCTTGAAGCCCGGCGACAGGTGGATGGCATTGGTCTGGCCGTTGGCTGTCGTCGCCTCGACGCGAACCGCCTCCATCCGGTATTGCGTGGACGGCTTGCCGGCGGCATCTTGCTTGTAACGGCCCGGATAGCTGTAAAGGTCGTAATTCCTCTTGGAACCGTTATCCTCCTGCCGGTCGGCGCGATGTTCCTGGCTATAGCCGGGGCGCTTGAAGGTGTAATCGCGCTGGGTATAGGAGGTGGAGCGCAGCTTTTCGCGGACCGAGAAACGGTTGCAATAAACGCCCTTCACCGCGCCGCCCGGATTGGCGTTATATTCCAGTTCCGGCATATCGGGCAATTGGGCGACGATCTGCGGCATGTCGATGAAATGAGCCGTGTGCTGGCCGTTTTCGCCATGGGTGAAATAAAACCAGATGCCCTCGTCGGCGGCGATGCGTTTGATGAACGCCAGATGCGTCTCGCGATATTGCACGCAGAATTCGCGGGCCAGATGTTCGCCGGCGAGATGCCACTGGACATCCTCGACGCCACATTCCTTCAGCACCTGTTTGATGATGTCCGGCACGGTCTTCTGCTGGAAGATGCGGCAATCGGAGCCATGCTCAAGCCGGGAGAGCATCGGCAGAAGCGTGATCTTGTAGAAAGTGCGGCGGAAGCCCTCATCTTCGCGGTCGATACCGGCGATCACGCCGGAGAGATGCCGGGTGCCGGCATATTTGTGATGGATGGTCAGCGTCGCCGGCGTATCGAGGAGCGCGTTGAGGTCGATGCGCGGATCGTCGGAGACCAGTTCGATATCGACCTGCGTGAGATCGAACAGTTTTTCCTCCGCCGCGAAGCCGTGAACGAGAAGCTTCGCATCCTTCAGGGCCGACGCTTCGAAGGTGAAGGCGATGTCCTGATCTTGATATAGAACCGGCATGTCGATGATGGCGTTCATGACGAACTCCCGTTGCGGTGCATAGCCTCTCGCGGATTTGCATCCAAAAAGGGCGCTTAACAATGGCTTTCAACCCTTGATTGACGTCACAGGCGCACCTCCGGAGCCATTCCGCTCCGGAGATGCTTATGCCTTGCCCGGTCAAGCGGCCGGCGCGCGCCAGTCGTCGGAGCCGGATGTGCCCGACGCCGTATGCTCCCAGGTGATCTTGCGGTAGGAAAGCTCGATCTTCACCAGTTGGGTGAAGTCGGCATTCTTCGGGTCCTGGCAATGCGGCAGGGTGCAGTCCATATCGGTCACCAGCGCATCTTCCAGCGTGGTGGTGAAGAAATGCTCCTGCTTGCCGGCGGTGTTGGTGCGATACCATTTGACATCGCATTTGGTCAGCATTTCGCCGGTGCACAGCGCGTTATAGAGCAGCGGTACGGCCTTGTTCAGCGTGCAGGTGAACTTGAACGGCGTGTGCACGCGCTGGCCGGCCGGCTGGCCCGACTGCGGGTCGCGGGGAATGACGACGGTGTGGTCGATGGCCTGAACCATGACCTCGTCCTCATGGCCTTCCTGCCAAACATTGCCGACCGAATCCTCGGTAAAGGCGCCTTGCGTGATCGGGCCCTGCGTTGCGCCCTCGATCGTGATATAAGCGGGTGTGGGCATGGGTTACTCCTGCCTGTTCTAGAGACGTCTGCCGGTGCTGTCGCCAAACATGCAAGATCCGGCAGGCGTCTTCGTTTCCTTGTTCTCGATTGCCGCGACATCATGCCGTTGACAGAATCGAACCTGTCAGCGTCCAACCGCGGCGGGCAAGGTCTACTCAGCATAAACCGTGCCAGAGATGACTTTTCTGAGCGAGAAAACGACAGTATACTGATTATAAAAGGATATTTTTATTGCTATGAGCAAAAACGAGCTCATATGAGCGAGTATTTACGTAAGTGAACCCAAGAAACTCCGGCCAAAAATGGCCGTGAAAAGTACGGACATAAAGCCAAAATCCGGCATAACCCTTTGATCCAGAATAGCAAATCTGCCTCGGCCAAAAATGGCCAGGCTTGGCCTTTTTTGGCCAGTACCGTTGAGTACGAAAATATTCGTTTCAAATCAGTTACTTGACTCCCGGCATGAGCTGTTCGTGACTTACGTAGATCGAAATTCTTCGGTTCAGAGATCCTGAAAAGTCCGAATTATTTATTGTTAAGGTCTAACTTTTCTGGCGCGAATGTTGCCGACGCGGCTCTTCAGTACGCGTTTGGGATGGTCGGTCTGGCCGCTATCGTGGCCCGTCACTCCCCTCCGCTTTCCCGAGGAGAGGCCGGCAGTCAGCACTGCATGAGAAGAAACAACCGCCGCCGGACATTTTTTCTGACACGGCCGAGCTCCCCGCGAGAAATGCGCAAAATGAAACGCGGTTTCTCTGATGCATGCGAAAATTATGCAAAAGTCTGCCGTTCTGCCAATGCGAGACTCTGCCTGTCCCGAACGGAAGCCAGCAAGACCAATGCGACACTGTTAGCTCGGATCGCCTGTCACCTCGGCCTTTTGTCCGATTGCGGACGGAACATCATCCTGAGCGTGTTGCTGAAATCGGGAATGCCACAAGTCGGAAAACAAATGCGAAAAAAATAGAATAAAAGCGCGTGTATAGAATGCGAGAAAATAATGTATAAATTCGGATTTTGAAGTCCATCTCAATTTACCAGAAGGATGAACCGCAAAATTATTAGAGCGTCGGGCGTCTTGAATGAATCGTATGGGATTCCGTTTTGGTTTGAATTGTGATTCTTTGGGTCAAAGGAGATTTCCGATGACCCGCGCTCTTTCCATTGACCTTCGCCGCCGTGTGACGGATGCAATCGCACAAGGCAAATCCCGGCGCGCCGCAGCCGAACAGTTTGCGATTTCGGCAGCGACGGCCGTTCGGCTGCAGAAGCGGCTGGATGAGACCGGTTCCGTGGAGCCAAGCCCCATGGGGCGTCCGAAAGGTGGCGGCAAGCTGGCCCCTTATCGGGCAATCATCATCGCCATGGTCGAGGCGCGGCCCGATATCACCATGCCCGATCTGGCTGCCTTTCTGATGGACGAGCATGGGGTGAGCGTCGATCCGTTCAACCTGTCGAAACTGCTGTGCCGTGCCGGCTTCAGCTTTAAAAAAAACGCTGCTGGCCTCGGAGAAAGAACGCGCTGACGTGAAGGCGGAGCGTGATGCATGGCAAAAGCATCGGTTGCCGGCCATGCGCGCCGAGCCCGCAAGGCTTGTCTTCATCGATGAAACCAGTGTGAAGACCAACATGACGCCCTTGAGGGGGCGCAGCCGGACGGGACAAAGACTTGTTGCTGAAGCGCCTTTCGGCAAGTGGAACACCCAGACTTTCATCGCCGGTCTGCGGTGTGACGAACTGATAGCGCCATGGGTGATCGAGGGCGCCATCAACGGCACGGCTTTCGACACCTATGTTTCAACCCAGCTTGCCCCGACGCTGGCGCCGGGAGATGTCGTTATCTGGGACAACCTCAATGTCCACAAGAGCCCCCGCGCTGGCGAGGCAATCAGGGCGCGCGGCGCATGGGTGCTATTTCTGCCGCGCTATTCACCGGACCTGAACCCCATCGAGAAGGCGTTCTCCAAGCTCAAGGCACTTCTCAGAAAGGCAAAGGCGCGAACCTATGACGACCTGTGGAGAGCTGTCGGTCACGTGTGCGCACTGTTCTCACCACAGGAATGCTGGAACTACTTCAAGTCAACAGCATGCGTTGCAGAGTAAGCGCCCGATGCTCTAACACGGACTTGGTTGCGGGGCATACAACCAATGACACCAACATTCGTTGCAGGTTGTCATCTGAGACTGTCGGTTTTGACCTGAGGCCTTGCAAGAAAACGCGAGAGTTCGATTTTTATCCCCCCCTGCACTATTAACCGCGCATGGTGAAGCCATCGGCCGAAAGCTTCGCCCAGGCGAGGTTGGTGAAGGGCACGTCTCGGGCCGGCCGTACCCGCTTCGATACTGTATGCTGCTGCCTCACTCTAGGCTTGGAAGATACGGGCGTTGTAGGAGATGGAAAAGGCAACTGAACGTGATGTTTCGAGGCTGTATCAGCTGTGGGGCTACCATGCGCTGTTTATTCTCTGCTCGTCTTGGCATAAGAGACAAAACCGTATGGCTCACAGAAAGCTGAAGGACGCGGAAATCGGCCTTTAGCACTATAGGCCAGCGAAGATTGATGGCAAACTCGCGTTGAAAATTATTATTTCATGACCCGACGTTTTGGGTGCTCTGACCGTTGAATTTCGAAGCCACCTAAGCAGCATTCAACTTTTTATCTCTTTAACTTACTGAATTACATATAAAATTTCCGTACTATACGGTACTAGCCAAAAATGGCCGAGCTTGGTCATTTTTGGCATATCTTGATTTTTTATTCGGAATCAGTGGGTTATATATAATTTTAGCGGTTTATCCGCACTTGTCCCGGCCATTTTTGGCCGAAGGTTCTTAGGTTCACCTACATAAGCATCTGTGAATATCTAATATTCTCGGCGTTCTTTGAATAAAAATCTGTTTTTATTCAGTCGCTTGTCGTTTTTCTATTCAGAATTCCTGTCTCTGGCACGGTTTATGCCAGATAAGGCTTGCCCGCCGCAGTTGATGTTGGCGGGCCTGAACCCGCCGTCGGTATGGTGCCGCGGCGGTCGAGAACACGGAAACGAAGACGCCTGCCGGATCTTGCATGTTTGGCGACAGGCGCAATGGCAGGAAAAGCAGATCCCGGTTTTCCGTCCTACCATTGCGCAAGGCAAAAGTCCGGCAGACGTCTCTAGAACAGGCAGGAGTAACCCATGCCCACACCCGCTTATATCACGATCGAGGGCGCAACACAGGGCCCGATCACGCAAGGCGCCTTTACCGAGGATTCGGTCGGCAATGTCTGGCAGGAAGGCCATGAGGACGAGGTCATGGTCCAGGCCATCGACCACACCGTCGTCATCCCCCGCGACCCGCAGTCGGGCCAGCCGGCCGGTCAGCGCGTGCATACGCCGTTCAAGTTCACCTGCACGCTGAACAAGGCCGTGCCGCTGCTCTATAATGCGCTGTGCACCGGCGAAATGCTGACCAAGTGCGATGTCAAATGGTATCGCACCAACACCGCCGGCAAGCAGGAGCATTTCTTCACCACCACACTGGAAGATGCGCTGGTGACCGACATGGACTGCTCGCTGCCGCACTGCCAGGACCCGAAGAACGCCGATTTCACCCAACTGGTGAAGATCGAGCTTTCCTACCGCAAGATCACTTGGGAACACACGGCATCGGGTACATCCGGCTCCGACGACTGGCGCGCGCCGGCCGCCTGATCGGGCGGGTGACAAGCACCTCCGGGGCGGAATGGCTCTGGAGGTAGGTCGAATGCCACAATCATAGGTAATTGTCTTTGTGGATACACCCCTTATGGGGATGAAAAAATCCGCAAGACAGGAGGCAAACATGTTGCGTTACGCCGTCGGGAAAACCCGAAAAGCCCGCGATTTTCTGCTGGGGCTCTGGCAGCACACACGCCTGCGCCGCGGCGGCGGTCGCGATGAACCCAGCGAAAGCACACAGGAGGCAGCCATTTCCTCCGGCGCTGCGCTCGATGTTTCCGGTGAACGCGGTGTTGTCGGTGTCGCGATCGGCGGGCGGGGCGTCGTGTCGCATCGTGTTCATGCCGCTTCAGGCGCCGATGAACTCGACCCTGGCATCAGCTTCCTCGACCGCTTTGCCGACCATTCCCTGCTTGCCGAAAACGAACGCCGCGCGACCCGAAAGGCTGCCGCTGCAACGGCGTCACCTGAGGTCATGAAGGCAAGAACGGCGGAAGCAAGACCGCGCGCGCCAGCGCCACGCTAAGCCCAGGCGGACAGGATAGGCAAAAGGAGTTCGTCATGAACGCGATCATCGACATGCCGGTCCTCTATCAGGATCAGGATATCGCCTTCACCTTCGAGGCCCCGGCGCTCGACACGATGCAGCAATTGCTGGTGCATGGCTTCGGCGCGGAGGAGAAGCTGTTCGGCCTGACGCAAGTGGATATCGAGTTGGTCTCCGAGGACCCGAATATCGGCCTCAATGCCCTGCTTGACACGCCGGCGACGCTGACCATCCACCACAAATATGCCGGCATCCGGCATCTCTCCGGCGTCATCGCCGAGATCGCGCGGGCCGATGAGGGCTTTCACCGCACTTTCTACACCGTCACGTTACTGCCGATGCTGCATCGGCTCGACCATGGTTCGGACTGCCGCATCTTCCAGCAGAAGAGCGTGCCCGACATCATCCGCGAACTTCTGAAGGAAAACGGCGTCGAGGACGTGCAATGGCATATGGCGGGCGAGCATGTGGCGCGGGAATATTGCGTCCAGTACCGCGAGACGCATCTGGCCTTTGTCGAGCGGATCGCCGCGGAAGAAGGGATCTGGTACTACTTCACCTACGGCGAGAACGGCCAGCACACGCTGCACTTCATCGACATGCCGCAGATCGTCGCCAAGCTGCCCGACATGCCGGAGCTGGAATACAATGCCAATCCCAGCGGCGCGGTGAAAGGCGTGTTCTGCAACCGCTTTGCCTTTCACCAGCGGCTGCGCTCCACCGCTTATACCCAGCGCGACTACACCTTCAAGAACCCACCCTATAATCAGGAGCACAAGGCCGAGCGGCAGGAAGATAACGGCGCCAAGCGCGATTATGCGCTTTACGATTATCCCGGCCGCTACAAGCGCGATGTCGCGGGCAAGCCGTTCACGCAATACCGGATGGAAGCCACCCGCACCGACGCCACCACAGCCGATGGCCAAACCAATGCCATCCACCTGATGCCGGGCTTCCGACTGGAACTTGCCGACCATCCGAACAAGGCCTGCAACATCGACTGGCATTTGCTGGCCGTCAGCCACAGCGGCGAACAGTCGCAGGCCTTGAAGGAAGAGGCAGGCTCCGGCGCCACCACCTATGCGGCCAGCTTCTCCGCCATGCCGGCCCGTCTGCCCTATCGCCCGCAGCAAACGAAAAAGCCGATGGTCGATGGCCCGCAGATCGCCCGCGTGACGGGACCGGAGGGCGAAGAAATCTATTGCGATGAATTCGGCCGGGTCAAGGTCTGGTTCCCATGGGATCACCGCGGCGAACAGAACGACAAGTCCTCCTGCTGGATCCGCGTCGCCGACAACTGGGCCGGCGCCACCTGGGGCCATATGGCCATCCCGAGGATCGGCCAGGAAGTCATCGTCGATTTCCTCGAAGGCGACCCCGACCAGCCGATCGTCACCCGGCCGCACCTACAACGCAATGAACAAACCGCCCTACAAGCTGCCGGAAAACAAGACCCGCATGACCATCAAGAACCAGACCCACAAGGGCAAGGGCTACAACGAACTCAGGTTCGAGGACGAGAAGGACAGCGAAGAGGTCTTCATGCATGCGCAGAAGGACCACAACACGGTCATTGAGAATGATGAAAGCCATTCCATCGGCCATGACCGCTCCAAGTCCGTTGGCAATGACCAATCGGAATCGGTCGGCCACAACAAGTCGATTTCCGTCGGCAACGACCATACCGAAAGCATCGGACAGGATGCCCGGCACAACATCGGACAGGATGTTTACTATACGGTCGGCCGCAACCAGTTCGACAATTACGGCAAGGACAGGATCGAGACGGTCGGCAACATCCTCAAGCAGCAGGTTTATGCCGATCATCTGGAAGAGATCGGCCGCAATTACGAAGGCTCGGTCGCAGGCACCTACAAGCTCGATGTCGGCTCGACGCTGACCACCAATGTCAGCGGTCTGCACAAGCTTATGGCGGGCCAGAAGTTCGAGATCGCCGGGCCGGGCGGCAAAATCACCATCGATAGCAGCGGGATCACGCTCGAAGCCCCGGTGATCAACCTCAAGGGCGCCGTCAATATGGGCGGTTCCGGCTCGGCCCAGGTGCCGACGCTGAACCTGACGGCCAATGACGCCCTGCCACTGGCCGAGGAATGCCCGCTGCAGAAAGAAGAGGAACAGTCATGAGGCCGGTGGCGCGCGTCGGCGACAGCCATGTCTGCGGCAACCCCGCCCATCCGCCGAATGTCATCGTCTCCGGTGGCCAGGGCAAGGTCGACGGCAAACCCGTCGCCCGCGTCGGCGACACCTGTTCCTGCGGCGCGGTGATCGTTCAGGGGGCGAGCCAGTCGAAGGATGGCGGCATGCCGATCGCCTATCTCGGCGCGGCCACCAGATGCGGGCCCTATACCGGCAAGATCACATCCGGCTCGCCAACCGCGAAGGTGGACCCATGAACTCCCCCGTGCCCCGCGCGCGCGCCCTGGCTCGGCTGGTGCCACCTGCACCGCACCGGAACCTCGGAAGACTTCGAGACCCATGCAGCAGTGCTGTGCGACAGTCGCGACGACTTCGACGTCGTTCTGCGCAAACACGCCCAAAGCCTCGGCCTGATCCTGATGTGGACGCAGGACGTGCGCCCCGTCACCGACTGGATAAAGGTCAATCCGAAGCTCATCGGCGTGGGCGGCAACCTCGCCCGCGCCGTCCATCCCGACAACAAGGTCGCGCTTGGGCCGCTGACGGCGATAGAAAACCCAAACGCAGAAGCGACTCAGCAGGACTATCTTGCGATCGCGGAGCACGACATTCCGCCCTTACCGGACCAGAAGGACAGGCCCTTCTGGGAACGAGACTGGATAGCGCCGGAGCTAAAAGAGCTCCTGTTCGACCAGCCGGAGGGCGAAGCGCAGCTGCGCACCTACTTTCTGGTCGACGCTGCCCTGCGCAAGAACATCACAGGCGTCTTTGATCTCGATACCATCGATGTCCCTGCCCAGTGCCTCTTTCAGGGCGATACCGCCGAGGAACTGAAAGAGGCCGCGCCCTGGCTCATCGACATGACCCTGCCGGTTGGGACCATGGAAGATCGTGACGGGGTTCTCGCGTTCCATCGGGACTTCTTCCAACAATACTGGGACAAAAATACCGGCATCTTCATTCGCTCCACCGCTTTCTTCGCCGAAATACGCAGCCATCTCCGCAAGTTCACAAAAATTCAGGATGCAAACGGCCGCTGGCTCTTTCTGCGTTTCTGGGATGCAAGCGTTCTTGATGCCGTGCGGCTGCTGAGCAGGCAGGACACCTTTGTCAGGGACTTCGTGGGCCAGCACAGGCTTGATCTACCGATCTAGCCGTTCGCTTGCCGGTGAGCGTCTCTATACGCTGGAAAGGAAGTATTGAGATGGCCTATGTGATTGGGGAGGAAATGCTGGATGCCATCCGCTTCGAAGCCAATTACTGGCGCTACAAGGATGCATTGCTTGCCATCGATGTCCATCGGTTTCGAGCCCTTGGCGATGTCCATACCGAAACCTTCATCCGCCATGCCGTTACATGGAGCGCAGACAATGGCATCACCTATCTCAACGACACCGCCTATGTGATGTTCCTGATGCTGCATCTCGGATCGTTCTTCTACGAAGATCCCCGATATGCCGCAATTACCACCATTCTTTCGCAAGAGCCGGAGTTTTGCGATGACCGCACTGACCGCGCCAGGCGCGTTTTCATCGCCGGCAGTAAAACGTTGCGCGGCGAGGATGGCGCGCGACAGCAAAAGGCACTCGACCGATTTGTCCGCGAGGAACAGCACCGGTTCAACGATGATACGGTCAACCTGCATCAGGCCGCGGAATTTCTGCGCGGACTGTTTCCAGGAGACACGGCCATTGCCAGCGACGATGTGGAACGAAAACTCTGCGCCGCCGCGCGCGAGGCCGGCGAGGCACTCGGCCTTGCCGGAAACCGGGCGGAAAAGGCCTGTCTGGCTGTCGGTTTCTGGCTTGGAACCGGCTTTTACAAAGACCCGCTCTACCCGTGGATACGCGATCTCACCGCCAACAGAAGTTTGATGCCGGAAGACCGGCTGCGTATCTTTGTCGGCTATGCCCGCAAACGTCTGCTTTCAACCATGGAGGGTCCGAAATGACAGGCTTTTTCAACTACACCCATCCGAACCTGAAAATGCAGGACCCAAAAGACCCGTCCCGGCAAAAGTCGATTCTGGAACTGACACCGGAGGAAATCACCGGCATTGCCAACCGCTCGACCAAGGCCACCAAGGGCTGTTGCGAATGTACCTACGAGAAGGATGGCGTCCATTCGCCAACCGGCAAGATCCAGCAGCTCGCCGCTGACAACGAAACGCCCAACGGCCATAACGACATCCAGTAGAAGAGCGAGATGATCATCGATTCCATCTCCGCCGACAAGAAGATCATCGTCAACACCAAATGGCTGATGATCAATTCGACGGCGGATGACACGACATATCCCGACACGATCGCGCTCACGGATGACGCGCTGAAGGCCAGGGCCGAGCGCATTCCACGCGCCATCGCCGCCGCATGGAACGCGCTGCCCTACCAGATCAGTATCACCGACGAGAAATGCGGCGAGCACCTGTTCACCGTCGTGTTCAATGTCGAGATCGTCACCGCCGGTCCCTATCACTATGCGGTCAACTTTGTGAACGTGAAGACAGGGAATGGGATAGGCGTAAAATTTGATGCTAATGCCAAAGGTATCACCTCAGGCCGTTCCTACGTACTATCCGGTAGCTCCAGAGCAAAATTCAACGTTTCCGATCCCCGCACAGCGACGGACAGCAACCCGAAGGCGGATACGCTGGAACCGCATGAATACGGCCATATGCTCGGCCTCATCGATGAATATTTCGAGGCCCAGTTCAACCGGGGCGGGGTGCGCTACACCTATTTCGACGGCTCGAAGGAAATCGCCATGCCCGGCAATGGTGGCATGATGGACAATATGCGCGACGGGATCGCCAAGCGAAAGCGCTATGCGCTGACCATCGGCTACAACGCGGTCCGCATCCTCAAAAGCAACGGCATCAAGGTCACGAAGATGGAGATCGTCAATGGCAGCTAAGAGATATGCAATCGTGCTTCTGGCGCTTACCGCCGCACCCCGCAACCACAGACCGCACAAACAGCCCAGACGAAGGAGGTGACCATGCAGCCACAGATCGATCCCGCCATGGTCCTGCACTACAAGACTACATGCCAGGATTTTGACGTCGAAATTTACTTCGATCCAAGGCCCTCTCTTTCTGATTTTCAGATCCGTAACACAGCTAAAGGCGGCATTAAGGGCATATCCTTTCTAGTAAAAGGAAATAGAAAAAAACGTAATATAAATTACAAAGACATTAATTTTATTAATGGGATAAATATTTTAAAAATTGAAAATGGTAACTTTTCTAAAGAAATATCCATTATCCCAGACCCAGGAATACCTTATTCCGCCTTCGAACCAGAAAAATTAATTTCTATAAACGACGATCTTGATAAAAAAGGATATTTTTATTCCCCTGCTCCGTATTCTGGATTTTCAACATTTACAGGAAGCCAGATTGTTGTCGGGAAATATAAACTTATTCAAAAATCTTACGACATTCTGAGTATCGACGGGAAGCCCTGCAACATCACCGTTCCGCCCTACTACTTCGAAGTTACGCCCTGATGCACGGGACAGGGTGACGCTTGTCATCCCCCGCACAGCAACGGACAGCAACCCGAAGGCAGATACGCTGGAACCGCATGAATACGGCCATATGCTCGGCCTCATCGATGAATATTTCGAGGCCCAGTTCAACCGGGGCGGGGTGCGCTACACCTATTTCGACGGCGCGACGGGATCGCCAAGCGAAAGCGCTATGCGCTGACCATCGGCTACAACGCGGTCCGCATCCTCAAAAGCAACGGCCTCAAGGTCACGAAGATGGAGATCGTCAATGGCAGCTAAGAGATACGCAATCGTGCTTCTGGCGCTCGCCGCCTGCACCTAGCAACCACAGATCGCGCAAATAGCCCAAACGAAAGATGGCGGCATGCCGATTGCCTATCTCGGCTCAGCCACCAGATGCGGCCCCTATACCGGCAAGATCACATCCGACTCGCCAACCGCGAAGGAGAACCCATGAACTCCCCCATGCCCTCGCGCTCGCCTTGGCTCGGCTGGTGCCACTTGCACCGCATGGAAACCTCGGAAGACTTCGAGACCCATGCAGCCGTGCTGTGCGACAGTCGCGACGACTTCGACGCCGTTCTGCGCGAACACGCCCAAAGCCTCGGCCTGATCCTGATGTGGACGCAGGACGTGCGCCCCGTCACCGACTGGATAAAGGTCAATCCGAAGCTCATCGGCGTGGGCGGCAACCTCGCCCGCGCCGTCCATCCCGCCCACAAGGTTGAGCTTGAGCCACTGACGGCGATGGAAAACCCAAACGTGGACGCGGCTCAGCAGGACTATCTTTCCATTGACGAGATTGAGGGGGTTGAACCGCTCGACCAGCAAATGGGGCAATGGCCGCGCAAGACCGTTCCAGACAAGCTCTATGAACCGCTGTTTGGCCAGCCGCAGCCGACCGAGGCTGAAATCGCCGCCTTTGGCAGCGCTGAAGCCGTACCGAAGATGAAGACCTTTGCCATTCTCGATGCAGCGAAAATGCCGTACCTACTGACCAGCCATCTCGGCAGTTCGGAATTACGCTATCAGCCGCTGTTTCAGGGCGACGCCGCTGAAGAGCTGAAAGAGGTGGCCCCCTATCTGGCCGAACTAAAGGATGAAAACAGCTTCACCCGCAAACTGTTTACCAGCCAAAAGGCGATGGGCCTTTGGGAAAGGAGCTCGGCATCTTCATCCGCTCCCACGCCTCCTTCGAGGAGGTAAGAAGGCATTTCCGCAGGTTCACCAGAGTCCAGAACAAAAACGGTAAGTAGTATTATTTCCGGTTCTACGAACCGCGTGTCACACAGGGGTACCTGCATGAACTGCAGCGCAACAAGGGGAAAGTTATCAACCGGTTTGGAAGACAAGCGACCAAGCTTACCATCATTGCAATAAGCAGCGGGTTTCTAAATTCTTATGCTTTATCTGAAAATATATCTCCCGGTCAGACGGCAAAGCCAATCCAGCTTGATCAGGCGCCTTTGGTGCGCGGCCATGGCCGACGAGTTATGCAAAAGTTTTCGGATGAACAAGCCATACCGTTCGACTGGTCCACATATGAAGCCTATGACTATCCGTGGCAGTTTTTTTTGAAGACGACCTGAAATTATAGTTTTTTATTAATGGATATTTTGGTGTTACCGAGCGGTATGCTCACACCACTTACCCTGAAATAATGGGGAACCTTAAAGAATTTTAAGAGGTAATGTTAATAACATTTAAAAATAACCGATTCCTTAAATATACGTTATTTAAAGAACAAGCAGTTCCGTATAGGACGTTAAATGAGAAATCACAATTATACATTGTACCAAGAAATTAAAACTTCGACATAGAATATCCTTTGAGGTTGCTGATTAACAACCGGATGTAAGTTCTTACTGTGAGTCCAGACTATCAAGCATGGGCACTTGAAGGCAGTAAGCCTTCCCGTTTGATAACGATTGCAGAAGGCCCGGAATATTGCGGCCTCGATTCAGCATTCACCCGGGAGACGCGACGGATAGGTGAGTTGGGTAGAGTTTATAATCCCACATCCGTAGGCAGAATTGATAATAGCAACGCGACGGCCTACACAATTCTTGATGAGTTGGGTTTACCTTTAAAGAAATCTGCCGGGTCTGCGCCCGGCTGGGGGACTAACCTTCACAAAGCAGCAACCGAAAGTGAAGTCGAGGAGCAATTAAGACGTGAAGCCATAAAAAGGGGGATGCCAACAAACGTTCCTACCATTGGAGAAGTTTTCAATCAGCTAGGGAATCAATTCTAATGAATTTTGGATTTTCGTCATGAGAATGATGCCGTCGCTCGCAATGCTTGGAAGCGTTGTGATTGCTGTTGGATTGCTCGCCTCTGCATGGAGTAAAGACTTGACCATCGACAACCTTACTTTTCTGCCAAAGCCAAACCCAATAACATCAACGCCGAGCAACTATGAACTGGATGAAGAGGCGACCGTCAATTATTATAACAAACTTTTCCACGGTCGGTCTGCCGCTGATGTTATTGATTTTTTTGAGAGCAACGGGATCCCCGTAACTTACAATTCGAAATATGAAATTTCAATCATTGTTGAAAAACAAATAATGATATTTTATTATTATACTGTATCGGTATCGCTCAAGTTCGAAAATGGTGTATTTGATAAATCATCCATAAATTATTATGGGATAATCTAGGGTCAATGCCTCTAGAGCGTTTCCCTTTCATGTTGGATCGTATCCGCATGATGTGAAGAAGTTGCGGGCCTCTTGAGGCTCGACGAGGTCGATCAGTTTTCCGATC